>JBIKVD010000015.1:0-24815 GCA_044357055.1 Oligoflexales bacterium | reverse complement strand
AGGTCTCATGCTCCTAAAGAAAAAGGAGAGCCCCATTATTATCCATGAGCTGATGCTAAGCCATATTCCCCCTAGTAAAAGGGGCGCAGTTAAGTCCGCCGCTTAATCTGAAGGAAATGGGAAACTGTCCATGAGTACCGCAGAAAAAAAAGAAAAGAATCTTGTGCTAGTGGATGCTCATGCCGCTGTGGAGAGTCATGAGCATCATGACGATACGATTCATGTTCCCGGTGCTCATCATGAGGAAGAGGAGGGCGAACCATGGCTTATGAGCTTTGCAGATATGGTGACCCTGCTCATGTGCTTCTTTATCCTTTTTTTCTCAGTAGAACCTGCTTCCAAGTCAGCTATGACAAGCGAGGAAAAACTGACTTCGCAGCTCAAAACGGTGCTGGGCTATAAGGGAATCGACTATTCAGATATGAGTTCGACCGCGGAAAAGGCAGAGAAAAATATCCAAGCAAGAGCCGATGCGGTCGCCAATCAGCAAAGGGTTGATGTGTCCTTTGCACTAGGGTTTCATTCGATCAACACTCTCGAAGTCGTGCTATTAACAAGTAACCTGTTCAATGTTGGCCGTGCTGATCTGACCCAGGTTGGTGCCGAGTTAATCGCCAAAGTTGCAGAGGAGCTAAAGACCTCCTCGCTGGGCGCCCAGATTGAAGTGGAAGGACACACCGATAGCGATCCATTAAAGAAAAGTAGTCCTTTTAAAACCAATTGGAATCTCTCTACCGCGCGTGCTTCAGCCATCGCGGAAATGTTAGTGAAGGCAGGGATTGAGGGATCTCGTATCCGCGCCACGGGCTATTCACATTTTCAACCCCTAGCGCCCGAGTTTGATGATCGTGGCTTTCCTTTGACCAATAACAAAGCTTTAAACCGCAGAATTGTTATAAAGCTGCATTTCCCTGATGTCGCAAAGGCGGATTCCGAAAGTGAGACAAATCCAAAACCTAAAAACATAAACAATACGGACAAAGGCTAATGACTATGGAAGCAAGGAAAAAAACTATCATCATTGGCATAGCTATCGTGTTGGGAATCACGGTTCTTGTCTTTGGAATAAGGCTATTTTCCGACAAAGAGGGCGGCACGGGCCTCACCAAAGCAGCGGGTGACTATTATGATTGGCAGTTGTCTCAGTTGCCGCTTGCTGAGCAAATTCGAGCAGATTTAGCGGAGAGGATTCAGCGCCCTCTCCATGCAAATGCTTACGTCTTTCAGTTAGCCACCAAAGTTGAGGTCAAAGATGCCCTAGCGGACGTATGTTTACGCGAAGCTGTCTACTGGTCGGATGGCAAGCAATTGCAAGCCTCACAGGTAATCGACGCATTCCTTCGCCTGAGCAAAGTACCCAGTGGTTTGCAGACAGAAGACATGAAGCGTTGGGCGCAAGCCATTAAAATAGACCCGGGTGACTCAAGCCAATGTCTTAAAATCAGCGGTTTTCAGAATCGCGATGATCTTGACAGACTTTTAGCCAGCTATTATCTATCACCCATTCGCGCTGAGTTGATCGCATCAGAAGGAGCCGATGCCTGGCTAGTGAGCTTGGGCGCCTACAAGCTCGAAAAGATCCTGACGAATCTTCCCCCGAATGGATCTCTCACCTTGAATCCGAACCCGCGCTATTATCGGGGAGTCAAATCCGAGCCAAAAATGATTGCCTTTCATCAGACCGCGGAGACGATAAATTGAACTTTTGGTCAATTATTTCAGCCGCCATCATCTATCTTTGGTCAACGCCCATGGGGTTTGCACAGGCCATTAGCACGACCACAGCAGGTATGACAACGCGCACGGTGGCACTTACCTTTCCGGGAGAGACCTCTGTCGATGGTAGCAATGACGGAGCTGGGACGACCAAGCCCGAGCAGATCAGTGGGCTATTCCTGTGCGAACGGATATCCTCATCTTCTAGCATCAACATCGAATTTGGCGTCAATGGCTGCCTTCAGCAAGGTGGCCTTAAGACGTTTATGTCGATTCTGAGTGTCCACCTGAATTTGATCTACAGACCCTTTCGGATCATGTCGAGTCAAACCGACGACTCAGCGATGAAACTATCTATTCAGGACAAGAATGAATTCTATTTAATCGGTGTGGGCGGTTTTAGCAAAATCACAAGTAGCCAGCGCGCAGAGACAAACCTAAGCGTGGCCACAGATACATTGGATTTTGGTGGTGGTGTGGGGTACAGTCTGCAGATCAGTCAGAATTTGAAATTAGTTGGCGAAGCGAACTACATCATCGGTTCCGTTATGTCTTCCTTTGCGAGCGGATCAAGTAGCGCCCTCCAGCTCGGAGCAGGTATTCGGATGACACTCTAGATTTAGCTATCCCACATCCAATCATAGGCATAGGTAGCTTCCAACTTTTCATTTATGAAAAGCAAACCATAGTCTCTGCCGGCCGTGCAGTTGTGACATGGCATAGACACTCCGAAACTGCAAAAGGCAAGGGACTTGCCAGCACTCTTCGCAGCGAACCAAAGCTCGTAAAATTCTCGTACATGAGCCATGAGCTTGGTGCGATCCTTTGCAAAAGTTGTCATGCTGCTGAACAGACTATCAATAGCGAGTACGTCAGCTTCTCGATCTGCGAGACAAACGCTTGCAAAAAGATTCGTACCTTCAGCGTCGCGCCTATCAACTTGTATGTCCTGCAAAGTTAAATCATTCAATGAGAACGATGCTGAGGTCCCAGAGAAGTCGGTACTAAATTCAATCGCATCGAAAGATTGTTGAAATGAATTGCCGAAAGCTCCAGTCGACGCGAACAAGACGACTGGCATCATAAAAGCAAATTTTGCAGCAAGGCGCCGTGAAAAAAACATACTGTAACTCCCCCTAAATATTCATCACACCGTGTGACCAATTCAGCTGGAAACTAGTGGTTACGACTGAAACCGTCAAGCCTCACTTTCCTATGCAAAAGCCTTTTTAACCACAATATAACGCTTTCAGACCAAGAGCTCATCGACGGAGTCCTGACTCCTTCAAGATCGACAAATTCTGTCTATGCGGACATTTCAGCAGTTCTCAGCCCTGCGAAGCGTGTGCTTAAAATCTTAATAAATACGGCATCTAAGCTTCTCGAGGAGAATCGAGATAATCGAAAGACTTCCTCTTTTGAGTTTAGACCCAAGAAGGGCAACTCGCTAAATCCACTTCATTTTTTCATTCCAGAGCAAGATACAAATCATTCGCGCGCACGCCTTTTTATATTGGAGCGTCCTAAAGCTTCCACCGTGGCAGCCGATGGCTAAAAAAAACCTATCGCACGAACTTAATGGACGAAAAATGGACGAGCTAGCCGAACAACTTCGACTCGCGTTTCTCGAAGAAGCTTCCGAGCTGCTGAGCAATGCCGAGCAAGCCTTCCTCAAATTAGAAGAGATGAAGGACGATCCGGCCATCATAGATCAAATCTTCCGCTTGGCCCATAACCTCAAAGGCTCGGCCCGGGCCGTTGGGTTTGACCAAATCGGGAATTTTACCCACAAGCTCGAGAGTTTTATTCTCAAAATAAAGAACCGCGAACTCAACCTCGAAAGTCACACCGTTGATCTTCTCTTACGATGCAATGATTTTCTGTGCCAATCCGTAGAACTCCTGAAGGGTGGTACGGAACCTGCGATGGACGAAACCCTGCTTCATGAGTTGATTCAAGCCACAGCTGGTAATCTATCGGCACCAGCTGATCTTGTCGAAGCTAAAACCTCAACCACACCTGAGGGACATCTCAACGAAAGTAAGGAAGTCCCTTCATCCCCAGATCCCTTGGCAGCTCTTCAGCAAATCAATCACGACATTGACGCTGTCTATGCAGCAGCTGTGCAGGTCACTTCCGCTCTGCATCCTAGCAGCTCAAACTCAAATACCGGTCTCGACAAAGCTAAAAACGACCAAAACCAAGACTCGCCGACAAAGGCAAACAAGCAAGCAAGCGATGAGAGCATCAGAGTAAGCCTAAATCGCCTAGAAAACCTGATTAACAACATTGGCGAGCTGGTTATCCTTCAGACGGTCCTCAATCAGCAAAAAAGCACCATACCTTCTCCATTTTTGCAAAAAACCATCACTCAGTTAGCAAAGATCACGAAGGATATTCAAGATATCTCCATGAGCCTGCGAATGGTCAGCCTCAAGCAAACCTTCCAAAAGTTGCAGCGCATCGTGCGAGATTCCTCAAAAGAACTTGGGAAAAATATCCGCTTCGAACTTCAAGGCGAAGACACCGAACTTGACAAAACTGTGGTAGATCAACTCGGTGATCCCCTTGTGCATTTAATCCGTAACGCCGTTGATCATGGCATTGAATCTAGTTCGGAGCGCCTCGAAAAAGGAAAATCTGATCAGGGACATATTAAGCTATCCGCCTATCATCAGGGTGGGAATGTCGTTATTGAAATTCGCGATGACGGAAAAGGATTAAATGCAGAAAAGCTAACGCAGAAAGCTATCGAAAAAGGCCTCCTTCCCAAAGGGAAGAAACTTGCAGAAAAAGAGGCGCAAATGTTGATTTTTCACGCCGGCTTTTCAACCAAAGAGCAAGTCACCGATCTCTCTGGCCGGGGCGTCGGCATGGATGTCGTTCGGACTAATATTGAGCACATTCTTAAAGGTGAAATTCAACTTGACTCCCGAGTCGATCAAGGGACAACTTTTAAGGTCATACTTCCTTTGACGCTCGCCATCATCGACGGAATGGTGATTCGCTGCGGACAGGAAAAATTTATTGTGCCCCTGACTCAGGTTCATGAATCTGTGAGCCCAAAAGCCTCGGATATCCACAATCTAAAAGATGCTGGCAGCATTTTCCACTTACGCCAGGAAAATATCCCCCTACATCATTTAGGCCAGATCCTGGGGATCCCCATGCCGACGAAACCAGCTGATGGCAAAACAAAACCTGATATAGAGGAAAATCCCACCACTACCGCCATTGTTGTGCGAATGTCGGAGCAACCTTTTGCGGTCATGGTCGATGAAATCATTGGTCGACAACAAGTGGTCATTAAAAAGCTTGGTATAGAAATTGGAACCATAAAGGGAATCATCGGGGGCGCCATTCTTGGCGATGGCAATGCTGCCCTGATACTAGATCTACCAGAACTTATCGTTTCTCGCAAAGCCACAGGGGGATACGGAAATCTTAGGAGGGCATCTTGATGAGCGGTGCACATGGTGAGGTCATTCCTCTTCCTACCCATTCACAGGAAAGTCGCTATCTTGTTTTTCTGCTCGGAGCCGAGGATTTTGGTGTTGATATACTTCACGTTAAGGAAGTCGTGGCACCACCCGAGATAACAAGGTTGCCTTTTTCCCCGCCTCACCTGCTGGGAGTTATCAATCTGCGCGGACGGATCCTGTCGATTTTTGATTTACGCAAAGCCTATGGCTTAGCGCCCAGCACAAATCAAGCAGGGGTTGTCGTCATCTTTGATACCGATGGCTATTGCTTTGGTGCATTGGTCGATCATATTCAATCTGTCACGATTCTGAGGAATGAGCAGATTGATAGAAAACCGGAAGTCACGGCCCAGACCCCACATGTGATTGGTATCGTCTATCATGAAGAGTCCTTAATCACCATTGTTGATATCTTTAAATCATTGCGCATTCATATTAATTCCTCTGCTACCAAACGGATGGCAGGTTAAACAGGAGTCAGGAAGTCCATGAGTCGCCTATCATTAAAAAAGAAACTGATGCTGGTTTTCCTTGGTCTCAACGCTATTTTCTACTCCGTCTTGCTTTTTATGGTCTATCAATCACACGAGAGTCGGCAAGTGCCCCGGGAAGAGAAGGCCAAGTCCGCCGCCATGGCCACGATAGATAAAATTGACCGTAATCTCTTTGAGCGCTATGGCGATGTTCAGGCATTTGCCCTTTCAGAGTCGGCTCGAAGCGGTGATCCCTATCGCATCGAAAGATTCATCAATGACATGATGGTGACCTATGCTCCCGTGTATGATCTTATGATGGTGACGAATGCGTCAGGGGAAGTGATTGCCGCAAACACGATAAAGAAAGATGGCTCCCCCTTGAAGACAGAGCACTTGCTTGGCCAGAACATGTCCGCAGAACACTGGTTCAAAGAGGCATCAAAACCGAATTTTCCCAAAGGAACTTCCGTCGTCGAGGATAGCCACTTCGAGGATCTGGTAAAGCAAACGACAGGTACAGATGGCTATGTGATGAATTTCTCAGTGCCGATTCTTGATCCCAATACGGGCATTTTGCTAGGGGTCTGGACCAATCGCATGAGTTGGAAAGACGTCGTTGAAACCATCATTATGCAAGAGCAAGCGAGTTTAAAAGGCAATGTGATTCAAGAGAGTTTTGCTTTCCTATTAGACAGCAAGGGTCGTTACCTTGTTCGCCCCGAACAAATTAAGGAAGACGCCCACCCGAGCTTTCTCAGCCTTGCAGAGGGGGCCCGAAACGAACTTCAGCTAACTCATTTTCTGCCAACCCAAGGACATTACCCCGACCGAGTTATTGAAGTGATCATACCATCTCAAGGCTTTGCCTCCTACCCCGGAGTTTCCTGGCACATGGTCTTTCAGGTACCTGAAATGGATCCCGATCTTTATACGAAGCTTTGGATCCTCCTCGGGACCTTTCTCGTTCTTTTTGTGGTATCTGTCCTGGCCATCCTTGTTATGCAGAAATCGCTCCAACTTCTGGGTAGTGTATCCGCGGAAGTCGGAACAGAAGCAAAGGTTGTGCAACAAGCGGGAATCGATATTTCTGCGGGTTCAAACAGTTTGGCCCAAGCAACAACGGAACAGGCCTCCGCCCTGCAAGAAACAGCAGCCTCAGTTGAAGAAATGTCTGCGATGATCAAGAAGAGCAGTGAAAATGCTCAGAATTCGTTCATCACGGCAAAACGCAGCTATGATTCCGCCAAGCTCGGACAGCAATCCGTAAAATCTATGATCCATGCCATTGGAGATATCAACCTTTCCAATGAAAAGATCATGGACCATATTCGCCATTCCAATGAACGGATCAAAGAGATCATCAAAGTGATTACCGAAATAGGTTCGAAAACCAAAGTCATCAACGAAATTGTCTTTCAAACTAAACTACTTTCTTTCAATGCCTCGGTCGAAGCAGCCAGGGCTGGGGAGCATGGCAAAGGATTTGCTGTGGTCGCAGAAGAGGTGGGTAGCCTCGCGCAAATGAGTGGATCGGCGGCCAAAGAGATATCCGATATGCTCAGCTCTAGCATTGAAAAGGTCGAGAATATCATTCAATCCACGACGGACACTGTGGGGCAATTGATCCAAGATGGAAAGCACAAAGTCGAAGTAGGCTCTCGCATTGCGGAAGACTGCGGGAAAGTTCTGGAAGATGTTGTAGAACAAGTTTCTGAAGTCTCAAAAATGGTAAGTGAAATTACTTCAGCAGCCAACGAACAATCGATTGGCATCGCCGAAATTAATCGGGCCATGAATCAGTTGGATCAAGTGACACATGAAAACTCACAAATTGCTAACCAATCAGCAGTCAATGCTGGAAATCTGGCTCACCAAGCTGACTCCTTGCTTCAAGCTTCTGCTCAGCTCCGAGAAGTCATTTTTGGTTCAGGATTAAACTCACATGGTAAGAATGAAAAGCCAAAGGACCAAGAGTCAACATCCTCTAAAGCGGCCCCTAGCTCCGCCAAAGTGATTGCATTTCGCCAAGAAGGCGCTGTAAACGCCTCATCCGCAAGTCATACCGCGAATGGGGGGTCACATTCACACGCGAACCAAAAAATGGTCGTCGGTGGCGATAGAATTCCGACCGAACACGATCCCCGTTTTGTTGATCTATAGAAATGACCATACCTTAGCGAGATAGCACGATGCAGACGCAGCACGGATTTCCTGATCTCATTGAGTTTGTAAAACGCTACGTCGAGAAGGAATCGGGAATCATTCTTGGACTAAAGCAAGACTCCATGATTTATGCCAGGATCTCGCGACGAATGCTCGATCTTGGGATCGCAAATCCCAGACAATATCAGGCCTATTTCCAAGCGAATATGAAGGATGAAGGCAGAGAAATCATTTCCCTGATGACCACCCATCATACCTTTTTCTTTCGAGAGTTTTCACAAGTAGAGTTTCTGCTGCAAGGGGGTCTGCAAGATATCATCAGTCAGGTAAAGAAGGCTGGGAGAAGGAAACTCAATGTCTGGTCTCTAGCTTGCAGCCGAGGTCAAGAGGTTTACACCTTGGCGATGTTTCTTGACTACCAACTCAATCGCCTGCAATCAGGTCTTGATTTCGAAATATTAGGGACGGACATCGACCATCAGTCCATTGAAATTGCGCGAAACGGTGTCTATAAATGGGACGAGGTGAAGGAAATTCCAGCTATTTATCTCAGCAGACACTGGGCACGTGGCACCGGAATGATTGCGGACTTTTGCAAGGTCAAAGAAAGTTTAAAAAGCAAATGTACCTTTAAAGAAGCAAATCTTTTCAAATTGGATCAAACGGTTTCCCTAGATCAGCGCTTCGACATTATGTTGTGCCGCAACGTGCTAATCTATTTTTCAGAGCCCCAGATCCGGCTCGTGGCCGATGCCTCTTTTCGTCGCCTTGAACCTTGGGGAATTTTTCTGACGGGAGTGAGTGAATCCCTCGACAAGAATGCGCCAAATTTCCGCTATGATGGGAATTCTATTTATCGCCATAAAAGTAGGGAGCTTCCTTCAGCTCCGAGCGCCGTATCAACGGAGGGCAAGTCTCTCGTTCCCATTTTCTCTATGCCTCCCTTACTCAATGTCCTGTGCGTTGACGACTCCGCGACGATCCTAACTTTGCTGGGAGCCATCTTAACGAAGGATAAAGGCTTCCGTGTCATTGCCACCGCAAAAGACGGCCTTGAAGCAAAAAAACAACTTGCAGCCCATCCGGAAACTCATTTGATGACTCTGGACGTACACATGCCCGAATTGGACGGGATTGGCTATCTACAGAGGCACTTCCATGACAAACACCCAGCCGTGGTTATGGTAAGTTCTATTACGCGTGAAGAGAATGCCCTTGCCGCGAAAGCTCTTAGCCTCGGGGCTAGCGACTATATTGAAAAACCCAAAGCCCAGGATTTGGCTGTTCGCGCCGAGGAGATACGTAACAAGCTCCGTGCCGCCTTTATGGCAAGAAATCAGGCTCCTTTGGGCGGCAAAGAACTCAAGTCCACACCCAGCGCAGCGCAAGAACTCTCCCAGGCCTTCGCAAGAACTCGCCCACAAAGTTTTCAAGACCCGGGAAGTTTTGCCAGGGTCATCGTCGGGAACACTGCCGATATTCAGAGAATGATTGGGCCTGCACATAGTCCATGGTCCGCTCAAGGGATCGGTGCCGCCAGTAGCCAACCCGCGACTTTGATCCAGGTTCATGATGCTGAGGAAAGTCAAATGAAGCCTTGGACCCAGCTCTTTAGCTCCCAGGGTTGGCAGGTCGAACGCAGCTGGCCTGCAGGAGCTTGGCAAACAGGTCATCTCTATATCATAAGCGGCCTGCTGAAACTTCCAGCAGGGGTCTGCTTGCCCCATTTGAAGCAGCAAGTGATCAAGATTATCTTACGAGGGACGCAACAATCCGATTTCGATCTTCTGGAACGCCTCATACCATCCCCTCTCTTTCTCGAGGAGCCGGCCAGCCCTGCTATGACGACAAGCAGAGCGATTTGTCGCGTGATACCTCTCATCAGCTTGTTGCATGACGCAAATGCTTATTTGTTGTCCCTGGAGCAAGCTAGAAGGGACAGTATCTATGCCGCCTAAAGAGACGCTCATTAAAATTCTCGAGCAGCAGCTTACGCCAGTCGAAAGCCATCACATCGCCAGTATAGAAGCTAGACAACAAGTGAGTCTATGTATGCAAGCGAAAGACGGACGGACTTGGCTTTGGCTATCCGCGCCTTCCCTGCCACAGGCGAGCTCCGTCCAGGCCCTATTCGCCAGCCTGACGCTACCTGGAGAGACAACGATTGAGCTCCATGCGATTAAATGCGTCGGACCAGACCCCTTGGTTTCCGTGTGGTATGACGCCTTTCAAGCTCAATACCCTGACTTGCCCGCCAGCAAACATGTTAGTACCCCAGAGTACGAGCTCTTCTGGTATCAAGACAGTGGTCGACTCCGCTTAAGAGAGCTGCCCAGGGCGCTGGAGTCAAAACCACGGGCCGCCCCTACTTCCCAACAAGGGAAGGCAAGCTCTACCGCCTTTGCTTCCCCTTCGAATCCAATCCGTCGCAAGATTCGCGTCATGATCGTCGACGATTCGCGCACCATGCGAGATCTTTTGCACAAAATTCTTGCAGCAGATGAAGAACTTGAAATTGTGTCGATGATCGATCACCCCAATAAGGTCATGCCCGAACTTGCTAAGGCTCTGCCTGACGTTATGACTTTGGATGTGAATATGCCAGATATGGATGGCATCACGCTTCTTGCGAATTTTCTACCCAAGTTTCCTATTCCAGTCGTGTTGATTTCCGCTGTGACGATGGAAGAAGGCGATCAAATTTTGAGGGGCTTGGAACTAGGGGCTGTCGATTACGTGCAGAAGCCTCAGTTTAAAGAATTAGATCAAGCCGCCATTGATATTCGTCAAAAAGTTAAGAATGCCGCAGCAGCAAAAGTGAAAACAAAGACTTCGAGTTTGCTGCCTAATTCCTCCCGCCTTTTAGCGAAAGCCGCTCCAACCCTTCAGAACAAAGATCGAGTGATTGCTATTGGAGCGTCAACCGGTGGAACTGAAGCGATTAGAATCGTGCTTGAATCCCTAGAGCCGCCTATGCCACCCATCGTCATCGTTCAACATATACCGCCCGTATTTTCTACTGCATTTGCTAAACGGCTAAATGAACACCTACCCTTAGAGGTTAAGGAAGCTGTGCATGGGGATGAGCTGCGAGAGAACCTTGTCCTGATTGCTCCCGGAGGCTTTCACATGGAAGTCCACGAAAGCGGTGGTCGTCGTTTTGTCAAAGTTTTTGAAGGGGCCAATGTAACGGGTCATAAGCCATCGGTCGATGTTCTCTTTACCTCCATGGCGGCAACCTTTGCCCAGCGCGGCGTCGGAGTTATCCTCACCGGCATGGGGAAAGATGGAGCCCAAGGACTGTTGCAAATGCAAAAATCCGGTGCTGAGACGATCGGGCAAGACGAAGCCAGTTGTGTTGTTTACGGGATGCCCCACGTAGCCTTTAAGTTAGGCGCGGTAAACCACGTCGTGACACTGACGGAAATCCCTGCCCAAATCATGAAATGTCTGACACAGAAAAAATCCAAGCGCGCCTCTTAAGCGATTCTTTCCAATTTTGAGGCTTATCTTTAAATTGGCCATTCATCCACCAATAATTCATCCACACCAATATGGTGAAAATGCAACCAAAGATCGCTCCGGGGTGGAGGCAAATAAGCCATAACCCTGGCTCCCCTCTGATGATAGGTTGTGACGAGGTCCTGTGTCAGAATTACTTTTGACTTGAGTTGATAAGGGACTGCATAGGACTTTCCGGACTGGATTCCTCCTAAAGAAGGGAGACGTGCCAGCACGGAGAGACCCGCGCGCCAGCAGGAAAATTCCCCTGGCAACTTGGTTATTTCTGGAAAAATCTTGCTAAATATCGCCTCCTGCTGCCGATCCCAAAAAAGAAATCGCACTCTGCGAGCAAGAAAATCCCGATAGCCGAGATGGTTTGCCATTTCTGCAAGCACGGAGATGGTGCGCAGGCCATTCTCTGGCTTTAGATCAAAAATCCATCTCTCTTCGCCAAATTCCTTCAGTAACGTTTCGAGAAAAACGATGGTGTGCCCATGTTTCATGGTCAGAGCTGCAAGATCCTCTGAGCTTAGCTCAGAGATGGAATGGGAAATGCCATACAGCCTCTCCAGACTAACATCATGAGACAGGACAATCCTTCCGTCTTTCGTACACTGCAAATCGGTTTCAAAATGTCTCAAGCCCAGAGCCCTTGCTTGCCGAAAGGACTCGAGAGAATTCTCCAGAACTTCCCCGTATCGAAGGCCCCGGTGACTGATCATTTTGTCCAGCAGAGCTGGTGGAAAGGCTTGCTTCAATTTCTCCCTCCTCAAAATAATGGGGCGCACAGCCTACCCCCGAATCAAAAGATCGAATTTTCGCGCTCAAAAGAGGAAAATCCGTTATATTCCTCATCAGACCGTTGCAACCAATGGGAGACACGCCATGCAGGTATCAGAGGAAAGAATCCTGGCCTTTTTGCGCGAGCAAGCCAAGCAACGCGGATATTCTGATGACCTATTGGATGATGCCGCCGTACTGGAACCCAGTCCCTCATCGAGGATTATTACCACAGATATGTTGCTTTCCGGTGTGCATTTTGATTGGCCCGGTAGTCTTCCTGAACATATAGGCCGAAAAGCCCTTGCCGTTAATTTGAGCGACTTAGCCAGTTGCGGGGCTAGGCCCGAAGGTTTCTTTTTAAGCCTCGGAATTCCAAAGTCCCTCTCTTGGAATTTTCTAGAAACCTTGTTGTCCAGCATGCTTGATCTGGCCGATCAATATACTATCCGCTTAATGGGCGGAGATACCAATCAGTCAAGAGGCGGCTTGGTCATCAATATCACCGCTATAGGCTCGGCCCATCCCCAAGGCATTCCCAGAAGAACATCAGCTAGACCTGGCGATGCCATAGGCGTGACCGGTGTCCTGGGCGATACACGTCAGTCCCATCAGTTTCTCTTTGTCCCGCGCCTAGCCGAGGCTCGGTTTCTCTTGGATCATGCTCCCCTGCATGCCATGACCGATCTCAGTGACGGCCTCGCGAGCGAAATCCGCCATGTGGCCACAGCGTCGGGAGTTGGGGCTCAGATTTACGAAGATCAGATTCCCATCCGCGAGAGCTTGAAGAATCTCTCTAACGAAGAATCGCTAAAACGAGCCCTGACTGACGGTGAGGATTTTGAACTGCTCTTTACCCTGAGCGCCAAAGACTGGCCAGAACTGGCTCTTAAATGGCAGCAGCACTTCCCACACACTCCGCTCACTCTGATCGGTGAGGTGACCAAAGCCCGGGGGATTTTACTAAGCAAGAATGGAAACGTAAGGGAGATGGCCTGGTCAGGATTTAGTCACTAAAGAGTCCATGGGGCGCCCCGCAAACTTATCATGGGTTCGCCAAAGCAAGCCCAGTTGCCAAACACGGACACACTCCTTAACTCCATATTTTATTGAAATATTACAGAATGTTACGCTCATTCGCTAAACTTCTGACGCCGGACCACCGAGGGATCTAGTCGTCGGGAATGGATCGAAGGAATTTTTAAGGAGTCGTCCTATGAGTAGAAGAATGGGTAGCAAATTTTGGGTCCTTGCGGCCAGCTTGTCGACCATGGCGGGATTTGCATGTCAAAAGAAGAGCGCTACCGACGCTGCAGCTGATGCTCAGCAGAAACCATCGGATATCAATGGAGCCGTGATGGCAGAGACTCTGGCTCTGCAGTTATCGTCAACCCTAGATATTCTTCCGGCAAAGGAAGAGGCTACCGCACTGAAACTCGCGGAACTTGATGACGCCAAAGGCAAAGTGCGCTACCGCCTTCGCGAAGAGTCCATGCAAACCATACAAATGGCTTCCGGTATTTACTGTTTTCTTGGCCAAACAGGCTACGTCTACGAAGCCAACAAAGGCCCTTATGTAGCCCTTATCAATGAAGCCGAGTGTTTCGACGAATCAGGAGGAGATGAAGGTGGAGGCGAAGGAGGCGGGGAAGAATCTTCTTCTTCCAGCAACGCTGTTACCTATACAAGAGTCGTGGTGGACGTTACCCGCGAAGAAGGCAAAGCTCTCCAAGGAAAACTCTGGATTGATGACAAAGAACGCCCTATGTATCTTCGCTTCACGGTAGCGGAAGGATCTTCCGCAGAGAATCCAGTTGGCATCTTTCGTTTAGATTTTAGCTCAGCAGATGGCGGAGGATTTCTTGAGACCTTTCGTGACCCGGAAGGCCGTGTCAACCTGGTGTTGAAGGAAGTCAGCGACCGTGGCGACGAGGGAAAGGGCAGCACGAATGGAGCCGCTCGTTTAACAGTTGAAAACGCCCAGGTCACTGGCGGTGCCTTTAGAGCCGAAAATTCCTGGAAAAGTGAGAAGCATACTCAGGAACAAAGCTACAAAGTTGCATTCAATGACAGCCATGTGTTTCGTTCTGGAAGCGTTAACGGCGAAGCCGAGGATGCGTGCTTAAGCCGCGATTCTTATGTCAAGTCTGCCCATCGCTACAATATCTATAAAGCAGACGGTTCGCTCTATAAGTTAAACTCCGGCTTTCCCATCGAATTTGTCGGCAAATCAGGCAATAAAGTCAACGGCCATGCCAGCTATCATGGCATCTGGGCACCTCAAGGCGAACTTGAAGGTGTGACGACCGTGAATCGCATGGCCTACACCGAAGAAGGCCCTGTCGCCACTCCCTACACTCTCATATCCGCGCCTGGTAAACTGATCGAATACACCGCTAACAAAATTGAACTGGGCAAAATTAAAGGCATGGAGATTAACTACCATGAGATGTCCAACGGACCTAGCAATGGTCCTCCTAAGAATCTGATGGCCACTTGGGATGGCAGTAATTTCGTGAAAGTCGCCTATGTTAGTTGGAGTGAAGGCGGTGAAACTCGTGAAGCCGCCTCGGGCACCATAACCCTTGGCGAGACGGCTCACGGCCACAGCTTTTTTGTGCCCAGCTTGCAAGCCAGCATTTTTATCCCTAAAGACGCTAGCCTCTCGGACAGCTATGAGATTTCCTTCCATTCTCAAAGGATCGTCAGCGGCAGTGACGCTGTGCCCTCAGGCAATTTAGTCTGCTTTAGTGATTGTCCAAAAATGAACCCCACCGCTGCGGAACTTTCCAGCGGCGCCCAAATGGGTCCAGGGCCGATGGGCGGCGGAAACTCTGCTAGCCCTTATATTATGACCACTGGCTTTAATGACCAACAATCTCAAGCAGCGATGAACGTCGTGACCCCTATTGCGACCTACACTTGGGATGCGACAACTCATAACATAAAAATGGGATCTACCGCATTCGCCTTTCCTACACTTAGCAGCGATGGTCATGTGCAGCTTCGCACAGGAGCCCTTATTCCTCAGGCATCTTGGGACGCGCTCACTGGCAAAGATGACATCAATCCCTGGTCTATGGATCAAAAATTGGACAAATTCTATCGTTTCGAATCCGGCAATCAATCCTGGTCTCAGTTCCAAGGCTTGATTGACGACGCAGGTAACGCTGTCGCTTTTGATCCTCCCGTTACGATTAGCTACCAGCATAGCCAGGCCAATGACCTTAACGGCGCCGAGGAAAGTCCCTTCTATGGCCGCATGAGCCGCCTTGAATACGGTGGCCCAGGACAGCTATGGGGGTTCCCATCGGAAAAATCACCACAAGGCTGGTACATGCCCGCCTATAGTCTAGCGGTCGGCACCGAATTGGGAGATGGTCTGGTCGCCGTGCCGATGGAAGTAGAGCAAATTCTTGAAAAAGAAGCTGATACGACTAACTGCGGTAATATGAGCTTGGAAGACCTTCCTGGGCTCTCCGACTCGCCTATCGAAGGTTTTGAATTAGGGGACGTGCCTGCCGATGCAGTCTTGGTGAAATACGTGAACGGCGAATCAGCATCCGAATAAGGCCTCGATACTATCGTTTCTGACTCACACTGTCACGACTCTGTCTCCGCTGGGGGCAGACCTAAAGGGGGGTATTCCCCCCCTGGAATTTAGAAAGACCCCCTGATCCATAGGCTGGCTATTCCTTATCCTTGCTCTGGAAATCCTTCAAACAATCCATCAAAGCTTTGATTCTGGCGTCCTTGGCCCGGGAACGATGGTAGCAAACATAGAAGTCATGACCGCCAAACTCACTGGGAAAACTAGTGTTCAAGCGGGTCAATTTCTTTTGTTCCGGCTGAAAGCTGCTCAAAAAATTAGGCAGTACCGCCACAGCCAAGCCTTCTAAAGCGAGGGCCCTCATACCACCAAAATTAGCCATTTCGTGCGCGGGATCCTGTAAGACTCCCAAGCCAAGCAAACAATCAGCCATCGTGCGACCTTTGCCAGCTAAACTATGAGGCATATAGAGCAGAGGAGCCCCATTCAACTGCGCAGGAGAGATTTTTGACTTCGGTGAATACTCAGGCAGTAAGCGAGCGAGGGCCTCTTCGCGTCCATAGAAACTAAAAGATTCTTTGAAAATGCGAACCTTAATAACATCCCTTGGCACTTGCGATTCTACCCCTAAAAACAGATCGATCTCGTCCTTCATCAGCATTTCTAGCATACGGGCATTGCTTACCTCTGTCTTGATCTTAAAGTTCAAATTCTTATGCTTTGACATCATCTGCTTTTGTGCTTTTGGCCAGAGACTGCTGGCCAAATACTCGTAAAAAGCGACGCTGAGAGTCCCACTCATCTCGGAGGCGGATTCTAAATGATTCAGAACCTCGTAGCTATCGTGCATGACGGTTTGGGCAAAGTTGTAGATTTTACGACCTTCAAGAGTCAGACGCACCCCACTTCGAGCCCGAATCAGTAGGGTAACTCCCAATGCCTCCTCGAGAATTTTCATACTCTGAGATAAGGAGGGTTGGGCGATTCGCAGAACTTTGGCTGCAGCCAGCATCGAGCCTGCATCAGCAATACTGACTAGATAGCGAATTTTCTCCATATGAACAAAGAGGGGATTCGCTCTCATAAAGTCTACCTCAAATTAGATATAGGATAAAATGATACTTATTATCATAACTTTATAGTTTTTAAATATATCATATTTTGTTTTATTGCAAGCTTACAAGATGATTTTACCAAGGAGATTCATCATGAAGCGTCCATTTCTTCTATGGTTTCTTGCTTTTTCCTGCTACCTGCCTAGCCCTAAGTCCGCCCTCAACGCTCAAGATCTTACCAAGATTAGCAGCAATCCTTTCTTGGGTGAGTGGGTGAGTGGGTGATGCATATCTACATCGGCAGTAGGGTATTTCATGACCAGATTCGCTTGCAGCAGCAGCCGGATGGAACGATTAAGGGCACCTTGGAAGTTCCCGGCGTTTTTGTCACCGAGATCCATGACTTTCACATCAAAGAGGGTGAGTTCGCCTTCCGTATTACGATTGATGAGGGTCGAGGTCCATACACGATAGAATATCGGGGCTTCTTCCATAAGAGCCTCCAGGCGTTTTCTGGATTTGCCTCCCTTTACCCAGAGGATCGGCTCGTCGGCGGTTTTACGGGTCAGCCCGCTCAGCTCAAACCAGGGCAGAACCCATGAGCAGTGCAGAGCGAATCCGGGCCCACCGCTCCATCCGGAAATACCAGAATCGTCCCATTGATGGGGATCTCCTCCACTCGGTGCTCGAAACGGGGATTCGCGCCTCTTCTTCAGGCAACATGCAAGCCTTTTCCATCATCGTCACCACTGACACCGTTTTAAAGAACAAGCTCCACTCCTTGCACTTTCAGCAGGATATGGTTCTCCAGGCACCGGTGCTTCTGACCTTTTGCAGCGACTTCCATCGCATGCGACGCTGGCTCCGTCTGAATCAGGCCCCTGACAATTTTGACAATTTTATGAGCTTTATGATTGGAGCCATCGATGCTGTTTTGGTTTCCCAAAACGTGGCTCTCGCTGCCGAAGAAAACGATCTAGGGATCTGTTACCTGGGAACGACTCTGGCCAATTGCCTAGAAATCTCTAAACTTTTACAGCTGCCAAAGAATGTCGTTCCTGTCACCGGTATGGTGCTAGGATATCCCGCAGAAAATCCGCCTCTGCGTGATCGTCTACCCCTCGAAGGCCTGGTGCATCAAGATCACTATCGCCACTGTTCTGATGAAGAATTAAAGGACATTTATCGGGAGCGAGAGCAAAAGGGGTGGGCACGGTATCAAAGCGATCCTGAAATAGCAGAGGCCATAAACCGCAAAAATCTTAAGAACCTGGCCCAAATATACACCGCACATAAATACACCCAAGCGTCACACGTCGACTATTCCCAGACCCTACTTAACTGCTTGGTCCGCCAAGATTTTTGGCATCACCCAGCAAGACCCCGCAATTCTCACGGCCAACCTATTCCAAATACCCACTGATGCCCCCGCGCCCGCCTTGCAAAGGCTGCCTCACTCGCAAAGACTCACCGACTATCGTCCCTGCCGCGAAGGCACCGCTTAAAATGCGGGTCGAGCCGGCGCTTTGAGACCTTAGACGCGGGAACCTTTGCCCAACATGATCCTTAAGGGCACAGCTATAGGAGGTTAAGGATTGAGTCACCCTTTGCAGACCTTGCTCTTGAGCCATAACCATTGACTGCTCTTGATTTTTTTCCACTCTAGCATCTTCGCGTAAAAAGCGCTCGAAACCATGGAGAATCCCCAATTGATAGGACTTTTTAGCTCGTAATCCCGTAGCACCTTTTTCCCTTTGAAAGTCTCGCCATAGCGATTCCAGCTGACGTTGTAAAAAGATCAGGACATATTCCGCCATTAGCACATGACTGGGGGTACCAATGATTTCAAAGCCTTTGTAGTCCTCACAACGGACGGCATCAAAATAGTGCAGGTGCACAATGTCTACAAAGTAGTAGCGGCACAAAAGAGCGCAGATGCGGTTGGTTCGCATGTCCACGCGCTTTTTTCCCAGCTGCACCATCAAACTCAGAAAACCAGCCCTTTCATGACCCGTCTCCACCTGGTACTGTTGCTGAAGTTGTCGTGCTTTCTGCATCGCCAGGGCAGCCTCGTGTTCATTGGTGGAATGAGACAGCTGCAAAAGCTTGGAAATCTTCTGCTGCATCCGCGTGCCCGCGTCGTCCAGACGATAGAGGGTGTTAACGTCAAGCCGATCGCTCATATCGATCTGAGCATGCCTCGCCCATGACTCAACTCCTAGGCGATCGCAGGCTTGGAGAAAAGCGACTCCGTGTGGGCCACTATCCTCCTTCTGCGAAAGATCGACCATATAGTGGGCTAGCTCATGTTTGAAGACTTCGACTACAACTAACCACGGATGATCACGAATCAAAGTATCCGCAAGAAAAAGGGTTTGCTGCACTGGATCCCATTTGCCTAAGATCGTCGCCGCATTCATCAAGGCAATATGCGGCTGAGGTAGTCTCAATTGCCTGGTATAACAAATTTGCCGAAATTCGTCGTACATGCGTGCAAGCCATCGACGGCTGCGATCCCCTGCTTGATCCGAGCCCTGATGAGGGTTTTGTTTCATCGCTTATCCTTGATAAAACCGCTTTTGCTAAACAACACGGCGCAGTCCTAACAAAAAATGATAGGGGACTTCGGACCTTTCCTGGGATGGTATATCCGTGGTGATCTCAAAGTCTCGTCGCCATGCTGGCACGGGAAACCAGGCATCTCCTGACTTCGTCGGATCATCAACCTCTGTGACATAGATTCGGTCCACCAAGTCATAAGCTAAAGCGTAGATCTCCGCCCCACCAATGATAAAACATTGTTCTTGTCCACCCGGACTCTGGCTTGCAAGCTTTAGCGCTTCTGCCAAGGAGTGGCAGGTCTCCACTCCAGCCGCAACAAAATGCTTTTGTCGGGTTATGAGAATATTGCTCCGACCGGGCAAGGGTCGACCTATCGATTCGAAGGTTTTTCTCCCCATAACAACAGGATGGCCCATGGTGACTTTTTTGAAATGCTTCAGGTCCTCGGGAAGGCGCCAGGGTAGCTTTCCCTCCTGACCGATCAAACCCTCGCGATTCATGGCCACAACGATAGAGAGGATCGGTTTTTTAGAACTCATCATGGATAGCCACCCTTGAACGGCGCGAAGAACGCCGACGTTTAAACTGCGACGCTACCTTTTATATGAGGATGGGCCTGATAGTTTTCGAAGGCAAAATCCTCAAAAGAGTAATCGAAAATGGTCTCAGGTTTGCGCTTGATAACGAGCTGTGGCAAGGGATAAGGCTTGCGACCCAGCTGCTCGCTGATTTGGTCTAAGTGATTAAAGTAGATATGACAATCCCCTCCACTCCAAATAAATTCCCCGGGTTCATATCCAGCCTGTTGTGCCAACATATGGGTTAATAGGCTATAACTTGCTATGTTGAACGGTAGGCCCAGAAAACAATCCACGCTGCGCTGAGTCAACATCAGGCTCAGACGCCCCTTAGCTATATAGACTTGAAAAAAAGCATGACAAGGCGGCAGGGCCATAGCCGCTAAATCACCGACGTTCCAGGCGCTAACGATATGACGTCGGGACAAGGGATCCTCGCGAAGTCTCAGCATCAATTGAGAAATCTGATCAATCGAACGACCGTCACCCGTAGCCCACGAGCGCCACTGCTTTCCATAAACGGGTCCCAGTTCGCCTTTTTCGTCGGCCCATTCATCCCAGATCCTAATCTTGTTATCCTGCAAATATTTTACGTTGGTATCGCCTCGCAAGAACCATAACAATTCATGGACAATGGAAGGGATATGCAATTTCTTGGTGGTCAGCAAAGGAAATCCGGCCGCCAAATCAAAACGCATGCTGTGGCCAAAGACACTGATGACACCAGTACCCGTACGATCTGATCGGGTCTCTCCCTCACGACGGATCCGCTCCAATAATTCGAGATAAGCTTGCATCAAGCACTCCATTTCTCTGATTTTGGTCTCAAGTATGGCAAAGATTTCCCTATCAAAACAGAAATTACTGCGCGGTACTAGCTTCAGATTTGATATAGTCTGTTCGACGGACATTGGCGTCATTTTAATCTTATGACAGACAGCATGGCGCTCTACCTCTCTAAAAATTCTTCATAAGGGATGGCTACACCGCATGAAAACGGAATCCTGGGATCTTATTGTTATTGGGGGCGGAAGCGGTGGCATCGCTACCGCCAATCGAGCGGCAAAACATGGCGCCAGAGTGGCTTTAATTGAAAAGGCCCGCTTGGGTGGCACCTGCGTCAATGCTGGATGCGTCCCGAAGAAAGTCATGTGGAACGCCGGCCAAATCTCAAAGTCCCTTTCCATGGGCTCCGCCTATGGATTCGAGATCCCATCACACCATTGGAATTATCAACTTTTTGCCCAGCGCCGAGCTCAGTATGTCGAACGGCTCAATGCGATCTACTCACAGAACTTGACCAAAAACGGTGTCACCGTCATCCGTGGCGAAGCTCGTTTTATGGCAAACGATACCGTTAGTGTGGCGGGTCGAACCTTGCAAGCACCCCATCGGCTGATTGCCGTGGGTGGGAAACCTTCCCGCCCAGCAAGTATTGAGGGAGTGAATCTAGGTTTAAGCTCCGATGAGATGTTCGCGTTGACCTCTCTTCCAAAAAAAATCGCGATCATAGGAGCCGGTTACATTGCTGTAGAATTTGCCGGTGCCCTGCATGACCTTGGCTGCGATGTAAGCCTCTTTGCTCGCAAGGACCGACTGTTAAACCACTTCGATCATGAGATCGGCAATCACCTGCAACATGAGATGGAACACCATGGGATCACCATACACCGTTCGTGTGAAATCAGCGCCATTCGACCAGCGCCGCAAAACACATTCCTTCTGGAAAGTCGAAGCCCAGGCTCTTCCTCCTTTGCAGGTTTCGACTTAGTTCTCTTGGCAGTTGGGCGGGAGCCCGCGCTCGAATCTTTGCAGCTTTCCTTGGCTGGGATATCTCCCAACGGGACCGGGCACATTCCTGTCGATGAATGGCAAAATACGGTGGTACCGGGGACGTATGCCATCGGGGATGTTATCGGGAAGGCGGAATTAACACCCGTCGCGATCGCGGCAGGCCGGCGACTTGCCGATCGGCTCTTTCATGGGCAGGATCAGGCTAAACTCTCCTACGATCTTATCCCAAGCGTGGTGTTTTCCCATCCTCCCGTTGGCACGCTCGGCTTGAGTGAGACAGAAGCCATTGCAAAATATGGTCAGGACCAGATCAAGATCTACCGCAGCACCTTTTCCAATATGCTATACTCCTTGCAACCCGAACCACGCCCAAAGACCTTCCTCAAACTTGTGACCCAGGGCCCGAACGAGAAAATCGTTGGCATGCATGGCGTCGGTGATGGCATGGACGAAATGTTGCAAGGTTTCGCGGTCGCGATCAAAATGGGGGCCTGTAAGGCCGATTTCGACCGCACCATTGCCATCCATCCCACAGCTGCGGAAGAGTGGGTTTTAATGACCTAAAGATTTATTGGAACCTTGATGATCATCGTACGACATAGCCAGCACCAGATCATGCCATGGAAGAATGGGCAGGGAACCACACGGGAAATCTACCGCTATCCCTCCACAGCGACTGGAGCCGATTTTTCCTGGCGCCTCAGTTTGGCAAATGTCAATGGTTCAGGCCCTTTTTCGCCATTTGCTGGTGTCCATAGAACCATTGTCCAACTCAGTGGTCCGACCATGACCTTGCACCATGAAGAAAAGGGTCTTTCTAAAAAACTTGAGCTCTATCAGCCCTATGAATTTTCCGGCGATTGGCAAACAAACTGCGAAGTCTCAGGTCCGTCTCAGGACTTAAACCTGATGATCCAAAGATCCCGATGGGGGGCCCAAAGCCGAACCCTTGAACTGGGGGCCTCAAGGACAAAACAGAAGCAGGAACTCCCAGCTAACGCCACCTGGCTGATACTCTTCGCTATCAGCGGAAGATGGCATTGCGAAAGTTCCCGAGGAGAGAAACCAGAATCTTTGGCAGCCTTCGATACGGCACTTTATCATAAGGCTGAGAAGACCCTGGCGGGGCCTCCTTCCCCCACCCTCTCCCAGACACCGCAAGATGAATTCATAAGCGTGCGATGTGAGGAGCCGGGCCACCTGCTCGTCTCGATCCTTTGGCTAACGGGAGAACATCAACCATGAGATTTGCTTTTCGTGCTCTGCTCGCGTTCCTGCTAGCTCAGTCCGCACCTCAAGCATGGGGGAAAGGGGTCCGAGTAACACCTAGCTCACCGTCCACGAAGCAGACGGGTGCAGCCCAAAGCAAAAAAACCTCTAAAACCGCCAAAAGTGACAGCAAGGTCAACGCTGGAAGAGCAAGTGACGAACCCTCGGATTTTTCCTTTGCTATTGGAGCCGGTATTCCTGTCTTAGTTTTGCCCTCACTCGGAGGCTGGTTCCTTGCGAAATGGCCCGAACAGGGCTTAGGTCTAGAGGCGTCCTACGGGCTAACCACGTTTGATGACCCTGAGTTCTCATTTTCTGGACCCAGTTACAGTTTCGGACTACGTTATTATCCCGGAAAAGATGCCTTCTATTTGATGACGGGATATCGACAAAGGGTGATTCAGATCGAAGATCCTGAACAGTTCCAAACCATGATAGACAATGAAGTCGTCGAAGGCGCCATCGATTGGCGGGCAAAGTTGCAACAAAGCCACCTCACGACTATGATTGGCTAGCAACTCGCGATCAACCAGTCCTTGAGCTTTGATATAGCCCTAGGTTTGGATTTCTTACTATCTTCAGATCGAACCCTGAGTCACAAAGAACTTTCGCCAGACTTAGTCATAACAGAGGATTTGGATAGGGAGAAAAAGGAAGAGGAGGAGGCTCTCGACAAGTATTTTGCACTCCCTGTCATGGGTCAGCTTTCTGTGGGTATCACCTGGGCGCTATGGCCTTAATACCCCCCCGCCCACAAGTTTTCTAGCACAAAATCTGCACAACAACCTAAAATTACAGAATAATATCTTCTGTGCGTCACACCTCGCGCAATTCTTCCGATACCCTCCCCAAGGTATTTTTTGCTAGCAAATTAGGGCCGTCAGCATGGAAAATCTAAAATTTGACGAAATCCTTGTGGTCGATGCCGACGAGAGCGCTGCCAATGGCATGGTAAAAATTCTAAAACCGTACTGCCAGAGCCTCACTTATGCCGGGAATTGGCAGGATGCGCAGGACCTGCTTCAGGAAGAGAACATCTCGCTTTGCTTTCTGCCAGCTCACGGGGAAGCTCGCTCGGCATGGACTTTGATCCAAGAATTTCGCGCCAGCGCCTCTTTTCATAAGAAATTCATTCCCTTTATCCTGACGTCAGGGCAAGGGTTAAATTTTGCCGAAATCAATCTTGGTCGTGAGATGGGCAGCATCGGCTTTTCGATCAAGCCTTGCACCTTTTCTCGGGTCTTGTCTCAGCTGATGGAAATGAGTCGAGAAGCACAGAACGCCAAGTATCTCCATCTTTTAAAGCTGAAAGCCCAGCACGAGATCGACAAGTCGCTCGGCGACTCCGGAGCCGGCCTGGCCTCGAAAATGGTCCATTGGGAAAAGGAACTGATGCGCATGCAAAGCGACGGCCTTCTGGCCTTAGCGGACTTGTATGAGCATGCAAAGCTTCCAGAAAAAGCCATCACGCTCCTCAGGAGAGCCTTGGAAAAGTATGAAGGCAATACCCGACTTATGCATAATTTGGCAGGACTTTTGCACAAATCAGGCAATCTGGCTGAATCCCTGCAATGGTATAGCCGGGCTCACAAGATCGCCCCGGGACATTTGTTGCGCATGCGCGCGATGCTACAACTTTATACTTCGCTAAGAGATCCGGCGGGATTCGAAGAGATCTTTGAAACCGCCATGTCGGTAGGAAATCTGACTCAAAAGGATTTGGTCAGCTTGGCTGAAGATCTCTTTGAACAGGGAATGCATGACACCGCGAGCAAACTCACGCTGCGGGCCAAAGACAAACTTGAGCTGATCCGCTTCTTTAACAATCGCGGTGTGGAAAGAGCTCGTGACTCTCAATACGAACATGCGATTGAGGAATACGAAAA
>JBIKVD010000182.1:0-8590 GCA_044357055.1 Oligoflexales bacterium | reverse complement strand
TTTGAAAAACCGGGACGATTTCCCTTTACCCCTTCAAGTATCATGGAGATATGGTTGGATCTTGCTGATGGTGGGGTTGTCTTTTTCAATGGCAAGATGGCGCGAATTGTCTATCCCGATGATCCGGGTGCCCACGAGAGTGGACCGGGAATCGGTATACGTATCGTGCAGATCGACAAAGAGCACGATCAACTCCTCAAAGACTTCATTGATAATAGACAAAAATCTCAAGATCAGGTGGCCTAAAATCGGGTTCGCGAACCTGGCAATAGCTTAGGTTCCGGCGATTAAACGTCCTCATTCGCTTTCGGTCCTTTACCCCCGTGGCACAGTCCGCTAAAATAAAACCTGGCATATAGTGGGAGGCCCTATGGAATGGAAATCAGTCAATGTACCTCAAGGTTCGCGTTTGTTCCGTAACCATCGATTTTCCTTTATGTCACGTGGGGCCAATTATAGCATCGAAATCGATGAGCAGGTCGATGGCAATTGCTCTGGGCACGCGGAGTTAAGCAATGACTCATCAGGCACGATTCCTTCTGTAAGCGGCAAAGACATCAAAGATTGCTTGCAAGCCGTGATTAAAAAAATTCAAGAAAAATACGGTTGATGCCATGCAGGTTGGGCTTGAGCGGCTGGCGGAAACCCCCAAACTTGCAGAGGCGTGGGGCCGCTGTGGAGTCCTGGCTAATCAAGCCTCGTTGACGAGCGATTTCCACTCCGCTTGGGAGGTCTGTGCCCGCGTTCTCGGCAAGCGATTGGTAGCGCTTTTTGGACCGCAGCACGGATTTTTTGGAACCGTGCAAGATAACATGATCGAGACGCCAAATCAGTTTGATAAGGCCATGGGGATCCCCATTTATAGCCTTTACTCCTCTGTGCGTGAGCCTACGGCGCAAATGCTTGAACATTGCGATACCTTGATCGTTGACCTGCAGATAACGGGAACCAGGATTTACACTTTCAAAGCGACGGTGGCTCTATGTCTGCAGGCCTGTCGCAAATTAAACAAGAGACTTGTCATTCTAGACAGACCGAATCCCATTGCTGGCGAATGGGTAGAGGGGCACGTATTGCAATCCCAGTGCTTCTCTTTTGTTGGGCCCCATCCAATGCCCATGAGGCATGGTTTGACGATGGGAGAGGCAGCTTTGCTGTTGAATGCTTCCATTGGAGCAAATTTGGAAGTTATTTCCATGAAGGGATATGACCCCACGCGCTATTTTCCTGATCTTAAGCGACCATGGTTTATCACGTCACCAAATATGCCTTATTTTGATACCACCGTCGTCTATCCTGGCTTTGTCATGTTAGAGGGAACGAATCTTTCAGAAGGTAGAGGAACTTGTCTACCTTTTCAATTTGTTGGGGCGCCCTACGTTACAGATTCCCAATTGTTTGTAAACCGTATTAAAGAGCTCGTACCACAGAGCCTGCAACAGCAAGGAGTTCACTTGCGCCCCTGTGAGTTTATGCCAACTTTTCAAAAGTGGGCGGGGATGGTTTGCAGGGGATTTCAGATTCATGTCGTGGATGCCCAGGCGGTAAGGAGTTTTGATCTCGCGTTGGCCACCATGCGTGCCGCCATTGACCTCTTCGCAGATGCCTTTCAATTCAAAGCCCCCCCCTATGAGTATGAGCTTGATGATTTACCCATGAAATTCATCTTTGGGGCTCCCGACGTCGCGGAACGCTTGAAGGAAGCTCCTTTCGATCTGCGAGATGACTATTGGCACTTCGGCCACGCCAACTATATTCAAAGTCTGCAGGGATTCCTCTTATATCCAAGAAAGATTCGCTCGGTGCGCGCGACTGGATTTAATGGCTAAGGCCTTGATCAAGCTTGCCATCGTCGGCCACTAGATCGCGAAAGTTATGATTGCCGTAGAGTTTTGAAAAGTCTGGATCATGAGCAGCCTTCTGAGCATACTCGGGGGCAATGCGAATGGCTTGTTCCAGTTTTTCCAGGGCTTTTTCTGACTTGCCGAGTAAAGAAAGCATACATGCTTGGTTGTAGATGGCGGTGGTGTCATCAGGGTTAAGTTCACTAGCTCGATCAAAAGACGCGAGAGCTTGGGTATAGTCGCCCATTTTATAATAGCTCAGCCCTTTACCGATATGAAATTCGCTGTTATCTGGCTCAAGAAGAATAGCGTTGTGGAAATGCTGTAAAGAAGTTAGCCCTTCATTCGGATCCTCGCCATAAAGCTCGCCTAGAGCGCCATGAATTTTTGCTATGCCAGGAAACTCTTCGATGATGGCTTTGAGCGTTTCTTTTAGTTCATGCTTACGATTTTGTCCATACAAGGCTTGATAGTAGCCATCAATCAGGACTTCTTTGTTTGCCGTCGCATGTAGGGCTAATCGCAAGTAGCGCTTTGCATGGTGGCTCTCTCCCAAGTCAGTGTGAATCAAAGCCAGATGAAACATTTGATTGATACGCAAAAAGATAGGTGCTGAAGGTGCTATACGACTTAAGACCAGTTTGGCATCCATGGGTCTTTGCAAATACTTATACCTAAGAATTCCCTGATTCAGCAGGTATTCTGGCTCATTCTTCATAGCGATCAGTTGCTCATATAGGGCATCAGCCTGACGGTATTCCTTTCGTTCTGTGTGAAGCATTGCCTTTGCACCGAGTATCAAAGGGTGCTCCTGGTACTCTCCCAAGTAGGCCAGACGAGCAAAAATTTCGTCAATGCTATTTGCAGTTGTTTTGGCGACAGCCAACGCAAACGGTAGCAAGATATCGACTTTTGCATTTGGGGCACGCAGGGCAAGGACATAGGGGTTCATGTGGTTTTTCCAGCTCTCAGAGGCGAAATCAGCGGCGCCACTAGCCAAGCGCGCTTTCGCAAAAAGCAATCTCCAACTGTTGGGGCCCACGACCTTGAAACCATCTTCCAGAGTCTGACTTGCTTCGGTCGACTTTCCTACCACGTCTGCCAGCTGTGCCTTAATGAAATATCCCCAATCAGCTTTGCTATCCAAGATTAACGACTGTTCCGCCATTTGAACTGCTTTGTGAAGGAGTCGCATATCGGAAGGATCAACGACGAAACTTCTCATAAGATAGTAGGAGTATAGGTAATGCTGAAAGCTATCCGAAGGTTTCAGCTGTAGCTGTTTGGCGATCTCAAGCTCCAGGGACGGCAGGTCTTGATCGTGACACGTCCAAACTTCCACTTCGAAATCCTTTGTTTCCGCCAGAGCCGAGGATCGTTGAAGATGCATGCCAAACGTTAGTGCGAAAAGCCACAAAACCATCTTTGCCATCTTGTCAGATTTTCTCATAAGAGCCTCAACAGGGGTGACTTTCGTGAAATCAAAGATTCAGCGATGTCCTATGACGGGTAGGGAGCGCCAAGTTCCCAAGCCGACTCAAATTGATCGACATTTATTGAAAATTCTTAATAGAGTTTTCGATTTTTCTGCATTTTATCGAAAAGAAAATAGTAATGACGGGCTCTTAGGTCGGCGCAATCGAGGGTGGGACTGGTAAACATCCTGTCCGAATCATTCTCTATGAGCTAAGGACGGGTTTGGGGGTATCTCTGACGGTGGGTGGATCATCTGGCGATTTCTCCGGAGAATTCGCAGCATTTTCTCTATTGCCGCCTCTATTCTTTTACTCTCTCAGTCGATGCTTTGCGCGATACCAACTCAACGTCCTGTCATATCAGGATTTTTTGCGGCTCCTTTCAAGTCATGACGATCCTAATGCTGACCTCTACTGAGGGAGAGTGGGTGAGCCTATTCAATGAAATGCCAAAGGCTCCGATACGAAAGGGGTATAAACGAAGGATGCCGCATGAAAATGATCTTAGATTGGCTAATCAAGTTTATTTTATCCTGGTCTGCGAGACCTCTTGGCGTTCGCTGCCATTGGCCACTGATCCTCTTTGCAGGTGTTGGCCTGACATTAAATACTAATATCGTCCTAGCGAGTGAATCAGAGCAGGAATCCATCTCAGATTCCAGGGAAACGAGCGCGGCAAGCTACGATGAGCAGCGTCTCTTGATCGAATCCATTGTTGCGATCATCCAGAATTACTACGTAGATTACGCGCGTGCAGATAACAACATGATCTTTGATACCCTCATTCGCGCGCTATCGGAATATCCTGAAATTAAGATCGCTCGCTCAACAGGCCAAGTTGATCTTCAAATTGACCACGAGGTGGTAAAATACAAGCTTGATCCAACTTTGAGTTATGACCAACTCTTTGAGCGATGTGTCTCAATTGTGCAGTTAATCGATCGGTCTGCGAAACGAAAATCCCTAAATGCAATTAGGCGAGTTGATTCTTGGTCAGGTACGGAGCTGGTGATGAATGCGCTTCTGTCTGGCCTCGATTCCCATAGCGCGCTTTTGAGTCCCGATGCCTATAAGGAGCTGCGCCAGGGGACAGAGGGCTCATTCGGTGGGCTCGGGGTTCTAGTTAGTATGCGTGACGATCTCCTCACGGTCGTGAAACCCATTCCTCGAAGCCCTGCTATTAAAGCTGGCATTGCCAAAAATGACCGTATCTTGAAAATTAATGAAGTATCGACCTTTGGAGCAACGCTGGA
This sequence comes from Oligoflexales bacterium, assembly GCA_044357055.1. Taxonomy (GTDB): domain Bacteria; phylum Bdellovibrionota_B; class Oligoflexia; order Oligoflexales; family JBIKVD01; genus JBIKVD01. The sequence continues at coordinate 4,018 of JBIKVD010000182.1, read as the reverse complement.
CGATCTCGTGGAACATATGCGTGGTGAGCCCGGCACAAGTGTCAATCTCTCTGTCTTGAGGAATCAAACTCAAACACTTGAACGATTGAAACTAACACGAGAGATCATTCAAGTTGATTCTGTAGAAAGAAAAAATCTAGGAAATCGTGACGGCATTTTGCATCTTTCGATTGATACTTTTTCTAGCAAGACCTCACGAGAAGTTCTAAATGCTATTAAAGCCTTTCGTTTGAGCAATGGGGGCAATATCTCTGGTTTGGTTTTGGATCTACGGTCTAATCCAGGAGGGCTTTTGGACCAAGCTGTGCAAGTAGCAGATCTGTTTCTTGAAAAAGGAATCATTGTAAGCACTAGCGGACGGCGCGAGGAGGTCGAAGTCGCAGGTCTGGGGTACGATGAAGTGGATTTCCCGATAGCGATATTGATCAATGAAGACTCAGCTTCAGCCAGCGAGATCGTTGCGGGTGCTCTGCAAGATCATGAACGAGCCATCGTCATTGGGCAACCGAGCTTTGGCAAAGGATCTGTGCAAACCGTATTTGAATTGCCAGGCCAGCGTGCGCTGAAACTGACCATCGCCAGATACTATACCCCTAAAGGAAGATCGATACAGAATGAAGGGATTGTTCCTGACATATGGCTACAGCCAGTAACGAAAAATGATAAAAATCTGAATATACTGGGAATGAATCGCTATAATAATGAAAACTTCCTATCAAACCATTTAAGTGCCATTAAAATTGACGGTACGAGCGCTGAGTCACTCCGAACCTCTTCTTTTACGGGCTTTTATGAGCATGAGGAAGGGGAGAATCCGGTTGATCAAGAGTATCTCTTGGCCCTCCGGGTAATAAAAAAGATTAATGAAACCTATCCTAAAAAAATACCTCGCGAAGCAAGAAGAGCCTCTCATCAGCTAAGTGTAGCGGGTATTGAGATTTCTGCTCATCTTAAGAATTTGAATACCCCCATTGCCACTTGGTTGGAGAGTACCCATAAAATTAGTTGGGATAATTCTGCCAGCAAGAGCGGGGGAGTCCCAGCGTCGGTGTCGATTTCCTTGACAGCCCCATCGCGCGAAGAGCCCTTCTATCCAGGTGCAGATCTTCAGATTCCTTACACTCTCACCAACCCAACAGATCAAAATCTTGAGCGAGTTTCATTATATCTAACAGGACTGGGCAATGGCTTTCCCGCTCAAGAAGTCTTACTTGGACGACTCTCTGCAAAAGGTATCATGCAGGGGACGATCGTCGGTAAAATTCCGGGCTATTGGGATCCTGGGGAGTACAAGGTTCTGATTGGTGTCGCCAAAGATGCGATGGCCACGGAGCTGATTGAAACCTTGACGGTCTCTATAGGCAAAAGAGACATGCCTGTTTTGTCCGCTCTTTATCAAATTATCGAGGAGGACGTAAAACCCATGGATGGAATTTTACAGGCTGGAGAAAAGGCTACCCTTAGAATTTCCATAAAAAATGACTCACACCTACCGGTAAAGAAACTGCTATTAAATGTGAGAAACCTAGCTGGCAAACAGCTAAAATTGTCGCAAAGCGATTTTGGCAGCAGGTTCCTTGGGGCAAAAGAGAAAGTAGATCTGGATCTTAAAGTTGAAGCCACAGAAGCCTTGTCGGTAAGTGAACTGCTGCTCGGCTTGACCGGAGATAGCGAACAACTGAGACGGCCGTTGAGAGAAAGCATTCTACTACTTGCTCGCCCTTCGCAAATGGCCGTTCCGGTTGCCCACTGATGAAGCGATTGCCTAGTCAGCAACGTCAACATATATTTTTTGTTGTGGGAAGGTATTCTCATGCGCGGATTGCAGAGTGCATTGAGTCTTTGACCGAATATTTCTCTTTGACTATTTGTTGTGGCCATCGGCAAACTCATTTGACCCGCTGGAGCCAGAATCACTCAATTGCGATCCAATATTTTCATGAGGATCCTAAGGTTCCTGGCTACTTGCAGGGATTGGAGCATGCCCTTACGGAAGCCAATGTTATCGTGACAGCAGACCTGTTTAGCCCTAGCTCTTTTCAAGCCTTGGCTTTCGCCCTAAAACATTCGCGCCGTCTCTTTGGAGTGAGCGAATACATCCATCATCAGTTTCTGGCAGAAGCGCCGAATCTGCGGCTAGTTCTTCATGAGTTTCTCACTCGAGCCGATGGCATTATTCAGCCCATCGACGCTCTTCATTGGCGTAGCCAATATCCCATGGCGGATGATTCCATGGTTTTGACACTGGCAGGCGGTCTAAGGCCTGTTTCCATAGCGCATTGGCAGGAGCGGCAAGCTCGTTTTAGATCCTGGCTAAAAGTTGGCCAAGACGAAACCATTCACACGCATGTCTGTGACGAAAAGAGCGATGATTATGGTGAGAAATTGCTTCTACAGCTAAGCAGCCTATCAGAGGAAGCCAAAAAGCTTGTACGAGTTATCTTTGTGGATGAAAATAGGCTGACGGAGCGATGGAAGTATCTTGCATCAGATTTAAAGGTTGGAAGTCGAGTCTTCTTTCTCCATGAAAATGTTTCCGCGATCTGGTCAGACCTACTCTGCGCGACTGATAAAATCTCTTGGTCCAAGAAAAGGGGGCGCAGTGTTCTAGAGGAGAGTGATGCGCTATCTCATGGAGCTGTGCCCGTTTGCTCTGATGAGTCTGTCTTCGGTAGTATCACCGAAATGCTTGTTGTAGAGGATGCTTTAAGAGATGAGCATGGCAGGGAATCCCCTCCGCTATTTTCTGTGGGCTCTTCAGGCTACGAGAACCGGTTATGGCGTGCAGAAACTCTGTTACAAGTCATGGGAGCCACACACAAGGTTCGTTCAACCATGTTTTTGAACGATATGATACGTGCCCTTGAATCCTCAGAAAAGTTCTGCATGAGCGCAGATGATTATTCTTGGTTGTTGCAGATTGTCCACCGAGTCGCACCACAGGACTTTAACCAGGAAAATCTCAGTGCCGAGGAATATAGCCGTCTTAAGGGTCTGGCTTCGCTAGAGGTTCATCATGATCTCAGGGTACTCGCGCAGGCTCGGTTTATGATTGCCCGGATGATGGAAACGGGCGGTCAGTATTCGGAGGCCATGGCTTGGTACGAGTCTTCTATAGCTGCGTCGGACGGGCGCAACTCGTCGGTGGCAATAGACTCATTGCTGCGCTTAGGTGCTATTGCTCTGAGGCTGCAGTCTTATGAGGAGGCTTCCGCGATCTTTAAAAGCGTCCTGGCAAAAGATCCCGGCAACGCCGAAGCGTGCCTTGGTTTGGGACTTGGCTGCTTGCATCGGAGTCTATTGGAGGACAGTGCCGCTTGGCTGGAAAAAGCATGTCAATTTGCAGGAACCCGGGATCGAGCCATTTGTTGCCTCGTGTCTTTGCTCAATAGGCCGTCGATGATCTATCAGGCTCAGAGGTACTATGACCGGTTGCTAGATGAATATCCTGAAGAGCCAAGGCTGGTCCTTGGCTATAGTCGTTATTTGGATATACTCGGGGACAGTAAAGCGAGCGAGTCGGTTCTGAGCTTCCTACAAACTCTTCCCAACAAATAGTCCTAGCCAGCTTATCTGCAAATCTTGTTATTTTGTGATGAAAATTGGTGTAGGCTTTTGCTGTCCCAATATAATGGAAAGGCAGCACATGAGCCGAAACTTACCCGCGCAGCAGCGGAGCATTGCACTCGTTGCCCACGACAATATGAAAAAGAGCTTATTGGAATGGTGCAGCCATAATCGTGATATCCTTGCAGCGCATAGATTGGTCGCCACGGGAACGTCTGGGCGTTTATTGCAAGAAAAGCTAAGCCTTCAAATCGACTGCTTGAGAAGTGGTCCTTTAGGGGGGGATCAGCAAATAGGGGCGCGGATTGCGGAAGGGGCCATAGACATGCTGATCTTTTTTTGGGATCCTCTGCAATCACAGCCCCATGATCCTGATGTCAAAGCTCTCATTAGGCTGGCAGTAGTGTGGAATATTCCCGTCGCTTGTGATCGGACGACTGCCGATTATTTG
>JBIKVD010000181.1:0-8633 GCA_044357055.1 Oligoflexales bacterium | reverse complement strand
CTGGTGGGGATGTGCAACACCGATCGTAGTCAATTTGAGAAATTCTGGCCTGAAATACATCAACTCATCAAGTATGGCATGCTTAGAGATAGGGAATTTTTTGATAGAATGGTCGATTCCATTATTTTCCAAGATGCAACCCTCGATGCGGAAAAGAAATTCTACACCATTCAGGAGTATCTGACCCAGTTTGGAGAGAAAACAGAGAAGAAAATCGTTTATTGCTCTGACTCCCAAGCACAATCTGCTTACCTTCACATGTTTAAGGAAGCAGGCATTCCTGTGGTCTTATGCGATGCCATGATAGACAGTCATTTCTTGCCTTATCTGGAAATGTTCAAGGGTTCCGAATATAAATTTGTGCGTTTGGACGGTGACGTCACCCATATGATCGCTGATAAGAAAGACGCACCAAAAATCATCGATCCCAACGACCAAAGAGATGAAGATGAAAAGATTCTGGATGTCTTTAGAAAATTCATCCGCAATCCAAAAGCGAAGATCCGCATCGAAGCCCTGAAGAGTGAATCCACCCCGGCGATTCTCTCCTTTGATGAAAAGATGCGTCGCATGAAGGAATTTGCCCAGATGGGTGGTAGTCAGGAGCCGATGCGTCTAACCGACGACGATCATACTCTGATCGTCAATTCCAAGAACTCTGCCATCAAGCGCTTGGTTCAGCTGAGTCGAGGCATCCAGCGTGACGAAGATATGCAGCTGATTGTCAACCAAGTCTATGACTTGGCCTACCTGCAACAAGCGCGCTTTGATGCTGCCGGCATGACTGAGTTTTTGTCTCGCTCCTCGGCCCTGCTGGGAAAAATTACCTAGTCTTAAACAGCAGTGACCTGAATCCAGCGTAAACTCAGAGGGCACTTTCTCTGGACTCGCCATTTTGTGTGAGTGTCTGCGCTTGCGGCTATGAATTTGGTCTGTTCTAGGGAAATCCGGTATCGACCACCACGAGACCGCAAACGTTTTTTTGTAAAGCCTGAAGACTCAAGGGGTGAACCAGGAAATAGGGGAGCAGCTTCATGGGAAACATTCACACAAAAACAACCATTCCCTGTACTCTCTGACAGTACAGCGCTCTTTTCTGAGACTAACGTCCACACATGGCAATCGTGCTGCAAGTATGCCCCTGGTAGCTCACCGAATCTCCGTCACTGTTAAGTGGCAAACAAGGCGGGGCACTCATCCAAACTCCCCCTTCAAGGAGGCACGTGGCAGTTCTGCTAGCATCGCTTGGCTCAGATCCACACATGGCAATCGTGCTGCATGTATGCCCCTGGTAGCTCACCGAATTTCCGTCACTGTTAAGTGGCAAGCAGGGCGGGGCGCTCATCCAAACTCCCCCTTCAAGTAAGCACGTGGCAGTTCTGCTAGCTTCGCTTGGCTCAGATCCACACTTGGCAATCGTGCTGCAAGTATGCCCCTGGTAGCTCACCGAATTTCCGTCACTGTTGAGTGGCAAACAGGACGGGGCGCTCATCCAAACTCCCCCTTCAAGTAAGCACGTGGCAGTTTGATCTGATTGAAATTCTTTGACACTTGAGTCATTTGCAGATTTGCAACCCCAAACCACGAGAAATACAGGAAAAATTGACAATAATCGACTTGCCATTTTTGGCGCCTCCAATTTAAATGAATCATCGGATAGATTATGGAAAACTTTATGGGGTGTGTGCTGTTCAGCAATTACTGCCGAACAAAAAGGTGGTAGTCATCCAATCGCGTTGTCTTTCCCGAACTAAAATAAGCTGCCCTAAAGCTTAAAGTTCCAGAACTTGCATTGTCGCGAAACCAGATTTGCATCGCTCCCGGTCCGTTCATGTTATCCATATTAATAGCCTCAACAATCATATTTGGGCGATTTGGTGTTAAAGGTTCGATGTTTCCATCTAGCAAAGTGATGAGACAATAGAGACTGTGGCCCTAGGCCGTAGCTTGGCGGGGGGAGCTTGTCCGATCAGCCCCATATCCTCGGGGGCGCCTCCGCGGACGCGTCCTAAATATAAGCTGCATTTGTTCGCGACTGGAAAAAGCCATTATAACCGACCACTATTATTGCTACTTTCTGAAATGTGATCGAATGGACTACACTCTATTTAACTCAATTTAGTTTACGACTCAAGTTTATGAAACCGAGTTGTCCACTAAAGTGGGAGACTTCAGATCTTTAATTTTCACACGGGTAGATAAATTTTAACTATGACTGACATATAGGGTATTAATTTTTCTAATTTCCTACTTTCATAGACAATCTCTTTAGGCAAAAAGACCTTAACTAGGAGATAAGATGAATAACAGACTATTTAAAATGCTGGTTACAGGTGGTGCTCTTTTAACTTCCCATTTGGGTCATGCTCAAGAAATCGAAGAGTCCAAACAGTCAGAAGAGTCCAAGAAGCCACTCATTCCAGTCTTTTGTACGGATGTATCTGTTTGCAGAGAGGTGCAATCATGTAGTCAAGAGGGCAATGTAATTACTCAACTGGTAGCCAAAGAGGGCATGGAGTGTTGTTGGGGGACTTCTTGTGCAGACCTTGAAGAATAATTCTCAGATTCCTGCGCCGGTATTAAGAGTTTGGCAAAATCGTGAAAAAATTGAATTGGAAGCGGCAGCAGTTTTTTCAACATTAGCAAAAGATCTTGTGGAAATCCGCGGTGAAAATGACCCGGTAGCAATTTTAGCAAGAGATGCATCTACAGATGAATTAAGGCATGCTCAGTTATGTCGAGACATTCTTGAAATTAAAGAAAAACCAAGGCCTTTGGATTTTAATGTTCAATTGGGTCCATTGCATTTAACTAGCCAACAAAGAGTTATTTATGCCTGCTTAGCCATGAGTTGCATCACAGAGACATTGAGTACCGCTCTGCTTTTTGAAATGCAAAGGAAAGCCCAGCATAAAATTATTCGCAAAACCGTTCGCGAAATACTTAAGGACGAAATAAATCATAGTCGTATTGGCTGGGCTGAATTAGCTCGATCTACCGGTAATCAAGACCTACAATGGCTAAAGAAATATATACCTCGAATGATTCAAGAGGCTTTAAGATCTGAAATTCGTCCTATGTTATCATTTGCAGAGGGTAAAGAAGACTATTCTGAGTGGGGAGTCCTCACACCCAGCAAATCCAAAGAATTAATGTCCGATACAATATCTTCAGTGGTATTACCGGGACTTAAGAATTTTGGAATTGATATAAATCTGTAGACTCGGTTCTTTACATAATGAAGCAAGAGAAGGCTTCTGTCGGGACTATTCACCTTCTGATATCTCTGTGTTGTTCTGAGTTGGCCAATAGCCCTGCAAGCAAAGCGCTCGGAGACTTCGAGCTTGTGAATCAGGTACAACACCGCCTCACCCTTCCTTGCAGGACTTAGAAGCTTCCCGAGGCAACCTCTTTGAGGATCGATTTTCGACTTCTTGGTTAGCGACGATTTTTTTTGAGCCTAGGATTCTCAGCCACAAGCTCCTTGAGTCGTTTAGCCTGATTGACTCTCAGTCCGCCAGACTCTTTTCGCCACCTGATGAGCATTTGCGGTGACACACCGATTTCTCTGGTCAGTCATAACTGAACTTGAGAATGTGTGGCCATTTACTTTAGCTCAATTCGCTGAGATAACTTAAAAGATGCACCTACCGCCTAAGATTTTGACATCTTTTGGTTTAAAGGTGCCAAAATACTAGCCTTTCTATTGGCACGGGAATTGCTTAATCTTGAATCAGCGCTTCAGTTGCGAAGCGGGCCTTTCGTTCACCAATAAACTCATAAGGGGACTCTTCATGCTAAAGCAAATCACTTCGGTCATGATCATGATGTCAATGCTAGCCTGCTCATCTGAACGCGACAATGGAAGGGTTACAAATAATAGCTCACATCAGACGCCTCCTCCCGTCAAAACCTTTGCGGGAATCGGGAGCAATGTACTTTTAGAAATATTGGCTCTGGACGAAGTAAAGAAGGTAATCAAGGACATCTACATTGTCACGATTGAGTCTTCCACCTATATCCAAGGATCAGATAAGATCTATACGATAGCTATAAACTACCAAGGTAACGATATAGGACTCAATGGCCCCCAAGGTGTACCGTGTGTGGTTATCATCGAGGCTAGCTATATTGATGGATTAGCCGGAACTACCGGTCCAACAGATGTATCGACAGATACTATTTGCGCTGCAGCAGCGCCTCTTTAAGACTCGCGCTGCAGTCATATGCGCTCCTGACATCGCCACACTATGGTGTTGTCAAGACCATGTCAGCTGCGGTGACATTTGGGATCAATGTCCAGATTCGAAACCCCGATCTGCACCCCTAGATCCTTAAGGAGAAGGAATATCTCGTCATCAGACAGGTTCTATCCACGGCGGTTCCTGATTTCACCAAATCATTAGTTCTTCCGCAGGGACAAAATTGTCTAGCACAGAAACCATAAACACTCAATTAGTTGGACTCCCTGGTCAGAATATTGCCGTACTTGAGTTAATCTAGACGAACGTCTATCGGCATTTGGCTTGATAAAAATTGGAGCCCCTAGGGAAGAGCCTTCACGAGAGGGTAGATCATTAATACGCCTATCCTTTCATAGAGAACCTCCTAATTGCTTTTTGAAGAGCCTTCCTTGTTCCTCTCTCATGAGAACCTGTCAAGGCGCTTTACTAGCCTGCATTTGCCTCTCTTTCTGGAGCCCTCCCAAAACAGGTAGTATCCTGGACCAGCAAACAGCGTCCAAATTTCAATCATGGAATTTTCAGAGAAAATACCCATTTTGATCCGCAAGCTCGGACATAGATGTTCGACAAAAGGCACTACAGAGCCTCCAAGACTTCTACAGTATTGCGGCGCCCAAGGTGTTGGATCGCCTACCGACGGGATCGCGAGGATGCCGTAAGGATCGACTGGCTCCTTTCAAAGCACCATAATTCCACCTAGCGAGCGCACCGATCCGCGGCTCAAAGCAGAAATGGCGATCTTATAGCTGGCGGGATTCGTAACCCGCACTTTTTCCTCGGTAGCAATTGTTCTGACGTCACTCGGACTAGCCGCAAAATAGGATGAGGTCCTGAAATTGGGAACGCTTTGAAATGCAGCTTTTTATATCAGGATAAAGATATCCTCAAAGTCTCGAGCAAAAGCATCTGCCTATTTGGGAGGCTGTTGCCGACCATCTGACAGGTTGCGATGGCCTTAGGCCGTAGCTTGGCGGGGGGAGCTTGTCCGATCAGCCCATTATCCTCGGGGGCGCCTCCGTGGACGCGTCTAAAATATTAGCAACATTTGTTCGCGACTGGAAAAAGCATTATAGCCGACCACTATCATTGCTACTTTCTGAAATGTGATCGAATGGACTACACTCCTTTTGCTGACATGTTCGAATCTTGGCCAAAAAACCGAACACTTAGCTAACACCTATCGAAATCAAGCTTGAATCCAATGCGGCTATTCAGCTAGGTTTCTGCCTTTCAGAGGCAAAGAAAGTCTTTGCTGCCAGCATCTTTCTAGAAAAATAGGATTGTGAGGTTTATGATGAGAGCATTCTTTTACGCGACCACAGTGGCGATTCTGTTAAATCCTTTTAACGCAAGAGCGGATACTACCACCAAAAAAAACATGGATGATGAAGGTTACAAACTCGCGAGTACCAGCAAGAGCCTGCAGTTGGAACAGACTAAGTCCTTAAACGTTGAGCTGCAAAAAGGAAAATGCACGACTCTCGGTATTGAGTTCAGCAAAAGCGTGCAGTGGACGGAAGCTGTAAAGACGAAGAAAATTGTGGTCGTTGAACGCCAAGGTGGGTCTTCTTCAACCTATGCTTACCTGGATTTTAACAAACCTGACGATCATTTCGTCTCTCTCGGCTGCGAACGCAGCGCCACCAAAACAAAAGTCCTGAATCTTGAGCTTTACGGAGTTGAAGGCGAGGAAAAATACAAAATTGGCAAGGGAGACCTCATTACGAAGATCTACACAAAACCGGCAGAAGCATTGCGCCAGGCTTCCAAAGAAGACATTGCGGCAGAAGAAAGATCGATGCAGCAATTCAAGGAATCAAACCGTAAAAAGGCCTGCATGGAATGCGCAGAAAGGTTTCCAGCCAAAGATGATGATTTCAAGCATTGTGTCGGATCTTACGGTGTAGCTCCGGCTGACTGCTATTAAGTCTTCAAAAATGAAAGCTTGAACCAAGCCCTGAGACCTCCATTGGGTCACCCCATTTGTCCAAAAGGGGTTTTGAGCTCTAGCCGTACCTAGCCTTGACCGGTTAGTTGCACTCGCTCAGTTTATAGAGCCAAATTTTTAGAAGCTATCCGCATTGGCTTTAATAACGCGATGCACTGATCCGATAGATAGGCCCGCATTGTCGGCAATCTTCTGAATGGAGCAAAAGGTCCGGCTGTTTCACTCGCAACTAACGATTGATCAAGTAACAGAAGGGCCAGAGGAACCGCTAACAGCGTAACCTATTGATTCGACGTAGGCACTTCGATATCACTTTTCAATGAAGCAACACGCTAGGTTTGATTGAAGCCCTTTGCTTGTAGAAGCCCCTCAAGGCTTGAAATCAAATGCCTCGCTTTGCTTGCCTTTTACCGCCGACCGGTTTGGTCAGGGGAACAAACGAAATCTGCAACGCGTAGACCTCAGATCGAAATGGAACTCAGATGATGCCGGCACCTGAATAGCTCTGAAAGGGTGGATGGACTGATTCCAGCCCGCTTGGCAAAAGCCCGCAGGGTAAACGCGGGTTTTGCCGACTTTTTCAGCTCAAAATACTCCTGAATGGCTTTGCGGTATCAATATACTTAATGAACTTGAATGATCGCAGCTATCCCAGATGCCTGTTGGGCGCAATGCGCTATGCGTGCATTGTGCCTTTGTGCTGGTATCGGTCTCCTTAAAGCGGCAAAAATGCGGGTTGCAGGGGCCAGATACAGGTCTAATGGATCCAGTTTGAGCAGCCCAAATCACAGACCTGCCAACGGGATAATCGAACAGATTCAATTGGTTATATAAACATGTAAATATGGCGTTGCTGTTTTGGCGTGTTTTCAATACAATGCGACCGTCAATGTCACGCCACAAATCAAGAGGTATGTAATGAAAAGAGCACTTGTGACCTTCGTTTGCTTAATGGGAATGAATTTTTCAACCTTCGCTGCAGCCCAAGGCTGGACTCAAGAAACGCTCAAGCCTTTCATTGCCGATCTCGATCCAGAGGCAGTTGCCGAAGCTCGTCAATTGATCGACCTGAGCCTTGCTGCCTATGGTAGCATCGACGCATTGGTTAGAGCTGATCTATCTTGTCAAGCGAGTGTAGATTGCACCGCCATCGCTCTAGGCAGTCGCGCTTGTGGTGGACCGAATGGTTACGTCGTGGTTTCAAAAACGAATATGTTTGTAGCGAACGGAGTTGTTCAATTACTCGCGACTGACACCACGAGCATCGAAAAAAGCTTAAATTATCTTTTGGGTGTTGGTTCCATCTGCGCCTATGAGATGCCACCCGCCACGGCATGCGTTGCGAAAGTTTGCACAAAGATCGTTGAATTGTAAGATAGCATCCACGCCAGGTTCTTCGTCATCTTGGGCAATTCTTTTTGCTTCCGCAAGGTGTCAGCCTCGATGGTGACGCTGTCGCTGATAATAATCCAATCTTCATCAACTGCCGGAATCTAGTTTTTTAAGGCGCTTTTCCATTATGATCGAGCGGTATGTCTTACCCTCCCATTGGACTTCCTCCACCTCAACAAAACCTCGACGGCGATATATTCCTAGCAAATGAAGTGCCAAAATCGCAGTGTCGAGTCTAAGTCGCTCTATACCCGCAGCTTCCGCCCGTTGTTCGGCTAAGTCGAGAAGATACGACCCAAGGCCTTGGCGCTTATATTCGGGCCGTACTGCAAGCTGATTGATGTACAAACAAATTTGGCCGTCTGCCTCTTGTAGCGAGACATTCATGGAAGCTATCAGCTCGCCACCACGATGGAGAAGGTAGACCTCAGCATCTTTCATTCGTTCACGGGTGATCTCATCATCCTGATATGTCCCTGTAAAATTGAGCCCAAGGTCAGCTAATTCTTGATATGCGGCGTTTACGAGCCTTCGCAGTTGGGGGATATCAGATTCCTGGGCTGTGCGTATGTCAGAGGGTAGCTTAAATAGCATTATATACTCGCGAACGTCATGATCGACCAGCGATTTGCAGCATTCAAGTCACAAGCGCCTTGCCAAGATCTGAATTTGCTGCAGGACTCGTCATTCATAGTAGGGAAGAACATTATCAAAGTTCTGTCGTTTTTAATCAAGCTGGTGAAGTAAATCAAGTCTGTTCCTTCCTATAGTCAGCAAGCTCCCAATTTAATGGTTTTTTCGCTATTGCTGAGGTGCTTGATGAAATGACGGTGCAAGCCAGAAAAATGAGTTTGCTAGGCTGGTTTTAATGAGAATGCAAAACTTTAAAAATGGTTTTGAGTGAATTGGATTGAGAGAGCGGGGGACTTGGTCTCGCATAAAAAGAGTGGGCCCACCAGGACTTGAACCTGGGACCTACCGGTTATGAGCCGGTCGGCTTCCTTGGAGCGAAGCCATATCGCCTGAGAGTATAGGTGGTTGAGATGGTG
>JBIKVD010000180.1:0-8642 GCA_044357055.1 Oligoflexales bacterium | reverse complement strand
GGGCAGAATAAAAAGAAGCGCAAAAAGGCGCGAGAAATAAGACGGATGGTGGCCGAGCTTGCTGACCTAGAGAGGCAGGTTAAAGAGCTCGCCGATCAAGTCATGAGCGAGTTTAACGAAGTAAACCAAAGCCTAGGCGCTTTGGACAGAATAGAAGATTTTCATAGCCGTGCAGAGATAGATGGTCTGATCAATCAAGCTGGGCGCGAACACAATAAAATGTCTGAAGACATTATTGGATCCCTTCCGAACCCGGATGATTACGATTCGGGCCAAGTTGCTGATGAAGAAATAAAGAGTCCCCAGCCCGTCGCTTCCTCAAAGCACCGGCAGCTTAACACGGCAAATACCTATAGAGACTATGTCCAGGAGAGAGTTGAGGAGATGCCGGAAGGCGTTGCTAAAGGGCACGCGAGGAAACTGGTCTCTGGTGCTACGGGCGCGTTTAAAAAAGCGGAAGAGTACTATGATGGCGGTGATCAAGGGGCAGGTGATTTTGCCAAAGAACTTGGCATTGCCATGCTAGATATTGCGCTCGGATTTGTGCCCTTCGTGGGCGTGTCCAAGGATGTCTTTGAACTATTCACCGGGCAAAACGCCATAACTGGTGAAAAACTATCCCCCTTTGAGTTGACCATGGCTGGTATAGGGGTGGCTTCGGCGGGGGTTCTTTCGGGCGTTAAAAATGTCCCTAAGGGTTTTAAGATTCTAAAGGAGGTCCTTGAACACAGCGATGAAGGGGCGGATTCCGCTAAGGCTGCAGACGAAGGGCTGGACATTTGGACATCCCTTGAAAAATCTGACATTTCAAAGGATGAAATAATTACCTCTGCCAAGGAAGGTGAATGGGCTACGGTCTTTGCATCTGGATATAGGCCAAAGGACCTGATCCAAAACAAGCCCTTCCTGGATGAGTTTAGAAAAGATATGAATATTCCAGATCATTGGGAGGTGGGGCCTGCAAAAAAAGGCGATGGACTCAGCTTCAGTAAACCTGGGACTAACAAAGCCGATGAAATGAGAATTAAAGAGGGAATCCCCAGCAGTGAATTTCACAATAGCAGAGAGCCGAACGTTAGACTAAAAAAAGACGGAGCTTGGCGGGACATTGATGGAAAAGAAGTCCCCCTCAAGTCGGAAGATGCTCATATTCCACTTGCTGGATTTAAGTTTCCTGATTGGTTTTAGGAGTTTCTATGAGTTGGACAAGAGAAACCTGGCGGAAAGAACTGGCATCAAATCTGTTTGAGTTAGGTAATATTGCCTTACAACAAGACCTTTGGTTGGCGAAAATACCTGGGTACCAGAGCGATTTTACTGAGGCAATCAACAATCTCGATAGCTGTGGGGTACCTCAGTCTCTGGACGAGTTTGTATCAAAAGGGTTCATAACAACGGTTGCTGCTTCCCGACTGAAGTCGCTAGACAGTTTAATGGAGCAGACAGGTGAATATCTATCGAAAGATGACTTTGAGAAATTATGGAAATCAGTCGAATGGCAGAAAATATCTGATTTGGCTTTGGGCATCGTTAAGGATTTTTTTGACGAGGAATTGAAAAATGCAGGGATTCCCTTGCGTGATTGGATTCATAAGTATCCTCTCTAGTTATTGTCCACGCTCGTTGGGCAAGAGAATCGGATTGGACCCTGGGTTTGGCATGGGGGTGACATGACCGGACTCTCAGCCGATGAACTGGCCAAATAGTACTATTTTACTGAGTTAGGACTGTGGCAATAGACTGTTCAAAAGAAACCGAAGAGTTGATCGACCTGCTCATCCGATATGAGAAAACCGAACTTGCACAAAAATTGAGGGATTCTATTGAGTTTGCTTCGACGGGTTAGTGAGCTGATCATGGGCGTCAAATCTCACCTCGAAAAGATCGAGCCGGGGGATATCCCTGAGCTGTTGCGACCAAAAGTCAAGAATCTGATCGTGGGTCTTGGGGAACTGCTAAAATAGTCTAAGAGGACAGGCTGTACCGAACGCAAATTGACTAGCTTAGGAAGGCACCTAATGGAGCGGCGGGAAATGCCCCTTTCGCCGAAAAGATAAGGAATCTCTTTTGAGCAATCTTTATAAAGAAATAGACGACTACATCGATTTGTTAGAAAAGAACTCTCAGAAAGTCTTTGCAAGTAAAATAAGAAATGCCGAACGTGGCGGATCTATGGCTCCAGAGATTTTAGGTATGGTCTCAGTCGAATTGAAAGAGTATCCGAAGTATTTAGGCGATAAAGATGCATCGCTAAAGCTGGTGGCGGTCAGTTTGCTCGACAAGATCAACGTCTGGTTTAAGCAATATTGATCAATACGTGTATTTGGGGAAATGAAAAAGCAGATCCTATTTGGGGGCAAGCCAATTGAATAGAGTTCCCTCCTTTGATGAGTTCGACAAACTCCTTATTCGAGAACCCAAGCAATTCAAAAGTGCTGGACTTGTATTTACTGAAAAAACTGTTGATCATGTACAAGAGGGCAAAGACAACAACATCCACTATGTCTATGTAAATCCATTGTCAAATATTAAGGTGACCTTCACATGTGATCCAACAAAACCTTATTGTAATCCTTCTATTAGCAGTCCAAAGGATGGCTATTTCTTTGTCGCTCATTACATGAAGGCTAAAAATATCCCCGATCTACAGAATCTATACGATTGGCTTTTCCATAATCTTGATAGCATAACCCCGCTTCAATACCTGAAAAGGTATGTTGAGATAGTAGGGAACGCATTTGCTACTGAACTTAAGGAAATTATCGAAGGAAAAAGGTGGGAAAATATCCCAATAGATTGGCTAGGCCACAAATAAAGAGCCTTCCACATTTTTGATAGTGTTCATCAGGAAACAATCAGTGGTTGCCGGGAGGCAAACTGCCAAACGGAAATTCAGAAGTAGTAATTGACTTAGGTAACGCGCCATCTGGGAGCTGGACTATCAAGGAAGCCTGGTATTAGGGAGTTGACTATGAAATTTCGAAATCTATGCATTTCAAAGCCACACAGATTTGCTATTGGAATTGAAGATGTAAGTGGCAAACACTACATTTCTATTCCTGTCAGTAATCAGTTAGTAGATTATGAAGAATACTATGAAATTTCTGACACAGAGTTCAAATTATTTGAAAAAAGTCTTGATGAGGCTAGGGCCCTTGCAGATCGGTGCAAAAAGAGACTTGAGGACGTGAGGCTTTTGCAGAAACCAGGCAAAATGAGGGGCAGTCCAACCTGATACGAGACAAGCGAGAATTAATGAAAACAGCAGAAGAATTGCTAACGGATTATTATGAGATTGATTCGCCCAGTTCACTGTATCAAATAGCTGACAGTTTAAAGGAATTTTTACAGAAGGGTCTAATAAGGGAAGTTCCTGGCCCCTGTTCTGTTTCCGAAATTTCCGCGGGTCAGCCATTTCCCGATGATATTATCAATATCGAGTTTGAAACCATTCCTGGTGGAACAAGAGACCTGTTGAGCTGCGATACCTATCATGGTGCTGGTGGTATTTTTAAAAGACTATAGAGTAGGCTCACTCTGCATCAGTTCTAGACCCTCATCATCCGCAATAAAAACATGCAAGGTCTTTTCTTCCTTTAGTTTCAGGACGTCTACCGGATTGCTCGACTGAATCGCCAGCTCCTGCAAGTTGGCAGGATTAACCAAGTGCAAGTAGGACTGATTTCCAAAATCAAAAGTTTGATCCACTGTATAAAGCGTTTGGTCTGGGTTGGTCACATCATAGACGAAGCCATCCTGATAGACAACGAATGCGTCACCACCTGTTGAAAGCTGAGAAGTTGGTGCATTCATAAGCTGCATTAGCTCGCCGGGCAATAGGAACATGCTATCGCTTGGAATGGTTCCGCCTGAGCCGCCGCCAGGACCCGCAACCAAGCTAGGACCAGAAGCTAAGAGGCAAAGGAACGATGCTACTATTTTAAATTCGTTCATGACTGAACTCCTTTGGCGCTAACATTAGCCTGAGTGATGCAAAGCGAAAGTGCTACGGGAGTGGAGCCCACCCCGTTGCTCGCATTCAGGACTCGATCAACCTTTTCAATATATTCTAAGGAAGCCAATCGCAAAGCTTCCAAACCGTCTTTATCTACTGCAGCATAACGGACATGCACGGGCCACGGTTCGACTGAGCCAAGATTCGCGTGCTGGTAAAGTTCCAAAATTGACTTAGCGGAAGCCAGTCTATCGCTCTGGGTTACTAAAGGCCAATTCTTAGCATTAAAAGACTGACCTTTTTGGACCAAGATATCTGCTTGTACCATGGACTCAAGGTAGTGAACTGCCGACGCACCAAATTCACGAATAGCTTCTTCCTGTTGAATGCCACCGCCACGATCCGCCATCGCGTAGAGCGCAATGGTGGTGAAATTTACGGGAACCAGTACTTCAGATTCTTGCAGTTGTTGGGCGGCTCGCAGCTGGTCATTTGAGAAAAGCATTTTCTCGACAGCGGCGTATTCTTTTGGCCACAGGCTGCGGAGAAATTCAGTGGCCTGTGCATCCTTTGCCACCACCGCCAAGACCTGCGATCCCAAGGTAAAGGTCAATTCGGATTCGCCCTGAATCATTCTCCGAAGGGACTGGTAATTTGCCCCTATCGTCTTTGCGAGGGATGCAATGCTTCTTGTTTTTGGTTTTTCCTCGATCCAGGCGTCGATCAACTGCAGTAATTGTTTGAGTTCAGCTCTCGCCATTCATGTTCCTCAGCTAAAATGCACACAGTGTCTAGATGGCGGTCTCGTCGAAGACTCGCTAGATCCTGCTGTTTATTCCAGTTTTCGGTGTTTAGCAAGTAGTAGCTGGAATGCGCTCATTGATCGGGTTGGCAGTCGTTTCGGCGTGGTGGGGGTGGTATTCGCAGCCTGCATGGAGGCTGCGCTAAGAGCGGCTAAGAGATTTTAAGTCGTTGAAACGCGCCAATTAAGGAGCTGGCGCCGTCGTATCTTCCGGCACTTCGCCGCCTGCATCGCCACCGGTTTCACCGCTACCGTCTTCAGGTACTCCCTCTTCCGACTCTTCGACCGGCGGGTTAAAATCACCGGGCTTAGCTTTGATCTGAGCTGCTTCGGCCAGGGGGAAATCGATCGTGGTCTTATTGCCTAAGACTTCGCGAATTAGCCAAACCCCTTGTTCCTTGATCAGCGCGACGGTGTTCTCGGTGGTGACTTTGGGCGCCTGATCGGCAGCGGTTTGAGCATCCGTGTTGCCTAGGTCTTTGTAAGTCAATTGGAAGGTGATCTCGGTCTCGCGTGGGGTGCGGTCGCGTCTTTGGATCACCGAATAGCTCTCGAGATTGTAGCGGCGCTTGATATAGGCCGCTTCGATGGTCTCATCACTCGCGGCAGATAGGGCTGCTTTAAGGCTGCCCGTGGCCACGGACATCAGTTTCTTTTTCTCGCCCACGCTCTTCATATTAAAAGCCACATTGAGATAAGTCTCGACCACTTGCTCGGGACTCAAAGTCTCGGTGGCAAAGGGATTGCAGGAGTTCTGGCAAGAGACAAGAATTCCAAAGGCAACACAAAAGAGAGTGGTTGGGCGCAGCATAGAAGGTCTCCAACGAACCGCGGTTTTCAAGATCCTTGAGCAGGGACCGCTGACTATGATGTCGACTTAAAAAGGCAACAGACAGGTCGATCCGAGATAATTCCCAAGTGTTTTTGTGGGGTTCACTTTGATATTTTAACCTGAGCGGGCTAAGGGAGCAAGGCTAGGGTGCGGATTTGATGGCCCCGTTTTGTTGGGCGCCGATTGGATCGCCTAAGGATTCTGCTGCCAGCTATTAGGCAGGCGACTGGGTTCTGCCCCTGTGCCAGCTCCAGGAGGCGGCGTCGGGCCGATGGCAGGGGCAGCTTTGCTGCCGTCCTTGCCGGCGTCTTTGTTGGTGGGGCTCGTCTCCCAAGTGCTGGTAGCGTCAGAACGTTGACGCTCCTTTTTTTGCATGATGGTTTCTTTGGGCAGTACTTTGGCCGCATCCTTGGGGACCGGGGCTCCCCGCACGGTTTGGTAGCGGAAAGCGTCTTTGACTTCGGGATTATAAGGCGCGGGCCTGATGGGATATCGCTGCCGGTAGACACCTCCTCCCGGAGGGCTGGCGCGGCCGACTTTTGGCAGATTCGGGCTGTCTCTTGGCACCACACCGGTGCTGAGGACTTCGCCAAAGAAACGTCTGTAGAGTTCGAGCTGCGGTGAGGTAGCGGTTTGAATGCGAAAGGACTTAGCTCGCGTTCGGTAATCTAAAGGAGCATCAAAAACCTGTGGGATCTGTCCGTCGATAGCCAGCACGGTGCGATGCTGGGTGGGAAACTGGGGTGGGGCTTCGAAAACCGCGATGTGTTGCTTTTTCAGATCCCGCAGCCTGGACAAGAAATGCTGTGAGTCGGCCCGACCAAGCATCACCGTAGTGTTTACTTTGCGATACTGAGCGAGATAGAGCGCGGAGACGATATCTGCGTCGGTGAGCAGCTCGGTATAGAGTTGGATGGACTCTTTGGCCATGCCCATCTGATCCAGCAGCACAGATTTCGCATCTGCAAAACTGGTAAAGGTCTGCGCTCGGGCGCTGTGGCCAGCGACAAACATCGCAGAAGTCAGCGCAAGACTTAAGACTGTGCCAAATACTGAAAAACGAGCCTTAGGCTTTTTTCTGCAAGATAAAGGCGCCAAAACCATCGGCTTCGTCTGCGTTGCCTGAGTAAATAAGGAGCATTTGGTCTTTGGAGTTATAACGCCGGTAGTAGTCGGGCAAGCGCTCGGCGGGATTGACCACGAGCAGCTCTTCCCCAAAAGTCGTTCGGGCGAAATCAAGTTGGGCATCGGTTTCCTCTGGCTCAAATGAACAGACCGCATAAACCAGTTCGCCACCCGGTAGCAAAAGGTCCCAGGCTTTTTTCAGCAACTCCCGCTGCTTCAGCGCCATTTCCCCAATCAAACCGAGTTTCTTTTGCCACTTGCCTTCGGGGTGGCGTTTTAAGACCCCAAGGCCGCTGCAAGGCGCATCCAGTAGGATTTTATGATAGCGTTCTTTGGGTGCAAAGGTCAAAAAATCCTCATGGATCAGCTTATAGTTGTCATATCCCAGACGTGTCATCGACTGCTGGCAAAGCTCGATCTGCTCGGCACTGATTTCGATGCCTTCAAGCTGGGCCTTGCCCTCGCTGAGTTCATAAAGATGGGACAATTTGCCACCTTTGCCGGTGCAAACATCTAGCACTCGCTGCTCGGGCTTGGGATCCAGCAAATAGGCGATCAGCTGAGCCGCTTCGTCTTGAATCGTAAAATGCCCTTTGCCAAAGAGGCTGTCTGCACTTAGGTTTGGCGCCTCGCGCAAATGCAAGGCCGAGCGCAGCGGGCGGCGCTCGGAATGGGTTTTTTCGTCCCGAAGTAGTGCTGTTTGCAGCTCGTCGATTTCCTTGATGGGATGTTTAAAGGTATTGATGCGCACGGTATAGGGAGGCGGCTTGTTGTTAGCGGCCAGCATTTTTTCCATGCGTTCGAATTTGAAACGTTTGAGCCAGCGATCCACCAGCCACAGGGGATGAGAGTACTGGATGCTCAGGTATTCGGCAGGTTTTAGGATTTTGTCGGGCTTGGTAAAATACTGCGCTTTGCGGGCGATCTGCCTCATAATGCCGTTAACGAAAGAACAGGCGTTCGGTTCGCCCCGCTCCCGCACATACTCGACGCTCTCATTAACGGCAGCGCGGTCAGGCACGCGGTCCATATAGTAAACCTGATAAGCGCCGCAGAGCAAAGCGGTCCGCACATAAGGTGAGGTACTGCTGAGGTCGCGTTTCGAAGTGTTTTGCAAGATCCAGAAGAGTTTGCCCCGCCAACGCAGGGTGCCAAACACAATCTCGGTGATAAAATTACGATCCAAGCGGCTCAGCCGATCGCCCTGTTTGGCGTAAAGCTCGGCTTGAACTTTATCCAGACGCTGCCCGGCCTCCACCGCAGAAAAGATATCGAAGGCAATTTGTCTAGCTAAGGTAACTCTACCGCTCATGGCTTGGATTCCTTGCGCCGAGGGGCGCGTGTGCAAAAAAACTGTATGCAAAGATACGATATGCGAAGATTAATCGATTAGGATATTGTCCGCGGAATTTGCGCCCATCGAGTTCGAGCCTGACAACGACGGGTCCCCAGCCACATAATTAGCCAAGGCTTTCTCGGCTTTGCGTAAACGGGATTTCAGCACCCAAATCGTCTTGGCGTAGAGTAAGGAGGCCCAGCCGATCCCACACAGGAAACACAGAAAAATCAGCACATAAAGCGGCATGGGAAGATCGCCCTGCAGGCCAGGCACGCGTATGCGAGCATGCTCAGGGTGGCGTGCCACGATATAAGCGATCACAACGATCCAAAAAAACAGACTGGCAATTTTGAATACTTTTAACATCCGTGTTTGATCTCTTTATCCCAAAATAAAAAAACAGGCCTCATTATCTGAGGCCTGTATCTCGATCACATTTTTAGCAAACGACCACAAGAATACAACCCATCGACAGAGCGATCAGGTTATCAGTCTTCCTGAGCCTTGACAACGACTTGAGCTGGAGCGACGACTTCCAAGTCCTCATCGTCTTCACTGGAGGCGCCTTGGCTGGCGGCTGGCTTAGGTG
>JBIKVD010000488.1:0-2508 GCA_044357055.1 Oligoflexales bacterium | reverse complement strand
CAAGCTGATGACCTTATTGAAAGAGCTAAGCAGATATACTTACCCCTTCGGGCGCACTGGCAAGACCAAAAGAAGCAATTTACTTTTCCGAATGGAGCCAGGTTACGATTCCGACCTCTTGGTGACGATTCAGACGCTGAGAAATACCAGGGACAAAACCTCTCCCATGCTGCTATTGAAGAAGCCGGAAACTACTCAAATCCTTCTCCTATCTGGAAACTATTTGGAGCTTTACGAGGTAAAGGTGGAGGACAAATAATCCTTACCTTTAACCCTGGTGGTGTTGGCCATCATTGGCTTAAAGAGTTGTTTATCAAGCCAGCACCAATGGGTAAAAAGGTGCTAATCAAGGAACTGCCTAACGGTTCTAGTTTTGACTATATTTATATACCTAGTCGAATTCATGATAATCAAATACTGTTAGCTCAGGATCCAGGTTACATAGATCGTCTGCACATGGTAGGGTCTCCTGAGTTGGTTCGCGCGTGGCTGGAGGGTGATTTTGAAATCCATGAGGGCAGCTACTTTCCTGAGTTCAGTTCTAGGCATATCTGCCAACCTTTTAACATTCCTAAGCATTGGCCTCGCTATCTCGGCTATGACTGGGGCTATCGGAGCCCTTTTGCTGCTGTCTGGGGTGCTGTTAGTAGTGGACGCGATGATCATGGCAACGAGGTACCTTATCCAAGAGGTGCCATCGTTATATACCGAGAAATGCACGGAAAAGGTGTCGATAACGTCGAACAAGCAAATAGGATCGCGGCGGCCTCAGTTGGTGAAAACGTACATGCGGCGGCAGACCCCTCTATATTCAACCAACAAGGTGGGCCGTCAATAGCTGACCAGTTTCATGGTGTTTTTGCTAAATACAAGCACCCAAACTTTAGAATGGCTGATAACGATAGGTTAAGCGGTTGGTCCCAGATAAGACAGCGCTTGGTTGCAAAGCCTAGTTTGTTGTATATTAGCGCAAACTGTAGGTATCTTATCGAAACGTTGCCAGCAATGGCGATTGATAAGAAGAATCCTGAAGATTTGGATACTTCAGGTGATGATCATATTGTCGATGCACTTAGATATTTGTGCAAAGAGCGGTTGATTGATAGCAAGTGGGAACAACCTGCGGAAGTTTTTAACAAAGGTATCGTTAAGTTACAAGCGTATATTGCTCAAGTTAGAGCACAAGCCGGTAGAGCCAGAATATGAAGATTAAGCCTCTTGTCGAACGATTTTCCGGCTCTTATTGGAAAGCTGAGATCACTAAGGCAGAGGAACGTAGCAAGAAGTTTGTTGAAGCTGCTGAAGAATCTATCCGAGTTTATAACGCTCAACGACAAGTTGGGATTCTTAATGATACTGAACGAAGACTTAATGCTTGGTGGTATTGCGTTAATACTCTTCTACCTGCGTACTACTCTTCAACGCCTAAAGCGGAAGTAAGCCTCCGTAAAATGGCTGGTGGTACTATTGAAGAGCTTAGTGCCACAGTTCTTGAGCGTAACATTCAATACATTCTTGATTGCGAGTTTCCGTTTGACCAAGTTGGGTATAATGCAGCTCTGCAATTTTTGCTTACTGGTCGTGCAGTTTTGTGGGCTCGTTATAGTGCTGAGATTGAAAAAGAAGATGTTGAGATTGCACTGTTTCAAAGCCCAGATGGTGGGTTAATTGATGACAAAGGTGCGCCATATGAAGGTGACCTTGAAGAAACTCGACAGGGTCCAGGCGGCATAGTTCTTGCAAAGATGCAGATTGAAAAGAAGGATGATGAGGAAGCAATCATCGATGTAGTTCAGTACAATGACTACTTCTGCTCAGATGCACGAAACGAAACTGAGGTTTTGTGGCGCGCTCGTCGTGCTTACGTTACTAGACAACACGCAGAAAAACTCTTCGGTGTCGATAAAGCTGATGAATTGCATTATGACGCTTTTCCTGACAAAGCTACAAAAGACTGGAACAAAGACGATACCAAGTACGAAGGTAAAGCAGAGATTTACGAGATTTGGTGCAAAGAATCTGAAATGGTTTATTGGGGCACAAAGGGTGTCGAAAGTTTCATCATTCAGAAAGAAGAGCCAGTTATCGACTTTGAAGGGTTCTTTCCTTGTACAGTAATCGCTCAAAGCCAAGACCCTGACAGTGTTATCCCTGTTTCTGATTACGTTCATGTACGCGATCAAGTGCTTGAAGTTGAGCGCCTTACAACTCGTATTCATGCAGTAACGCAAGCTATCCGAACTAATGCTCTCTATGATGCTGCACTTGGTTTGCAAGTCGAACAGCTAATGATCGGTGACTTAAAGATGGTGCCTGTTATTAACTGGCCATCCTACAAGAGTCGTGGTGGTTTGCAAGCCGGAGTAGAGTTTATGGATGTGGCACCGTATGTTGCCGCATTGCAAACTTTGCAGAGTGCGCGTCAGACAGCGCTTGAGCAACTTTATGAAACATTGAAAGTTTCAGATTTGCTGCGTGGTACCTCAGAACAGTACAAGTCAGCAACCG
>JBIKVD010000486.1:0-2519 GCA_044357055.1 Oligoflexales bacterium | reverse complement strand
TAAGGCCATCATTTTGAGCCAAGGGTAGCACCTCATCGACAAGTTTTACCGCTCCATCAAAATCCTTTTCTTCCTCAAGCAAGCCAACCAGTGCCATTCGGGACTGAATTTGATAGAAGGCATGACCCTTCGAAGCCGTCATCACACCTTGCACGATCTCTTTAGCGGCGGGAAATTCCCGCCTAGCCATCAAAATAGAACTCGCCCGCATGCCCGCCAGCCATCCTTCAGAACTTTTTGCATGCTTCGTAAAAAATTCACGAAATTTGGGCAGTGAGTCCGAGTGATCAGCTTTGATCAGTTTCAGACGCGCTTCCAATTCAAATTTCTTCACCATGTTTTCTGCATTGATAGCAGGAGCTTTCGGATCCGCGCTGGGCGCTGCCTCCTTGGGAACAGAGTCAGCCTCGAGTTTATCAAGTTGCGTCTGAATCTCTTGGCGTTGGTCATCCGCCTTTTTCAACTCTCCAGCATAGACTTTCTCGATGCTAGCAAGGGCATCTCGGCGCTCGCCGCCCACTTTGCTTTGCCAGAAACTCCAGCCCCCTAACAAGATGACCAATCCCAAGACACCGGCAACAAGACCCAGCATCCATTGTTTGTTCTGCATCATCTTAGTCAGAATTGCCAAACCAGCGCTTTGAAAGCGATCTGGGCGCTTTAAGTCTTTATGATTCAGTTTGCTCATTGCTCATCACCCATTTAAAAGATTCACCATAATGACGCACATAAATCCTTTCGACATCTTAATGGCATGACATAAACCTTCCTAGAGGAAAGTTAGGTCTTCCGAAAGAAAAGTCGCAACGGCTCGGTCGTTTGCAAATCGTGGCACCTTCACCGCGCCGCCATAATGGCTTTTGCCCGGCGATTCTATCCAGTAGCGGCGGAGGGGGTTTGCCAGCTAAAAATGGCTTCCTATTGAAAATAGGATTCCATATGACTGAGTTTCGCGTTTAGCTCGCTGGTTAGTTCCGCATATTCGAGTTGGGTCTCCAAGATTTCTAAAATGACAGCAATCACGTCCTCGGAGTTTCTGTTGCCAAGTCGGAAATCCTCTAGGGTCATTTTATGGTGTTTTTTCAAAAGCGCTAAATGAGCTGGAAACTGAGCCACTTTAGAGCGAAGAAACTCAATTTCTTGACCTTCCAAATTCAAATGCTGCTCTACTTCTGCAAGTTCAGCCTGCTCGTCAAGCTCCACAGCGCTCATCTCTTCCGCTAAGGCAAGCCTCTCTTTTTTCATGATGGATTTCGTATCTACCTGCATACTTATGCCCACTCCGACAAATTGCTCAAATCTTCGCCAACTCGAAGAGGCTTCTTTTTCACGTTCGTTGTGCTGCGCTAGGCCACCAAACAACTCAAGGGATGGACCAGCGCTGGCCTTTATCCGCTCTATTTGCAATTGTTTGCTGCGTCGATGATGGGCAAATTTCTCGAGCAGGATTTTATGATGGCTTTCATCATGGTTAAATCTCTTTTGCCAAAAATCCGCATCTTCAGGGGTGTGCTCAACATGGATCCCTGAATACTGATGAAGTCCGAGTTCCACCAGAAGTTCTTTTTGTTGCGTCCGCTGCCGTTGTTGTGCTGCTTCCTTTGCCTGTTGTAACTTCAATAAGCGAAGTTCGAATTCTATGCTTTCTGACCTAGCTGCAGTACCAGCAGCGATTCGCTTCTGGGTCTGCTTTTGCGCTGAAACCAACCATCTTGCAGCATCATCATAGACACTTAAAATCTTGTCGTGGTACACATATTCCCAAAACAACTTTCTGGCGGCAGCAAGCTTATTCTTGCGTAAAATCGTTCGTTCCGCCTGCAAGTATCCTTGCTGACTGCTCGTCAAGTTTTCGGCGATCTTATCTAAGCCACCATTGTAGACATTTAAAATTGCCACCGCCGATGCTGTTGGCTGCCATTTGACGTTGGCGGAGCCCGTGCGAAAGGACTCGAAAGAGCTTTTCAGCTCAAACTTCGGATAGAAGCTCTCATCGGTTAGACCCAACCTGGCGGCATTTGCCGCCAAGCGCGATTGGCTGGCTCTTAGCCGAAGATTATGCCGGTCCAAGAGGGAGGGAATATCACGATATTTGAGGTCCAAGATCCTTTCGCCTTGATGCTCATGGGCTTGTTGGGCCAGGAGCTGGAACCCAGCTGGCCAAACCGCGAGAAAGGCCGACATAAGGGTTCCAAAACCCAACGACCTCAATCTCATTTCTTCCGCTCATTGGACTTGGCGATACGACGACCATTTCTGTTGGTTTTGACGCGGAGGTCTTCCTTACGGGTCATATCACGCTGGATCTCAATACCTCCCCAGGAGTTATCTTAAACGGTGTCGTAGATGCACAAGACAAGAAGAAATTCAATTTTGAATTTGAAATTCCAGCTGACACTTACTCAGCCTCTCTTAATGCCACCTCATCGACAGCATTGACTTTAACTGTTGGGTCCGAACTAAAGGACTCCTGGACGAGACCAGCAACACTTACTTTACCTCTCGCAGCTGATCAGGCA
>JBIKVD010000179.1:0-8719 GCA_044357055.1 Oligoflexales bacterium | reverse complement strand
CTTGTTTTGTGAAAATCGTCGCGTTAATTTAAAGCCCCCAATTTGCAACACCACGGAGGTGGCCTCAGCCACAAAGATAATTCCCACCAAGGGGAGAAACAGCTGGGCATTGATCAGGACAAACATCATACCTATGGCGGCGCCCAAACCAATGGACCCGGTATCTCCCATATAAATCTGTGCGGGTGGAGAATTGAACCAGAGGTAAGCTAAGATAGATCCGACGATGGCACTCGTCACAGGCAGTAGCTCGTCTACACCGATGACATGGGGAATTAAAAAGTACTTGGCCGCGATAGCGTTGCCCGAGATATAGGCGACAATGCCAACGAACGAAGCTGTGGTGATCAATGGTATGGACACAAGAGTATCTAGGCCATCGGTAAAATTTGCGCCATTGGCCGTAGCTGTTGTGACCAAGGACGTGAGAAGAATCAGGGCCCAGGCGGGAAGATAAGGGTGCCAAATATCGGGCTTAACGAAGGGCACCGTAAGATGGCCCGTCAGTCCGGGAATAAATTTGTAAGCAAAAACGGCGACCGCCAGTGAGAATAAAAAATAGCAGATAAGCCTCGTTTGCGTGGAGAGCCCGTCTGCTTTATCCATGTAGTCTTTCTTGGATAATTCACCTCTGATGATCTTGCGCTTGTTGATCACTTTTAAGACATCATCAATGGCGCCAACTGCTGCATAGGTCATCATAATGACCAGAATGGACACGACAAAGGCGTTTAGGGCTGCAAAAAGCACGCTTGTGAATAAGACCACTAGGACCAGGAGACTGCCTCCCATGATCGGGACCGAATGGGGATTCTTGTCGTCGAAATCACTGGTAGCGTTATGGCGCTTAAGGAAACGAATAATTCCTGGCATGGCAAAAAACACCAGTCCAAAGCTCACAAGCGACGCCGCTGCCGCACGGAATAGCCTATTTTCAAACACGATGTAGCCGGTGACCTCAGAAAGCCAGATGGAAATCATATGTTGCTTTGCCTCTATACAGGTGAATTTTAGATTTTATGGTGATGATCCTACCAAATGAGCAAGCAAAACCCTCGCAGATTTGTTTATCTTGGAAATGCCCACTGTAGTTGATATATATGCGATCTTACATTTCGGAGAGGCTGCTAATCAATGGATATTACGGTTGTTCTCTATCTGATTGGCGGTTTGATCTTCCTGGTGTTAGGCGGTGATCTACTCGTGAAGGGGGCGGTGCGGGTCGCTTCGGTAGCCGGTGTATCACCCTTGGTGATTGGCTTGACGGTGGTTTCCTTTGGGACTAGCGCGCCAGAATTGGTTGTTAGCCTTAAAGCAAGTTTGGCCGGTGCTCCGGATATTGCCGTGGCCAATGTCGTGGGCAGCAACATTTTCAACACACTATTTATTCTGGGCTTGTGCGCTGCCATTGTACCTTTGGTGGTTTCCTCGCAGTTGATTCGCTTGGATGTGCCGCTCATGATCGCTGCCAGCGGCCTATTCTGGGTCTTTGGCTTAGATGGAAATATTTTATGGTGGGAGGGTCTGATTCTGATGACGGCGGTGGTCTCCTACACCATTTTTATTGTCCGCAAGAGCCGCAAGGAGACGAAATTCGTCAAGAGCGAGTTTGCCGAGGAGTTCACCGTGAAAACGGAAATGGGTCCTAGGGCCATTCTAAAAAGCCTGGCGTTAGTATTGATGGGATTAGGATTGCTCATATTTGGAGGCCGGTGGCTCGTGGACGGCGCCGTTGCCATCGCCAAGTCCTGGGGAGTTTCGGAAACGATCATTGGCCTCACCATTGTGGCTGCAGGGACCTCTCTGCCCGAGGTAGCAGCTTCTGTGATTGCCGCCCTGCGGGGTGAAAGGGATATCGCCATAGGCAACGTGGTTGGGAGCAATATTTTCAATCTGCTTTTTATTCTGGGGCTTAGTTCCACCGTCACGTCCGGTGGACTACTAGTCAATCCAGTCCTGTTGAATCTGGATATTCCTCTGATGTGGGCTTGTGCCTTCGTCTGCCTTCCGATGTTTTTTCGTGGCATGAGTCTTGGGCGCCTAGAGGGATGGATGTTTTTGATCTTTTATGCGTATTACCTAAGTTACTTAGTACTCAAAGAGATCGGGAGTCCTCTAGCAGATGTTTTGAAGAATGTTTTTATATTGTATGTGCTGCCTGTCCTCGGGATTTTGCTCTTTGCCATTTTTATGCAGATTTGGCGCAATTATCGTCGCAGCGGGACGGATCTCGCAACTTAAATGGTCGGCTCTAATGACTCGGATGCCTTCTTTGACTGACCGGTCAGGGCACCACATTTCCCCACGAACGTGGTATAAGCCCCGGGAATCGGTATTTCCCGTCAACAAAAGCCACAATGGGGACAAATTCATGAAACAAGTAGCAGGGATTTTATTAGGCGTATTGGGACTTTCCACCGTGGCCTTGGCAGGCAGGTCTGGGTTTTTAGAGCCATGGACCGACAAGCCAACGCACAATTTGGTGCAAACCCCGGTCGACATAAGCAAAATCACCGTTCACGCCGCTCCGCCCCCAGCTATGGGCATGTGGTTAGAGGTGACCTTGGGTTTCACGGTTGATTGCACAGAGCATTTGCAGTCCTTTTCGTCTTCATGGGACTATTCCGATCACGCCGATAAGCTCATTGATTTGTATGTCAGTGCCGTGGTTAGTGCACCGATCGACACGCCAGACATAAAATGTCTAGGATTCCAGTACGTGGAAAAAGTGATTTCCATGCCCGGAATGTTCCTAGACGAGTCACAGATTCAGTTAATCCAATTGAGCGGCGAAGCACGTGGCGTAAATTTGGAATCTTCAACGGTCACTCCCGCTGAAGATGTCAAAATTCTCAAGATTGCCTCGACTTGTCCGGCATTGACCTCTTGTATCCAGGAAGGCACGGTTGTCACTCTCGAAGTGATGACAGATTGTGGCGATCAAATTGCTGCCACTTATCTTGCGACCAATAAGGGCGAAGACGAGCTAATGCTCGCGGCCAGCGTGTTCTTGCTCAAAAACATGGAATTGTCCTGCATGTCTCAGGGCCCGGTGACAAAATTGGTGGAAATCACCTTAGATGAGCCAGTGCTATCCGTGAGCGATCTGTCTTTGGTACCCATGAGCGCTTACTAGACTGACGCTCCTACTCAACGACCAAAAGATCAGAACATCAGACCGAAAATCCCCCAAGCGGAAAAAATGCCGCTTGGGGGATTTTGTCTTATAGGGCTATCATGGACCGAGGTCTAGCTTCAGCATCGCAATCGGAACATTAAAGGAGTGATATATGCGAAAACTGTCTTTGGTTCTTCTAGGACTCTCTCTGTCTACCTTAGGGACCCTTGCTTATAGCGAGGACAAGCCTTCCCTTTCTTCGGAAGCGAAGCAAATGGCTCGGGAAGCCAAGGGTAAGAAGGCGGCCATGATGGAAATGACCCCTGAACAGCGCAAGACGATGGCGACGGCCCATGAGCAAATGGCCCAGTGCTTGCGAAGTGAAAAACCCATGAACGAGTGCCGCCAGGCCTTGAAAGCTAGCTGTGATATGAACGGTGAAATGGGCTGTGGCATGATGGGGCACCATAAAGGTGACATGAAGGGACAGGGGCGCAAAGCTAAGGGCATGGAATAAGTTTTTCCATAGTGCTATAGCTTTTTTTCTTAAAATCCCACGAAAACATAAACAACAAAACAACTTACCGCTTTCTGGGCGGTGCTTCTTGCGCTAGCTCAATCTAGCTGCGTTTTATCCCGTCCGCCTTCCCCATTCTTCGAGACCTGTGGCAAAATAAAGTCATAACAAACTCGAATCAATAATTCACCTGTCTTGCCATCGACAACCGTGTATGTCGATAGCGCTTGTGGAGGAGGATCGGCTCATGGGGCGGATGGATGTGACGTTACGCCGCGATTTCGCCAAGCCAGCGCTACCCTGCGCCTTGCGCTTGATATTTTGTTTTGCGATGTCCTTGTTCTCTCTTGCAGAGTTGTGTCGCGCGGATCCTGGACTATTGGAGGTACAAGATGATTCCTATCAGGGCCTGCGTTACATAAGTCGGCAAGGCGTTGATAGCCAGGGATTGCAGCAGTCCTATCACATCATGGTGATTCGTTTAGATCATCCTGCCCTGCGCCTAGATGTGGCATTAAATCAAAACTCCTGGACGGGTGCGAAACAAACGCTCAAATCCATGGCCCAAGGCCATGGAGCGATAGCGGGAATCAACGGCGACTATTGGGACATGGGCACTTTGCGCGCACCTCCGCAGGGAACCACCGCCATCGATGGGCACTGTTACCGCGCCCATCCGGATCGATCCGCGATCGCCTTTTCTAAAGACTTTAAACGGATCGAGATAGGGCGTTTTGGTAGCTGGCCGATCACCAATCCTCCTGACGACTGTCCATCCTGGGTTTATCGGGCCTTGGGAGCTGGACCGCAGTTTTTATTTGCCGGTCAAGCCCGCTGGTCAACGGCAAAGAATCAGGTCGATGGCAATATGGTCGACATCAACCAGGATAAGTTCTTCGGACCGGAAGCAAAATATTGGTCCGACAAACGCGATCCTCAAAGTGCTATCGGTTTCAGCAAAGACTTGAAGACGCTGATCTTGGTTGCTTGTGACGGTAGAAACGCTGGCGGTGCAGCCGGATGCCGTATGATGCATGAAATCAAAGATATCCTCTTGGAGTTTGGGGCTTATCACGCCATGAAATTAGATGGCGGCGGATCCACGACAGTATTTTATGATGGTGAGGTGGTTAACAATCCCTCCGCCGGAAGCGAAAGAGCTTTGGCCAATGGCTTACTGATCTTTAGCAAAGCGAAATAAAGCGCCATTGGCGGCCTTTTTCGGTGCATTCACACCGTTAGAAGGCCGACCTTGCCTGATGCTGCAGGCACTGTTTCAGCAGCCAGCGTTGGGCACCCTTAGAATGCTTTAGCAAATGATGCAGATGGGATTCTCGCTGGGCAGGTTCCAAGGTCTCACAAATGGAGCTGTGCAAGGCCTTCACATCTTGGTCCGAGTATTTGCGACTATCTTGTAAAAAGACGGTGCGGAAATAGTGGGCACTACGTCCTTGTTGAATTAGAAAGTCGAGTCGTGCTGGGTTCGTAGCCATCTGCTCAAGAATAGTCTTGGTTGCTGGTTGACTGGGTACCCTTTTCGGGGTGCTTTTATCGCCTTTGACACCTTTTAGAATCGTTAACGATTGCGTCTCCAAGGTCTTGTCCAGCTTGAGCTGGGGTAAGGCGGAACAAAGCGCGTTTCTAATCAAGGTGTTGGCGAATTCGCTGTATTTGATCCCGCGATAGCAGAAGTTATCCACGAACTGCACAAACTTGGTAAGGGACTCCGAGTCTAAAATAGGGCGACGGGCGGCCAGAAAATCAGTGGCTCCGGAAATGCTAGCCTCGGTGACCTGTTCGCCGGCCAAGATTTCAAATAGGGCGCTCTTGAACCAATCCCCGCTGTAGCCTGCGCCAGGAGAGCAAGGTAAGCCCCTCTCTTGAACCCACACCAAATCGCAATAGAATTCGAACCAGTCGTTCCTAGTGAAGGCTCTATGCTCTCTGAGATTTGCACGAGCAAGGGTAAAGATATTTCCTGTCATCATGCCAAACACCGCCCGAACGTCAAGACTCGCCGCAGTCATCGATGGCCCATCGCCGGCGCTGAAAATCGGCCTAGGATATATCAAGGGCCGTTAATAAGTCAATGTGGCCTTTTGGCGAATCATGGTAGAGTGTCGAAGGATTTCAGTGCTAAGTTGCTGATTAGTTTGCGATTCCCGATAATTGCAGGTGCATATCGTCGCGATTGGAAGCGTACTCGAGGGCAATTTCTTTGGAGATCATGCTCTTTTCAAAGAGGGTAACCAGCGCGTGGTCGAAAGACTGCATGCCATAGGCATCACCCCCAGCTTTGATCGCTCCATAAAGTGGGCCAAAGCTATCGCCCTTCAAGATGACTTCTTTGACAAATTGATTGGCAATGAGGACTTCTACCGCTGCAACCATTCCCTTGCCCGAGGCGCGAGGGACGAGACGTTGGGAAACCACGGCATTGAGAACCTGTGACAAGGTCATGCGAATCGTTAAAGCTTTGTAGGGTTCAAAGTACGATATAAGTCGGGTGAGAGAATCGACGGCGTCCTTGGTGTGCAAAGTCGCAAAAACCAAGTGCCCGGTTTCCGCGGCCATGAGCGCCGTTTCCGTCGTCTCTTGATCCCGTAACTCTCCCACAAGTATGACATCAGGGTTCTGTCGCAGCGCGCCTCGTAGGGCCCTGCTGAAAGACTGGGTATCGATACCCACCTCGCGTTGATTGACGATCGACATGGCATCTTGGAACCAATATTCAATGGGATCTTCGATCGTGATGATATGGGTGGCTCTTTCGAGATTGATTTTTTGCAAGATGGCAGCTAGGGAGGTTGTCTTGCCACTGCCTGTGGCGCCCGTAACGAGGACCAGTCCTCTCTTAAGATAAGCAAATTTTTTGAGGATGTCAGGGAGCTGAAGTTCCTCCATGGTTTTGATGTAATTGGAAATCACGCGCATGACAATGCCGAATTTCTGCCGTTGCCGGAAAAGGCTAACCCGATATCTTTGGCCCCCTTGATCTTTGTAAGCAAAATCGACGTCACCGTTTTTTTCTAAACGTTCGCGTAAATGCTTAGGCATCATAACCTGCAGCCACTGTGTTAAAATTTCGTCCGTAACTTTGTCAGCCCCTTTGAGCGCGATAACGTCGCTGTCTTTACGCAACTTCGGGGGACAGCCACTTTTGATCATAATATCGCTAGCACCTTCACGAACACAGGCGTTTAGCACTTGCTGCAAATCCATGATCCTACTCCTATTGCTTTGCACTCTATAAGGTCGGATCAAGGATCCGAGAGTTAAGCACCACGGCCAAGTAAAAGGGGCTGAGCAGAATTTACCTAGTCATAGTCTTTATGGATTCCCACTGACATCCGAAGGCATCGTTGTAGGGATTTGCGTTGGCTAGGATGATGGGCTGAAAGGACACAGTTGTGGAAGAATTTGAAGCCACCCTTCGGGGTGCGGTGGAAATGGAAAGCATCACAGGCCTTTCCCAGGCCAATAGTTTGCAGTTTCTAATTACCTTACTAGTTTCCTTGTGCTTTGGGCTTATCTTGAGCGCCGTGTACAACATCTATTTCCAAGACAATGAGCCCCAGGATTCTAGTTTGTCGCGGGCTCTCGTGCTCCTCACTCCTTCTTTGACCAGCATTTTTTGGATGATTCAATTCAGTTTGTCGATTTCGATTGGACTGATTGGAGCTCTCGCCTTCGTTCGGTTTCGCACGCCAGTGAAGCGTTCGGAAGATGTGACCTTCGTGGTGATTGCTCTAGGTATCGCCATCGCCTGTGCAACGGGTCATTTCCTGATTGCCTTTACCCTGGTCTCGGTGTTTTTGGGGTTTTCCTTTTTCCGCTCGAAAATGCATTGGCTGGGTCTCGGGGTGAGGAAATTCGCTATCGTTACCTTCAATACCGCAAAAACTTCTTCGGTTCTGGAGATGCAGAAAATCTTGCAGGACTCCGTCGGGCGATTCGACGTCGTCAGTTCCCGCAGCTACGATGGGATCACTTCCTTTGTGATCAATGTGAGAGATCTAACGGATAAACGCTACGATGCGATGCACGGGCAGCTGATGGCCTATGATGAAAAAGCGCAACTGAGCATCTTCTATCCGACCGAAAGACTCGGGACCTAAAAGGGGCGAGAACATCATGGCTTTAGAACGCAAAGAAACTCGCAAGCAAACCCTCTGGCGTATTGTGATCTTGAGTCTATCGGTGATCCTACTGGTTTTGATCGGCCAAATCAGTCTATGGCTGCCTCGGACAGGTCCCATGCTTAAAGTCTTGCAGGTCTATTCGCTACCGATCCTGGAGTTGTCGGGCCTGGCTTGGATGAATGAACAAGAAAAAACCTTTATAGGGGTTTCTGATCGGGATGGTAAATGGCTAAGCGCTAAATGGCTGAGTGATGGCAATCTTACAGACATTTCCCAAACCAGTTTTGCCGAGAAACTGGAAGATAGTTTTCTTCCTTGCCGGTCGGAGACCTCGGCGGCCTGTCGAAAAGTGAATAAAACACTAACCAGCCAATGGGAAGGCGTGGCTGTGGTCGGTGAGCAAACCCTCTTGTTGCAGGAATCCACTGGCTTGTTGCATCTATTTTCGCTGAGTGGTGCGTACCAAAACCATTGGCGATTGAATTTCTATCCCTATCTTTCCCAGCTGGTCGGTGGAAAAGCAAAGGGCAAGTCAAACGCCTTAGGAGAAGGTCTCGTTGTTCTCAAAGAAGGCCATCTCTTGGTGGCAAAAGAGCGGGATCCGGGAATGATCGTCGAATTTGCTCCTATTGGCCGCAGCTCAGTTCTAAAGTCTAGTGAACTCCTTGAGCCGGCGCTTGCGCCCCTAAACCAGCAAGGTGGTGGCCTGGAGAAGGCTATCGATCTCTTGCCCGTCGCCGTATGGACCCTGCCCGAGGCATTCAAAGAATGTGACTTGAGTGAATTAACGCTGCATCAAGGTGAGGCTTATTGGGTCTCGCAAAAATGCCGGCAAATTCACCGCAGCCGCCTCAATGAGGCCGGGACACCGATAGAGGTCTTGCAAAGCTGGAATTTACCCAAAGAAATATCCAATCCTGAATCCCTCTTGGTCCTGGCACC
>JBIKVD010000485.1:0-2530 GCA_044357055.1 Oligoflexales bacterium | reverse complement strand
ATAGTTGGTCCCCTTGGGCCAAATTAGATCCGAATTTGCAGAAAACGGTCAGTGGGGAGCCCGGAACCTTAGGAGCTACCTATACTTGGCAGGGAAATGACGATGTTGGATCCGGACGCATGACTATCACTGCAGTCCAGCCGAACAAACGCATTGACCTCAAGCTGGAGTTTCTCAGCCCCTTTACCGCCACAAGCGAAACAGCTTGGGAAGTGAACGGAGATGTGGACCCCACCCTCGTTACCTGGCGCTACAAGGGAAATAATGATGGTTTTGTTGCAAAGGTAATGTACCTTTTCATCGACATGGATCAGATGCTGGGTGCGGATTTTGAAAAGGGCCTGCTCACTCTCAAAGAGCTGGTCGAGGAATCCCATCGACAGGCGACGTCTGGTTAATGCATCTCGTTAGATGCGTCTGGTTAAGCTCGGTATAGAGTTCTGGCTAAAGATCAGCGTCCTTGCTAGATCAGCCTAAAAATTTATTTGCGCCTCAAAGTTTTTGGTAGACCAGGGTGCGGCCCCTGTGGACCAGTGGGAGCATCTTCCCAAAGCCATCCAGCTTTCCGGCCTTCTTCATTTCTGATGGCATTTAAAGGATAAGTCAGCTTTTCGTCAGGAAATTCAGCTGTTTCCCCAACGCAAAGATAAATCACATCGCGGTCCGAATCATTGATAATCACATGAGCTATTCCTGTATTGGACGGGAAAGCAGCGAAATCTCCCGGCCCTATTTCCCTGGTAAAACCATCCATCCAGACGGTTGCGGTGCCCTCTATGACAAAAACAAATTCTTCTTCATGGGTGTGCGCGTGAGGGTAAGCGCTCCTCTTTCCCGGAGCGAGATATTCGAAGTTAATCCCGAGCGCCTTTAGACCCAAGATATTGGTCAAACGAATGCCCTCGCCAAAGGTTTCCGTGTCGCCCGGATAGGAGAAAGAGGCCGACCGGCGTTCAAGCGCGGGGCAATAGACCACACAATCGCTGGGAAAGGTCCCCACTTCGTCCGGCTTCAAGGGTCCTGGCCGTCCCTGGTGAGGCCCTAAGATATGGTTCGGCGCATCCGTCCACCAAATTTCTGAGGAATGTTTGACTTCAGGATTAACAGGAAAGGCGCAGAGGTTTTTCGGCTTGGTCCGTTCACCCGCCACCAAAAGTTGGACATCAGATCCTGAGTTATTGATAAAACTGTGGCCAACGCCGGTACCAGCCGGAAATCCAACGGCGTGACCAACTTGGAGATGATAAAGAAAGCCGTTAAGCCATAGATCTGGTTCTCCGTCTAAGACCAGAACGAATTCCTCTTCCAAACTCTCGGCATGGGGCAAGGAAGTCCGCCTTCCAGGCGGGAGGATCACATGGTGTATAGCGACCCGCTGGAATCCAGACTCACGCCCCATATCCGCACCCAAATACTCAATGCCTACTTCAGGTTCGCAACGCGATGCCCGAGGGGACTGTCGTTGAGAATAGTGAGCCACGAATCTATCAAAATCGTTATTCCACATAGAATCCATGGGAACCTCACTCTGCTTTCTTGAGAATGTAACTTAATAGCCTTAGTCGCGAGGCTTTTGCTGCTCTAGCAGACAGCCCACCAAAGCCAAATGCTCGCAAGCATCAGATTTGAGTAGCCGACGACTATCCAGGGCAAACCGAGAACAGGGACTATCCAAGGTCCAAACCGAATTCTCTTGCTTGGCCACCAGGCCCCAATCTCTCGTATTGAGCCAACTCCGCACCATCTCCGCACGGGGTTGGGCGAAAGTCGTCTTTAGCATGATGCCCATGATATGACAAATCTCCTTGGCCTCTCCTCGGGACAGGGATTGTTCGGTCAAATAAACATCAGGCTCATGAAATAGGGGGCCTTTCGCGAGCGTTTGTGCGGCCATTCGCGTCAGTCGATCACTAGGGCTGAGACTCAGCCTTGCATTAGGCCTTTTGCCATTGGCTCCCGGCTGAGTGGGGGCGTCGGGAGAGGGCTTAAGAGAATCGAGCACGACGAGTGCTTCCTCAATCGATGATTCTTTTTGCTGGGGATCCCAATGGAGCGTGAAACTGTCGGGAATATAGCGCAAGAAGCGAAAGCCAACGGAACGATCCAGACCCTGCTTGCGCAAATGTGCCGCCCTTGATGTCCCGGCGCTACCTACCTCTATGCCTTGACCGATCATCCAGGCCCCGCCGCCGGCCAAAACCGTTCCGACGATGATGCCTAGTTCCGCAGAATTGGCCGCGGCTGCTACATAAATTGCCCCTACCACGCCAGCACCAATAAGCCCAATACCCCCGACGATTAAGGTTCCAGCTCCTGCCACTGAGGCACCGTACATCGCTCCTGATGCCAAGGTGTAGCCAGTCCAATCCACATAGTATCTCGAGGATTGCATGACCTCATCAAGCATGCGGTTTCGTTCTACCAAACGGGGGTAAAGATCTAGGGTGCTGGCGGTGGCGAGGGAGGCACCAGGAGCGACCTGCTTCGCTTTGCTGTGGTGCCCTGCTGTAATAAAAACGACGTCCGTTTG
>JBIKVD010000484.1:0-2531 GCA_044357055.1 Oligoflexales bacterium | reverse complement strand
GCTTACCTGCCTCATCAAAGGCCAGGTGAGCTTCGCCGATCATGACTTCTGGTTTGTTCAGAAAATGCAGGTCGAGAAACACTCCCACCTGACGTAGGTGATACTGGGCCCTGGCGGTGCCCAGTTTTCCGGGGCTTGCGCCTAAGATAGCAGCGGTCTTTCCAGCAAAAGGCTGGTTGGGAAGGCGAGAGAGCCAATCGAGAGTGTTTTTCAGCACGCCGGGTATGGAGTAATTGTATTCGGGCGTAGAAAACAGGATGGCATCAGCCTCTCTGATGGACTTAGCTAGCTCGTTCACCGGCGACGGGAAGCCCGCTGAGGTTTCTAGGTCTGGGTTGTACATGGGAATATCATGCAAGGTGGCAATCATGAGCTCGTCGCCAGCAGGCATGAGCGTTTGCAGCTGCTTCAAAAGCGCGAGATTGATGGATTTAGCCCGCAAACTGCCGCATAAACCGATAATTTTCATAGAAGGTCTTTCCTTGAAAGGATGTTTTTTCAGGGCCAAAAATCGTTGTGCTTAAGAAGGCACGGGAACTTCGAGGATAAGAATTTCTCCAGCTTCGTAAAATTCAAAATTATAAATATCACCTTTCACGGCGGCCATCCCATCTCTTTGGGAGAATGCCTGCTTAAACTTATCCGTTCGTAACAGGCCAGAGCCTTTGAGTACAAAGAAATAGCACCCCATCCGGCTGGTGGCATTCGCCTGGTCGGGATTTAGCATCGGCTTGTAGGGGAGAACTTGGGCCTTGTGGGCCTTTATCAGACTAATGGCCGCGTTCTGATGGATTTTCAAGGAGTGATGGCGGCCATCGGGAGAAACAAGTTGGTGTAAACCCTCTGTACTTAGGTCGAAACTTTTTTGTTCGTACTCAGGCGCGATCTCTCGCTGTGAGGGTTCGATCCAGATTTGTAGAAAACTGACCTGATCCACCGGGGAAGGATTGAATTCGGAGTGAGAAACTCCTGTCCCTGCACTCATGCGTTGAACATCCCCTGCATGGATTGCACCCTCATTTCCCATACTGTCCTTGTGATACAGCTGACCGCTCAATGGGATCGAGACGATTTCCATGTTGCGATGGGAATGAGTCTCAAAACCCTTCCCGGGAGCGACCCAGTCATCGTTAATGACTCTGAGGGCCCCAAAGCCCAGGCGCTCGGGATGAAAAAATTGTCCGAAATTAAAACTGTGAAAACTCTTTAACCAGCCAAAGTCCACGGCTCCTCGTTCTTGAGCGGGGTGAAGGATGATGGATGACATTTTTCAACTCCTAAAAAAGCCCGTCGGATGTCAAATTGTCGCGGCGCAGCAGGATGTCGGCAACGAACAAGGAAGCACTCTATCATGCGAAAAAACTTCGCTCTACTTTTCAGGAACGAGGCCGACTCGAAAGCCTCCTCAGTCTTGTGGAGGAGAAGACGAAGGGCTAGACTCCAGCGCACCCGATGAAAAAGCTAGAGGATTGAGTGTCCGCCGAAATTCCAGCTAATTTTTCTACAGAATCCTGGTGCGTGGTTGATTTGCAATGCACCTCATCCTCCCATAGTGCTGGAAGCATTATTGAAATGGCCTGGCAGGTTTTTGCCGCTGATAAGCTGGTCTCTAGCCGTCATTATCTCATCCAGCTTCCCGTGGAGACGAAACTCCCACCTCGAGTCGCTAAGATGACCGGGATTACCACCGAGCGCTTGGAGGAGGAAGGTAGGCCTCTGTCTATGGTGCTGGAGGAATTTATAAGCGCCTGTCAACAGCTGCAGGCCATTGTGATTCACTACGCCCAATTCGAGCTAGGCTTTTTAACCCGAAGCGGTTTTGTCGTCCCCGAGCAGGTGAAGGTCATATGTCTGCATAAGGTCGCCCGGCGTTTAATGCCTGAGTTGCCAAGCCATAGTTTGATAGCCCTGGCAGGATTCTTAGCCCTCGAGCCTTTCACAAAAAACAGCGCCCTTGAGCATGCCAAGGCTAGCTCTGCCATCTGGAATCAATTTAGGCAAATTTTGCAGACTCAAAACATCGACAATGTTGGGGCCGTCTCCCATTGGCAGAATCAGCTGACGACCCGATCACGGGAAAAGTCCTACCGAAATTTTTTGCCGGAGGCCTTAGATCTGCCCGAGAGTCCGGGTGTTTACCAGCACCTGGATCATCACCAGAGGGTCTTATATGTCGGCAAGGCAAAGAATCTTAAGCGACGAGTGATGTCTTATTTTACGGGCAAGCAAACGAAAGGGTCCCATCTCAATACCATGCTTACTCAAGTTGCCGATGTCAAATTTCTGCCGACGCGTCATCACACGGAAGCATGCATGCTTGAAGCTCGCTTGATAAAAAGTTTGCGTCCGCCTTACAATCGCCAATTGAATCGTCTCACTACAACGGAAGCCATAGCCTGGGTGACTGGAGACCTAGATTTCCTCGATGATCTCGCGCCCAATGCCTTGCTATTTTGGCGCGACAGTTTTCTCATTTATTGTCAGACAGTCTACAAACTAGCAACTTGTGCTGAATCTATCGCCGAAACGCA
>JBIKVD010000178.1:0-8756 GCA_044357055.1 Oligoflexales bacterium | reverse complement strand
TACCGGATTGACAAAGGTGGCCAATTCAATGCGACCAATTTCCTGCGTCTCTTGACCCAGCTTTACGGAGACGACTCCGTCCATTCCTATGTTGACTTGATCTGCGCGAACGTTAGCTGGAACCACGATCTCTGGAACGACGGGAAAACCATCTGCTGTAACCAAACGACCTGCGTTGTCGGTGGAAAAATGACCATCTCTGGTGTAGGCCATGGTTCCATCATTGCGCTCGACTTGGAAGTAACCATCGCCTTCCACCATCATATCAAGGGGGCGATCTGTGATGCGAACGGCTCCTTGGGCAAACATCTTGTCCACGGAAGAGGTCTTGGCACCTGCACCAATCTGTATTCCTCCTGGAACGACTGAGCCGCTGGTGGAACTCTGTCCCGGGGCCCGCAAGGTTTGGTAGAGCAGGTCGTGGAAGTTTGCTCGCGATCTTTTGAAAGCTGTGGTGTTGGCGTTCGCTAAGTTGTTAGCGATTGTGTCGATGTTAACTTGCTGCGCCTCCATGCCCGTCGCAGCTGTAAACAAACCTCTCATCATGATCTGACTCCTTCTCCTAAGTCGCTAACTTAACCGCGGACCTGTCCTAATTCATTATTCGCTTTTTCCATCATCGAGTCGTAATTTTTAATCGCCTTGTTATAGGCCTCGTAGGACCGATGCGTGAGGATGAGATCCGTTAGATTTCGCATCGCATTGACGTTTGAGCCTTCTAGTGACCCCTGAAAAATCTGCGAATCCTCTGAGCGCCGCATCTCAGTCTCAGAACCACCATAAAAATAGTAATTGTTTCCCACGCGCTCAAGTTGCTCGGGTTTGTCAAAGGCAAAAACAGCAATTCGGTCCCTGAAACGGCCGCCAACACTAACGTCACCCATGTCATTGACCGAAAACTCATGACCTCGCACGTAAATGGCGCCATTCTCCCCTTGGATCGGATCGCCAGCCTTCGTTACCAGTATACCGTCTTGGTTTAGAGTAAGATCTCCTGATCTGGTATAGCGCATACCCTCTGGAGTCGACACAGCGAAGAAACCGTCTCCCTCGATCATCAGGTCCAAGGAATTATTAGTTATAACCTGCGGGCCCTGCGTAAAATCTCGATGTACGCCATCGACTCCCACATAGTTTATTTCATTGCCCTTAAGAGGCAAGACTTCCGAATAGTCCGTTTTATATTCTGCCGGAGGAAAAGGGGTCTGATAGTATTTTTCCGGTTCCGCTAACATTTTTTTGAAGGTAACTTGGTCACCTTTAAACCCTACCGTGTTGATGTTGGCAAGATTATTGGCAATCACTTCCATGCTCTTCTCTGCGGCAAGAGCGCCTGAAGCTGGGGTATAGATGCTTTTAACCATAAAACCTGCCCAATGCCTGCATAAAGAGTTCGCCCGTGCCAAACATGGATGTACACACTTCTATTCTTTTCATCCTGAGCTTACCTTGCAAGGCTCAAGCCAAGTCCATCAAGCTTGCTGATAAATGTGCCCAGCTTGAAAAGATTACGCTTTTTATGAGTTTCTTGTTTGGATGAGAGTTACGCAGAAACCTATAGGAAGTTCGTTAGGAAGAATTTGCCTCAGTCAATATACCTGTTCCTTTTAGCCGTCAATGCTCTGACTAACATTGTCAAAATTTGGGCGGGAACAGACGATCGGTTGGGGGACTGCTATTGGCTCAACTAAAGAGCATTCTTTTACTGCAGCAATTTTAGAGCAATAGAAGGCAATTGATTGGCTTGAGCAAGAACGGCAGCGCCGCTTTGCTGCAATATAGAGTTCTGGGTTAATTCGGCGGCCTCATAAGCGAAATCCGCATCCACGATCCGAGAATTCGCTGAAGAAAGATTTTCGATG
This sequence comes from Oligoflexales bacterium, assembly GCA_044357055.1. Taxonomy (GTDB): domain Bacteria; phylum Bdellovibrionota_B; class Oligoflexia; order Oligoflexales; family JBIKVD01; genus JBIKVD01. The sequence continues at coordinate 6,894 of JBIKVD010000178.1, read as the reverse complement.
GCTATGCCCAAGTTGCGATCTGTGGACATGAGGCGGTTTTGGTGCGCACCCAAATAAGCTCGGTAACGTGCAACCTTATGTAAGGCTGCATCCAAGCTGGCGATCGCACCCTGCGCCTGCTGTTTGGTCACAACCGTGGTACCACCTTCACTTTGCACAGAACCTAACTCTAAAGATCCCTCTCCCTCCGTGCGAACATTTAGCTGACTTAAGTCGAGCTTAATGATGTTCACGGGATTGGGCATCTCAATACTATCGACATCCGGGATATAGTTTTTGTCTACCTGAATTTCGAGTGGCGAATACGTGTGGTCCTTTAACATGGACTCTGGCACATCGCCATTACCCGTCAATAGTCTCGTGCCATTGAACTCTGTCGTTAGCGCGATACGGTCAAGCTCGTCCTTGAGAGCAAAGAACTCTTCATTGAGGTAAGCGCGCTCCCTGGGCCCTATGGTATCTGATGCGGCTTGGATGGAAAGTTCACGGAGTCTGATCAAAATATTGGCTGTTTCATTCAATCCGCCCTCAGCCACCTGGATCAAGGAAACCGCATCATTGGCATTTCGCTTTGCTTGGCCCATCGAGCGTATATCGGCACGAAGGATTTCCGAAATCGCCAATCCCGCTGCATCGTCGGCGGCCTTATTGATTCTCTTGCCTGAGGAGAGACGTTCCGTCGTATCCTGAACCCGGAACCCCGTATCCCGCAGGTGACGCTGGCCAATCATCGACTGAATGTTGGTTCTGATTCTCAAGCCCATGGAGGCTCCCCTTCCAATACGTTATTCGCCCGATCCAATGCAGATTGCCACCGCACTTAAGCGCTGGCCACGCTGCCAGGGAATACATGTTTCAATGCTTGGATGTTCTATATCTTAAGATAACATGATTTTTATGGGCTTCAAAAGAGACCAACCAAAATTTTTTGGGTACCGACAAAGAATTGGCAACCAAGCGAGGCGCATCAGGGTTAGCGACCACAAAGGGACACAAGGTCAGGTGCAGCTCATCTACTAAATCTGCCTCATAAAACCAACGATTTATGTGACCTCCGCCAAAGAGGAGGACGCGTTGACAGCCAAGGTCTGCGAGCGATTGATAAAGATTTTTTGCCCAAGCAACTTCCGAAGTGCCAGGTAGCCCTAGAAATCCAATCTGATTCTGCTCGCAAGTGTCGCGTAAAGATTCATTGGTACTCGCGAGGTACCTGGGGACGCGGGCTTCTTGCCAAAAGGGGTGGCTCAAGTCGAGTCCAGAAGCGGTAACCACGATCCATTTGGTTTTAAAGGATGTAAGGGAGGCATTTGCCGGAATCCACGGCCCAGGACTCAGACGCATAGACTGTGCACCCAGAATCACTGCATCAGCCGACCGCAATTGTTGCTCAACATTTTGGTGATCCTCCTCGGACAGGAAGCCCACTGCTAAACGTTCCTGATCAGTCTCATCTGGGTTTTGACCAATGTGGCCATCCAGACTGGCAGCCATTATGTTGATCAATTCCATACTATTAAGCCTGCTGGGCGAAAGACGAAAATTCAGGAATAAATGGTGCTTTGTCCTTGATCCTGCTAAGGAGTCAAAAAAACCTTAAATTCAGGTCATACTATCATGAAGGGACGATACTAGGGATGACCCACCCAAGTCTGCAACTCAACTTCAATATCGGTCCGAGGTCGTCCCGTGGAGGCACTCACTTCATTGACTAAAAAATATCGAGCCTTGTCCAACATCTTTTTCTCTTGAAAAGACAATTCTTTATCTGCTTTTAAGCACCACAGGTCCCTAAAAACTTCAGCCACGTCATTGAGGCATCCCGTGCGAAGTTTGTCATTAAAACCGCGAAATCGGCGGTTCCAAGTTGTCTGAGAGACTTTTCCTGGAGTCTCTAAGATCCTTCGTACACCGTCAATATCTGTGCCACTGGTTAAAGCTCGCATACCCGCTTTGGAGGTTCCGTCAATAGGAACCATTACCGTGGCTCCCGATGCCATAATCTTAATTAAATAAAAATCTTGGCGGCTGCCAGCAATGTTTCTACTCTCGATGCCTTTGATCACTCCAACCCCATGGGCTGGATGAACTGCTTTGTCACCAATTTTAAAGCACGTTTGCATAGCTCCCCCGTCAAAATAATTGCCAAAGACCCGCACTACCTATGCTCAGGAATCAGAAGTAGGTCCACTAAAGGCGGATCTCATTCATCCCAGATATCGCTGATCACCTTATAGCTTATTTTTTGAGCAAAATCCATTGTTTCAGTTTATTATGATAATTATTAGCTACTTATAATTTGATGACTTTTGCGAATGGGCCATCCTATGGGCTATCTTTTTTATTGACATTTTCCCAACACGACAAGTATGGTGCCCACCAAGGCTCTGTGAGGTGCCCATCCTGCGTGATGCTGACAGATTGAGCGCTTGCAGGGAGGGCGATCTATTGATAAAGAGCTTAGAGCGCTGATCAGCGTTATTACGATAGAGACGTGTTTTTCCGGCAACGATGCTGTGGACCGATAATTTAGATCATTTACGTTAGGAAGGCTAAGCAGCCATGGCTCTGAACAAAGCTTTTAAAGAAGACATCCTTGCAAAATTTCGTCGACATGACACCGATACCTCATCGCCTGAAGTCCAGATCGCTTTGATCACGAGCCGTCTTGGTTACTTGAAGGGTCACTTTGCTAGCCATAAGAAAGATAATCATTCTCGCTTGGGCCTGTTGAAGATGGTAGGCCACCGTAAGCGACTCCTCAAATATTTGCGATCGACCAATCTTGATTCCTATAAGAAGTTGATTAGCGACTTGGGGCTACGAAAGTAGTCTCCCAGCCTTATAGATTCTGATTCATTCTTAATTCTGCCGCATTCTTTCTGCTATATTTTTCTGCCCACATTCTCATGCCAACGAACTTTTGGTCTGTGACCCGCAGACTTGTTTCCCATCGCTCACGATTGAGCCGCCATTATGGGTGAATGAATTGTCTATAAAATGAGATCATGGACCCCTGGCCTTCGAAAACACCTCACCCTCACAACGCCATATCGACATGCTGTCATTCATCTCTTGAATAATCACCACTTAAGCCATAGATTAACTGGGTCAAAATTAGTGAGAAAGAACGAATCTTCGGAAGCGTCTCCCATGGGAGAGATGACCCGAACAGCTCGGTAAAAAACGAACCGAAATCCACTTGAAGGAAGAGAACGAATGTCCATTGTAAAAGAAGTAAAAATCGCCGACCGAACCTACCGCTTTGAATTTCAAAAATTCGCCAAACAAGCCGATGGCTCTGTCATGGTCTCCTGCGGTGAGACGCAGGTCCTGGTCGCCGTATGCAGTGCGCCCAGTCCCAAACCCGGTCTGGATTTCTTTCCCTTAACGGTCGACTATATTGAGAAAGGATATGCTGCAGGGCGGATTCCTGGGGGATTCTTAAAACGCGAGACGCGACCGGGCAACTTGGAAATGTTATCGGCTCGTATCATCGATAGGACCTTGCGGCCGATGTTTCCAGAGGGCTATGTAAATGAAACGACCATAACCGTTACCGTCATGTCTTACGACCGAGAGCACCACCCTCATCCATTAGCGCTGGTCGGCGCAAGTGCAGCGCTGGCGGCTAGCGATATTCCTTTTAACGGACCCATTGCGGGATTGCATGTTGGCCTTAAGGATGGCCAGTTCTACCTTGATCCAAAAAATGGAGAAGGTGATTTAGATTTGACCATTGGTGGGAAACCCGGTGCAGTGGTCATGGTCGAAGCAGGGGCAAATTTCCTCTCCGAAGAGAAAATGATTGAAGCGATTAACTACAGTCATAAGCTCATGGAACCTTTCTTCACCATGCAAGATGAAATACGGCGAGAATTCGGCAAGCCTAAACGCGAATTTACTCCACCTGCATTTGACAAAGCCCTCTATGCCCAGGCAAAGCAGGCCAGTTGGTCGGTATTGCAAGACCTCTACACCATGCAGGATAAGAAAGCCCGCAACAAGGCACTCGATTTGCTAGGCACCAGTCTTGCTACTGAGCTAAATCCTGAGGGCAGCTCCGCAATTCAAACAGAGCTGGGAAAAATATACGAAGACATCAAGTATCAGTATGTACGCGACCTCGTATTAACCACCAAAAAACGCATTGACGGTCGAGGACCAGAAGATATTCGTAAAATCACCTGTGAAACCAAAGTACTGAGCCGTCCCCACGGCTCCTCTTTATTCACGCGTGGCGAAACCCAAGCCTTGGCAACCGTTACGCTTGGTAGCGCCGATGATGAACAGTATATTGATACAATCATGTCGAAGATAAGCCAAACCACCCGCTTTTTGCTTCACTATAATTTTCCACCCTTCTCGGTTGGCGAAGCGCGACCGGCACGGGCACCTGGTCGCAGAGAAATTGGACACGGCGCACTTGCGGAAAGAGCCTTAACACGCGCCCTTCCTGATCCGAAGGAATTCGGCTACACCATTCGTTTGGTATCAGAAGTCTTGGAGTCGAATGGCAGCTCGTCCATGGCGACGGTGTGCTCAGGGACCATGGCCCTTTATGATGCTGGCGTACCTATCACCGATCCTATTGCCGGCATTGCAATGGGATTGATCATAGAGAATGGTAAATATGTAGTCCTTTCAGATATTCTGGGCGACGAAGATCACCTGGGCGATATGGACTTTAAGGTTTGCGGCGGCAGCAGAGGTATTACCGCACTGCAGATGGACATCAAAGTCGAAGGGCTAGATTCCGAGATCATGGCACAAGCCCTGAAGCAAGCTAATTCCGGCAGACGTTTTATCCTTGATAAAATGAATGCCGCGATTAATGAGCCGCAGGAAATTAGTGCTTATGCTCCAAGGATCTTTTACCTCAAGGTGGAAGAGGATAGAGTCCGCGACATCATCGGACCCGGCGGCAAGAATATCAAAAGCATTATTGCTGATACAGGCGCTCGCATTAACATCGGGGATAGCGGCGTCGTGCATATCGTTGCTCCTGATGCCACTTCCGCAGAAGCTGCAAAGTCGATGATTCGCTCCATGGTGGCTAGCCCCGAGCTGGGCGGCATCTATCTGGGAACTGTAGTTCGTATTGTTGACTTTGGGGCCTTTGTCCAGATCAAGCCTGGAACAGAAGGCTTGTTGCATATTTCCCAACTAGCAGAAGGGCGTGTCGAGAAAGTCGATGATATTCTGAAGGAGGGCCAGGAGGTCATCGTCAAAGTCATTGACCTCGACCGACAAGGCCGGATCAAACTAAGTCGGAAGGATGCCCTGGGGCAGAAACCCACTCATTGATAAGGTTCCTTTCGCATGTTTCTCTTTCAATTCGATGAGCCTAGCCTCGAACCGGAATACATGTCTTCTCAGTCTGCCGCGGCAGATCTCAAAAGCCGCACGGACCTTTTGATTGAACCGGGTGCCGTTGCTAAAGTCCCCACTGGCATTCGCATTGTAGGTCTAGACAGTTCTTCAGCATCGTACAGAAATCTAAACGCTGGGGCTGGGATGGACAACCCGGTCCACGGCAGCCTTGAAGGCATGTTGATTCCGGAATTACAGATCAGGGCACGGTCCGGGCTAGCGGCTAAACATCATATTTCCCTGGCGAACGGGGTAGGCACCATTGATGCCGATTATCGTGATGAAATTTGTGTCTTGCTCGTCAATCATGGGAAAGAACCCTTCCAAGTCCGCAAAGGGGACCGTATAGCGCAGATGGTTTGTCAGCTAGTCATTCGCCTACCAACACTGCCAGTGGGTGGACGAAGATTAGGTGGATTTGGCTCCACGGGCTTGTCTGCCAATGGTCTCGATAATACTCCACGATCCTCATCACCCGGTGATCACGGTTACACGCATCTGGACTAAGGGGAGCGACCCTTAGGAGGGCTTCACGAGAGGTGTCCAAAGTCCAAAAAATCCGTGGAGGTAACAAAGTTCATGTATTCACTCAAAAATGAGACCCTCGAGGTTCAAATCCTAGATCCCATCGCAGACAGGGACCGCTTCGGCGTCCGCTACTGCACGGGAGGCTACATCTTTCAAGTGATCGACCACAAAGTTGGGAATCTCCTCTCGGGTCCCACTTACCCAGATGAGTTCAATTGGTTTGATGGACAAGGAATACCCGATGCATTCAACCTTCAGCCGCTCCAAGAACCAAACTTTGGCCAAGAAAATGCTTTAATTTTGGGCATTGGCGTTTGTAACCAACACAACAAAACCATAACGGAGCCGTGTACTTGGAAAATACAGCGCGAAGCAGCATCCGTCACCTTCTTGACCCATCATCAATTCGATCTGTGGCAGGTGAAACTCCGAAGAACCCTTACCTTACATGCACGAACGATTCGCTCGGAAACGGTTCTAGAAAACCTTGGGAGCAACCTGCTTCCGATGCGATGGTTTCCTCACCCCTTCTATCCACAACCAAAAGAAAATGAGCTTTGCAGAATCAACGCCAGCATCGATCCCATTGATGATTCTGCCTATGAATTGGGGCCAATGGGATTCCTTTATCGCAAAGCATGGCCTTGGCAAAAGGGACACTTTCTGTCACTAAATCATCATGCGCAAGGTCCTCTCTCCATTGTCCAGCGGCACCCAAAACTTGGTCTTATCGGTGCCGTGGGCAGCTACACCCCGGATTTCTTTGCCATCTGGGGTAACCAACATACCATTTCCTGGGAACCTTATCTGGAACGGACCATTGGACCAGGGCAAGCGTATTCCTGGTGGATTGATTATGTGTTTTAATTTTTAGGGCTTAGGCGTCATTCTCTCTCGTCCTTCTTAAACTATTCCCGAAGGTCGCTGCAAATAGTCTTGGTAATCTGGCCGAACCCCCAAATGTCTATTCGCGAAGAGAGGCGAAGTAATCAAATA
>JBIKVD010000483.1:0-2545 GCA_044357055.1 Oligoflexales bacterium | reverse complement strand
GCAACCGGTAACAAAGTGGTATCGGAGCTAGCCGCGCTCAGGCTACCAGCGCAGGTCAAGGTGCTATCGATATCGGCGATGTTCACCGCTAAAGCACCAGTATTCGCATCTTCGTTGATGGTTTGGTTAGCCACATCGGAAATCGTCGGCGCATCATTATCACCTATAACCGTCAAGATAAAGGCATCGCTTGTTTGCAGGCTTCCATCGCTAACTGTCAGTGTAATGGTGCTAATCCCATTGCTAGCGGCGACTGGGGTTACCGTGACGCTGCAATTGGGAGCTAGGCCGCCAAACACAATATTGGTGTTTGGCACCAGGGCCAGATCACTGCTGGAGGCACTAAGAGAAGTGGCACAGCTCAAATTGGTTTCCACATCCGAAATTGTTAATGCCAAGGGGCCTGTGGTGGCATCTTCGGCAATATTTTGGGCTCCGACATCAGAAATGCTTGGACCGTCATTGACGGCAGTTACCGTGAATGATGCGACTGCAACATTTGATTCGACGCCCAGTGTCGTCACTTTATAGTTGAAGCTTGCGGCGCCATAAAAATTGATGGTTCCGCGTAGCCCAACCGTACAAACTCCATTGCTACAGCTACAGGGCTGCACGGACTCAAGGCCCTGGATGAGGTTCACCGTACAGCTTTGTGCGAGATCTCCATCAGCATCGCTATAGGCTAGAGTCAGGCTGGTGAACGTGTCTTCTGCCAGATCTGGGTAGACACTATCCGCGACGACCGGAGCCCGGTCTTGGTCCCAGGTAAAACTGGCTGAAGTCGCATCGCTTTGATTGCCAGCAGCATCCGTTGCTGACAGGCTCAATTGGTAGCTGCTACCGTCCACAAAAAGGTTGTCTAGGACATTAAAGCTCCAAGCTGCAGGGTTGTTCAAGGAAATGGCGTGAGGGCAGGTCGCATCAAAGGCGGATTTATTCGTATTGAGGCAGTTGCCACCCGTTGCTTGCAAACTAAACTGCAATGATTGTAGTTGCGAGACCAGCTCATTGGCCTGTCCTGAAAAATGTGTACTAGCTCCTGCCGTACTGTTGCGAAATAGGGTCGTAGCGATAGTCATTTGGATCGTTGGTTTCTCAGTATCCAAAGTGATGGTACCGGTGGCGTTATCGGAAATTTGACCCAGCTCATTGCGGACCTTCATGCATAGAATTTTAGCTCCGTTACTCGGGGTGAGTTCGTAGGGAATGATTTTGTTTTTCGGGTAGGGCAACCATGCAAGGCCAGCCATGGCCTGCGAGTCGCAATTTTCTGTAAGGAGATAGTCCACGACGCCATTGTCTTGAACCAGCTGTACCTTGATTTTCCGCTGGTTGAAGAAATCTGCACCTTGCTCAATTTTAAATGCAGCATCGAGATTTTGTAAGACCTTGAAGCTGACCTTAGTAGATGCGGAACCTAGGTTATCGACTGCGTCTTTGATTCTAGCTTCTAGTTCATATTCTTGGCCTTCTTGAAACGCGTTTCTATCGAGTTCGAGTTTCCAACTGTTTGCTGAACCAGCTGATATCCAATAAGGGCAAGGGGCGGAAAATTCTTTCTGATTGAGGCATAAGTCATTGAGTGGATCGCGCAGAGAAATTTCAATGCTCCGCACGCCGCTATCCTGATCGAAAGCGTCACCAGCTAGGGAAATAAAGTCATCAGAAGCTTGTAAAAATACTTGTGAATCAAAGCCGAATTCCACTTGTGGAATTCGGCGGTCCAAGAAGAGTTGGCTGAAGCCGGTAGGGCTCTTGTTATCGTAAGCATCTTTGAGATCTAGGCAAACAACGTATTGACCTGATTCTTCTGCCCCGGCTAAGGCCACCTTGGGTTCTGGATGGTCTTTGGCGGCGAGCCATTCGCCGTATTGACAAGATTCGCCCTGGAAGGGTTCTTGATCAACGTAGTGATAGGAACCTAAGCGGTAAGTAGAGTATATTTCTGGCTCGGTCGCAATGCGCACGGGAACTTCGGTCTGCCCCGTGAAGAAATCTCCACCATTAACGACAAAAAGCGGTGCGGCTCCCGTCAGTTTCTCCGTTCCGTTTTGAACGGTTTTTATGTCAAGCTTGCTCTTGCTGCAGCCGAGCATCGCCATCAACGCAATGAGAGTTAAATTCTTGCTAAGCCACAACATTTAGCCCCTCTGGACATAAGAATCCTATGTTTAGCTCATCGGCGCCTTGGTCAGAACTTTAAGGAATTTTGATTTTATTATGAATTATAACTGGTTAACTTGGGTAGTTGCGCCGCCTTGCCAGGAGGAAAGCTCAGACTTCGGACGAATGTAGGCTGTCTTATCGATGGTGGCGATGAGGGTGCCCTGACTGTCTTTAACCTCGACTATTTTCTTGAATAGTGTCTTGTCTGATAACCAGTAGCTAAATTCCATCTAGAATAAGCCATCTGCCTGTTGCGCCAGCTCGTGGAGCCTATTGCTTCCTCGGCTCCGATCCTATTTTACCCAAAGTAAATCGTGTCTGGCGAGCCGGCGAGGGATAAGGTCGTGCCTCGCCCCGAAAAGCGCATTGGCTTCTGCCC
>JBIKVD010000177.1:0-8810 GCA_044357055.1 Oligoflexales bacterium | reverse complement strand
GGCGATATCACAGGAGTCACCGCTGGCGCAGGTCTAACGGGTGGCGGTACCACAGGCGCCCCTACCTTATCTGTAAGTGGCGTTACTTCGGCCATGATTACCAATGGCACAATTGTTTCCGCTGATATTCTGGACGGAACCATTACTGCAGCAGATATTCTGGACGGAACCATTGGCGCCGCAGACATCGCCACTTCTGCTGTGACAGGAGCCGAAATCTTGGATGGTACCATCGGTTCTCTTGATTTAGCTGCTGGTGCTGTAACCACAGCAAAAATTGCTGCCTGTGTGACTGTCAATCATATTCTTAAATGGAACGGTACCGCTTGGGCTTGTGCTGCCGATGTAGACTCAGGTGGTGATATTACGGGCGTCACTGCAGGAGCAGGTTTAACGGGTGGTGGCACAACCGGAGCGCCTTCCCTTGCGGTCAGCGGCGTAACCTCTGCCATGATCACAAACGGCACCATTACAGGCACAGATATTCTTGACGGCACTATCGGAGCTTTAGACATTGCAACCTCTGCGGTCACGGGCGCTGAGATTTTGGATGGAACCATTACCGCGGCCGATATCTTAGACGGAACGATAACGGCTGGTGACATTGCTACCTCTGCTGTTACGGGAACGGAAATCTTGGATGGCACCATCGGTGCCAACGACTTAGGTGCTGGCGCAGTAACCGTGGCTAAAATTGGAAGTTGTGCTCCCTATCAATATCTGCACTTTAATGCATCAGCGTGGGAATGCCGCAATGATTCAACCAAGAAAATCGCCAGCGCTATCACCACAGAAATGAATATTCAAGGGACGGCAAGTCGTGAATTCTATTTTATGTCTGGCGCCGCCAACTTAGTGTTAGACGTTGCTGGTACGCAAAATTTCTCTGGATATGGCGTCACAGGACGAGCGACTATCTGGTCGGGATCTCCTATTGAGCTCAGCCCGGTGCAAAGTGTTAGTTTGTCGCGATTCGCAGGTAACGTCGGTATCGGAGTTGCCAGCCCCACATACAAATTGCAAGTCAACGGACAACCTGCAGCCAATGGCTACACCGCCTTTACCAACTATTCGGATAGGCGCTTAAAGCGCAATATCAGCGTGTTGCCAGAGGGATCTCTCGATAAGATCCTCCGGTTGAAACCAAGCACTTTCTACTATAATGATAAGAGCGGTTACGATGAAGAAACAAAGAACCGAATGGTAACCGGGTTTATCGCCCAGGAATTGAAAGAAGTGTTCCCAGGCATGGTCGGCAAGGTTGTTATCGATGGTACCGAATATCTTGACACGGATTTGTCTGCTCTGCAGATTCATCTCGTTCGGGCCGTCCAAGAGCAGCAAGCTTTGATTGAAGAATTGCGCGGTGAGCTCAGCAAGTTAAAAGATGAAGTGCAGGGAAAGGTTGGTCCTTAGGCAGGAACGCGCTGGGTGAGGGTGATGGGGGTGGTTATCGAGATCCTTCGCTACGCTCAGGATGACGCCGCTAGGCACTCTCGATGACGATCAGTACACCGGGCTTTCCATTTACAATCCCGCTCATTCGTATTATGTCTCCTCCATGGAAGCAAAAACGGACCTATTTCATATCGCCCCTATGGAGGGAATGACCACCTTCCCGATGCGCGTCTTTCTAAATATGACCTCCTACCCGGACGGCGCCACCACGCCGTTTCTTCGTGTGACGAAGGTCTTTCCGCAGCTGACCCTACCGTTTTCCTTTATCCCGGAACTCATGTTACCGGTCCCGTTGGGGAGCTACACAATCATTCCTCAATTTATGTCCTGTGATCCTGAGAGTTTCTTGCGGGCCTGCGAGCTGTTACCCCTGGACCGCGTGCCCTTCGTGGAGCTCAATTGCGGGTGCCCGACACCCAATGCTGCAGGCAAACATGCAGGCAGCGGCATCCTAAAAGACCCTGAAGAATTTATTAGCGTAATGAGATATTTGTGTACAAAATTAGGCCCTGGTCGCCTCGCGCTCAAGATGAGGGTTGGCTTTCATGATGCTGCCGAGTTTCCCGCTCTCTTAGGAGTGGCCGAACTCCCCTTAGCCCGTTTGTCAGTCCATGGGCGCACCCGACAAGAGCGCTATTCGGGCTTGTCACGCTGGGATCTGATTGACTTGGCAAGCCGGCGGTGTCTCGCGCCGGTATTAGGCTCAGGAGATATTATGGGGACGGAATCCTTCCGTGCGCGGCGCCGCGCAGCTCCTCAAGCCGCAGGATTCTTTATAGGTAGGGGCTTGCTGCAGAATCCATGGATCCTCGCGGAGTTGAAATCCGGGGTGCCTGTGGAAGTGTCTCGATCCTGCCTCATCCTGGCGCTAAGCAACTTCGGACTCTTGCATGAGTTGGCGCTGACAATGCCAGAGAAGTTGCTGAGTCTGGTCGCTGAGGGTCGCGTTGGGAAACACTGCGGTGTGAATGAAACATTATGGGAGGCTTCAGCCCACACCTTAATGAAAGCCACTAACCTGCCTGCAACAGTCATCTCCCGTGAAATTGACCTACCTTCGCTACGTCTATCCCCTATCTCCTTTGCTCGCGTTCGAAACCTCTGGACTTCCCTGCGCAAAGCCTTGCCGCCTGAGTACGGTCATAGTCGCATTATCAAAGCCAAAGATATGAACGAATTTATCGGCGAGATCTGGAAAATAGGGGCCGAAAAAGTGAAGGTCTCCGGTGACAGGGAAAAGATCTAGAAGGCGTTGTTCTCCATGGGAATTGCCATCATTTCCTCTTGCCAACCGCTTTTGCTTGCTGACTGCTCTTACATGGCTCTTACTTACCCACGGCCACATAGGCGAGTCCTGCAGCGGCGAGCTCGGCGGCATCGTACTGATTGCGACCGTCAAAGACGATTTTCCCACGCAAGCGACGCGCTACATCCGCAAAGTCCGGCGTGCTGAATTCCTTCCATTCTGTAAGCAAGACGAGGGCATCCGCTCCATCCAAGCCCTCGTACTCATCTGCACAGAAACGAATCTGAGAGGATATTGCACTATGCTCGCGCTCGATCATAGCCTTCGCATTGGGCATGGCGACTGGATCAAAGGCACGAATCGTAGCACCTTCCATCGCAAGGCTAATCATAATATCCAGAGCGGGCGATTCGCGCAAATCATCGGTCTCTGGCTTGAAAGACAAACCCCAAATGGCCAAGGTCTTACCGCGCACGCTCCCGCCTAAGCCGCGTTTTATCTTGTTAAAAAACCAGACCTTTTGCTGACGGTTTCGTTTAAGGACGGCTTGCAGGATTTCTAGCTCCAAGCCTTTTTCTTTACCTTGAAAAATCAGCGCGTCGAGATCCTTGGGGAAACAAGAACCTCCATAGCCAATACCTGCATAGAGAAAGGATTTGCCAATTCTCGCGTCCGCACCGATCCCCCGACGAATGGCATCGATATCGGCTCCGCAAGCTTCGCAAAGCAGCGCTAACTCATTCATAAAGGATATCCGGGTTGAAAGCATGCAATTTGCCGCATACTTTGTCATCTCAGCGGAATTCACATCCATCATCATGATTTTATCGTTTGCCCGACTAAAGGGTTTGAAGAGTCGTCTGAGGACCTTCTCGGCTTGAGGACTTGAAACGCCCAATACGATACGGTCAGGATTGATCGTGTCCTGCACTGCCTTACCCTGTTTAAGAAACTCTGGGTTAAAAGCTAACTCGATTTTCAGATCGTTTTTCCCCAGGCGTTGGAGCTCTTCCAACACTAGCTTCTGCATGCGCATCGTCGTCCCAACAGGAACCGTGCTCTTAAGGATCACGATGGTCGAAATCTTGGTAGCCGCGACAATTTCCCGTACCGCCGTTTCTACCTGACTCAAATCCGATTGCCCGCTGGGCAAGGGGGGTGTCCCCACCGCGATCATATAGAGATCCCGATCACCGACTTCCCTTAGATCACTCACAAATCGCAAACGTTCGGCGTTTTGGTTGCGAGTCACTAGCTCTTGTAGGCCAGGTTCAAAGATGGGAACACGTCCGCCCTGAAGGGCTTGCAAGCGTGAGGTTTGTTTTTCGACGATCACAACATCATTGCCGTTCTCGGCAAAACAAGCTCCCGTAGGAAGCCCGACGTAACCGGCACCTAAAATTCCTATCTTCAAGCAAAACTCCTTGCAAATCAGGTGGGACTGGCGAGCGCTAGCTTATGAAAATCCTGGACCTTTCGCAAGGTTGAGTGCGCGGTCACGATTAAGGAGGGGAACCCCTCCCCCCATAAAACGCGTTAATGTACTAATTTTTCAGGAGAATATACACCACCAGAAGAAAGGAGGATTTGGTCAAGGAAATTCTAATTTTGCCGATAAGACTTCTACCCTGGAGGAAAAATTCATGCTTCGCTTCTCTCTGTTCTACATAGCGCTCATCGGATGCAATCCCTTGGTGCAAAAGAGCAGCCTTTCTCAACCCAAACTTGAGGGATGGGGTCCCTTTGCTCCTTATCAAGGCAAATCTGTTGTCCACATTTATCGAGGCAATACCGACCTAAATGCCGAAGGTTATAGCGGCAAGACTTCAGACTGCTTGGGCTATTTTGTAAGCGATCCCGCTATTGATGAGTCCCTCAAGAAGAGTTCTGCAGAATATTGGACCTTAGTCACAGCTGCCCATTGTCTCGCGGAAAGAAATGAGGACGGAAGCACAAAAATAGTGAAGGGGCAAATTCAGTTTGTCGATACCTTCACCCTTGCCCTGCGCGTCACAGATCAAGAAACCGTCCGTTTCGTGATCGGCAAAGATTCCATCGCCCCAACCATGCAAAACCTGTCTAAACCTCTTATCTGTGCCAACGCAAATTACGGCTCAAACAAAGGAAAGCTATCTTCGTTGGACTTAGCTTTCCTGCGCATCGATCAATCTTTGCTGGCCCCCCGGTCGTTAGAGCAACCCTTGTTCACACCAGAGTTTTCGATCGGGGTCTATTCGGAACAAGACTTCGGTTACAAGACCATCGGCCAATTGCCCAAGGCGACGCCAGCAAGCCAGGCCCCCTACCTAGGAATTGAGAGTCTTCAACCTGACAAGGGAAGCCTCGTCATATACCAGGACATCATACGAGATTTTGTCAACGGAACGGATGTGCATTACACTCCTGGCGACTCTGGCGGTCCTCTCCTCTATCAAGATTCAGCAGACCAAGCTTTCACCGCGGTTGGTGTCGCCATCGGGCGAGAAAGTCAGAACGACAAAGTATGCGACCACCCGGCTAATTACATCATTCCGCTATCCTCAGGCTCTTCTATGGCTTTATATGCCTCTTTTAAAGAGACACCTGAAGGGGAAGAGCTCTGCCCGCAAGAGAAACTTGCATCGTTCCATTCCGAGGATGTCTTTTGCAAATCTTATGAAGAAATTTCTGGCAACGTGAAGCCCAGCTCCTACGGCCCCCCCAGGCCGGGACTGAATCTGCTCTACGATCAGTGCAATATTCTCCACATGAGTCATAAAGGAAAGTCATATCTGGTCACGCCCGAGCATTGTCAAGGCGACACGAATCCTGTAGGCAGATCAATTCTTACTTCGTTCTGCAGTAACAACACCGAATATTCTTGTATTGGTACAGCTCAACTGCTGCAGCAAGGCGGAGAAAGCTTGCATAATGCGGTTGCCTTTGTGGAAGTTGGTCTGAAATCAGACAACCTTGCGATTCCCTTGGGCGACGAAGTTGATGGTGTCCATATGTATGCCTGCAAGAGCGGTGACAGCGGCTCAAATTGCCGGCAATGGCCACCCCAAAGCGGCCGTAGGATCTTTGTCACTACCAACAGCCAAGATCAAGGAATGGTTCATCATAACTTTTCTACGGATCCAGCGGACTCTGGAGGCGTTATGCACGGATCCGATAACAATGTTTCCTGCCTGCATCTCTCCAGTCGTTCCGAATTCGGTTCTTGTTTTAACCTCTACCAAGGATTTGAAAATGAAGGTCAGTAGACGAAATCAGTTCGTAGCGGCTTTGGCAATCTCTTCTCTCATTGGTTGCAGCCCGACGCGCGTGCCGCCCTCAAACTGCGTTGCTTCGCTTGCCACTAAGCCGGCCACTGGAGCGAACCCTGAGAGCCAAATCCAGCTGAAGGATCAAACAACTTACGGTGGATTTATTGTTGCCCTCGAGGCGAAAGACACTGAAGCCTTGCTAAAAATTAAAAAGGGTGATTTCCGCGACAGAGATAATAAAGAGGTCTATGGCACGGCCATTTTCCATATCTCTAAAATTGAAGGCGGCTACAAAATCAAAGCCTACTCCCATCGAAACATGCCCTACTACGGTTACACGGACCGTCTCTACATTATGCTCTTTAGCCAGGGTAGTTATATTAAAATTCCTGTCGAAAGCCAACGCTTGAAGAGCGCTCACAATGCGATGAAGGAGTTTCAACTCCACGATTATACCAAACCCGCAACAGAACCTGGCAACGCGGCGCTCAATGTCATGATGCAGTTCTGGTCTCAAGTTCCCCAATGGACCAGCAGCCATGGAAGCATTCCGGGCATCTGCTCTGCCGGCATAGAACACTGCCAAGATTTTGGAGCTATTGGGGTCCAGGAATTTACGGTGCCATTGAATACCCTGTCGCTGAATATCTACAGTCTCTATAACAAGGAAATCAATGAGGCGACCGAGGCGAGTGACATCGCCGCCCGTACCAAGCTCATTGACGGATTTAAAGCGAGCGCTATCGCTGCCCTTGACCAAGCTGTCCACTTGACGCCAAAACTGACCGAGCATCGTGACCTTGCAGCCTGGATGGACTTGTTAGATCGTCTTCATGCCATCAATCAAAAAGAAGGTACCCTGGGCATGTACTATGACCAAGTGGATTGCGCTGGCAATCACTGTGTTTTTAGCAACGATATTGTGACATTAGCAAACAAACATTTGAGCCTGGATAATGGTCGCTGTGAGTTCAAATCGCCCAATCAGATCATAGCCGATCTCAAGGCCACCCCTAGCATGACACTTCGGACTTGCGGCGGTCAGGTATTGGGAGATTTAGTCCTCGACACCAAGGATAAGACCGATGACATGATCTATGAAGAGTATTTGAAAGAAGAGCAGAGAATCACCTACACCTATGGCAAGACCCTCTACTTAGAACTGCTGAAAAAGGATCTTCCTATCAAGATCGCCTCCAACTTTGTCTACCAAGAGACTTTGGATGCAAATGGCATTGCCCTTCCTGAACTCAACAAGGTCTTTTTCCATGAATTCGATCTAGCGATGTCCGGAGTCCGCACGATTATCCATCCACAAGAAACCGTGAAAGATTTTAACTTCTTCACCAATCTTAAATTTCACGGTCTGGGGGAAAAGCGTGACGGTATCTATCTGGAGATTGTGCAAAAGCCATTTTCCCAGCTAAATCTTGCCGCCCAGCAAGGGACCCTTGTTTCCATGAACGGCTTCCCACTCCATTCGATTCCCATCACAGCTTCTCAAGACGGGGGTGGGCAAATCATTCCCCCGCCACCCTTAGTAGATCTTCCCGACACGACGCCAGAGCCGGCTCCTAATCCCGCTCCTGGCGGCGGTGGCACTCAACCACCCATCGGCCAAGTCCCAGACCCCAAACCCCCAGTGATTGGCGACTCGCCCAGTCCAAATCCGGGATCACCCTCGGATCCCGACGCACCGGGCCCCATTGTCGATACGCCCCCAGCGGATGGGCCTGACGATCAGGGGATAGCCTCCGCTCCAGATCAAGCTCCAGCTTCGGACCCACTGTCGAATATTGAAGATTGCCAATAAGCCTATGAGCCTCGGTTCCCGTGAAGAGAAAGAAGCTCGGCGCCGCTGGCCCGCTAATTCGGCGCGCACACTCCCGTTAACAGCCCTATTCTTTCTCTTCACTTGAACCTCATCCCTTTGCTGATTGTCAGCAGCCAAAAATAAAGTCTATTCTCTTGCGAAGCTTCCCTCCTACGAAATAAGCTCACGGGGCGCTACAGGAGACCAAGCTTGCATTTACCAGCTATCATCCAGGATCTTGCCAACATACTCGGCGTCGCTGCCGTCGTGACTCTGCTTTTTCGCATGATCAAACAACCCGTGATTCTTGGATATATCGTAGCAGGGGTGATCGTTGGGCCGCATACCCCCTCTCTTTTCTCGGTCAAGGATGTCGCCAATATTCAAGTCTGGGCCGAGCTAGGCGTCATTTTCTTAATGTTCTCCCTTGGCCTCGAATTTAGTTTTCGACGCCTGCTGCGCGTCGGCATGCCCGCAGTGGTCACAGGCAGTCTGGATTTGGGTATCATGTTTGTCCTGGGGGTCTTGGCCGGCCGAGCCTTTGGCTGGACAAACATGGATGCGATTTTTCTCGGGTGCATGGTCGCCATCTCCTCCACGACAATCATTGTTAAGGCTTTTGAAGAGCTCAAACTCAAGGGTAAAAGGTTTGCCGAAATCGTCTTTGGCGTCCTTATCATAGAGGATCTCGCTGCCGTCCTCATGTTGGTAGCCTTAACAAACATTGTCACCACCTCTCAAATTGGAGGACTGTCCCTATTGCTGGCGGGGGGCAAACTCGCACTGGTCATCGGCATCTGGTTTATTGTCGGCATGTTCCTGGTGCCACGTCTTGTGCGGAAAGTTAGCAAATTCGGGAATGATGAAATGTTAACCGTCGTTGCCGCAGGACTTTGTTTTATCTTGGTGGGAGTGGCAGCTTACTTCCAGTATTCGGTTGCCCTCGGAGCTTTTATGATGGGCTCCATTTTAGCGGAAAGTAACGAAGCTAAGCGAATCGAACATCTGGTGCAGCCCTTGCGTGATATTTTTGGTGCCGTATTCT
>JBIKVD010000014.1:0-25589 GCA_044357055.1 Oligoflexales bacterium | reverse complement strand
CCTATCTATAAAAAGTTCGAATGTTTTTAAGACAAATGGAATGAATGGCTACCTGAAAGACAGCCCCAAGTTGTTATCAAATGATTCAACCCTTCAGGTCCTGTGCAGAAAAGACGACGCGAATAGCTGGATAAATCGTTCAACTGCAAATGTCGGAGATTTCACTCTGTGGCAGTCTTACATTCCTGATTGGCGTGCTGCCGATTGAGGATTTGGGATGATTTTTTCAAATTTAATGATCCCCATCAAAACACTTGCGAAATCAGAAGAATTGCCCATATGCTGCATTCATACCCAGTTAGGATGAGTAGCAAGCTATGGATCCCATCGCACATACCCTCACAGCAGCAACACTAGGTCAAACCGGACTTAAAAAGCTGAGCCCTTTGGGGATGGCAACTTTACTTCTGGCCGCCAACCTACCGGATATAGATGCTGTCTTTATGCTATTTGGCGCGGATAGTGCTTTGTATCATCGCCGCGGCTGGACCCATGGGATTCTAGCACTTGCTCTTTTGCCCTTAATGCTTGTGACACTTGTCATCGCCTATGACCGCTTAATCCGGCTACGTTTGCATCCTGACAAGTGTCCGGTCAATGTTAAGTTCGCACTTTTGCTGTCTTTGATCGGCATGCTCAGCCACCAATTTTTGGACTGGTTGAACACCTACGGCGTCCGACTGATGATGCCTTTTAGCCAAAAATGGTTCTATGGAGATATTCTATTTATTATCGACCCGTGGATGTGGCTGTTAATGGCCGCTAGCGTTGTGCTTGCGTATTCACGTCACCAAGTTGGCAAGGTGTTATGGATGCTTTTGGGTGCTACCACTACCATGCTTATCCTAACCTCCGCCCTAGTACCAACACTTGCGAAAATCTTATGGTTAACCGGAATATTCCTGATTATGGGCTTACGATTTTATCGAATCGATGGAATGAAGAATCAAAAGCTAGCCTATTCCTGGTTATTTTTGCTTTGCTGCTACCTAGGTTTTACTGGACTGGGTAACAACTATGTTCGCAGGCAAATCTTGCAAAATGATTTTGCGGGTTCCGCCACAACGGTTTCTGATGTGATGATCGGGCCTTTACCTGCCAATCCATTTCAAAAATTCTTAATTGTAGCGACCGATACGCACTACCATGCCTATACGTTCCGCTTCTGGGGCCAGCCACGGATGGAAAAGGCATATGAAGCGGTGCCGATTCAAGCTCCTGATGAGATCGTTCGTGCTGCGCTCGCAAGCCCAGAGTTGAAGGGTTTCAGCCAATGGATGCGCTTTCCCTTCTATACTGTTGAACCTCAGGATGGGGGTTTCCTGGTTTCCATCCGTGATTTGCGGTATGTATATCCCCATGGTCCTCCTGGACCCGGCATCGGTTTTGCGAAAGTATTCGTAAAGCGTTCAGAGCTCTAGCTCTGTTCTTCTGAAAAAGGTCCCCTATTCTTCTCGTCCCCTGAGTTTTTTTACCTGCAACCACCAGGTAAGGCATCCCAAGATAGGACTCGCATAGACTTGCCATTGCCCCGGTTAAATCTTAATTATTTCAGCTAGATAAGTGACATCATGGCTATCATACCCTACGGAACATCTTTCCATACCACATCGTTTGAGTTAGTATCCCACCTTGGCGCACCAAGCGTGGAAGGGAGGGTAGTATGAAACGGATAGGCTTTGCTCTAAATCGTGAATGGAAGCTTTTACTGGCGTTGTTCCTCATGGCTAACCTTCATTGTGCAGATGATGCAACAAAAAAAACTTCATCCCTCCAAGCGACTCATCATGATAGCTCTTTTACCTTCCCAGCTGATTTTCAATTCGGCCTCGCGACCGCGCCAGGACATGCCGAAGATCAGCTTCAAGATGCATGGGCTACGTGGGCCACCCAGGGCAAAGTTCCAGGCTTTCAAAACGTTGCGAATCCTATGGAGCGACTGCGATTTTGGTCGGCTCCGGAAATCGAACTAGATCTGGCAGCTGCTACGGGCATAGGTCTCTATCGTTTTGGCTTGGACTGGTCGCGACTCGTGCCAGAGCAACCGGGAAGCTCTCGATGTCCTAAGGAACCCAAGGGTCTATGTTCTGCAGGGATTCAAGATTTCAAGGCCTGGCAGCATTACCTTGATCGACATTTTTCCTATCTGCAGAGTAAGAATCTGAAAGTTATGCTTACCCTGTTTCACCACTCTGGGCCTCAGTGGTTTGTCGATAGTGGTGGTTGGACGAATGCCGCAAATGTCGAATACTTTGCAGCCTTTGTTGAGTCCCTGCTCACGTCCCTTCATAAGGAAAAAATCGTCGTCGACTACTGGATCACCATCAATGAGCCTTCATTAATGGCGCTCATGAGTTATATTTTGCAGGACTGGCCGGTTCATGGCGCAGATGTGGGATTCGATTTCTCCAAACTGTTACAATTAGCATCGGGAAATACAGTTTTGAGCGACTATTTTAAGGCCATTGATCATATGGCCGAAGCCCATAGCCGTGCTTTCAATCTTATCAAAGCAAAACGCCCCGATTCAGAAATGGTCGGTTTTGCTCAAAACCTGGGGCTATACACGCCGGCGAACCCAAATCATCTTTTCACGGGAATCCTACAACGCAAGCTTGCTGACTACGCAAGAGAGAATTTTCTCTACCTTTTCCTAAGAAAGGCTTTAAAGGAGTCGGATTTTCTTGGGGTAAACTACTACGGCGAGGAATTCATCGATCTGGGTGGCTTAGCCCTGGTGAAGGATAGGGAATACATGGATTCGGGAAGAGCCATTAACCCTTTTGGTCTCTACAAAGTTGTAAAGGAAGTGATCGCCGAGTTTTCCTATGACAAACCAATTTTTATTACGGAAAACGGCATCTCAGATCAGCAAGATGTCCTACGCCCAGCCTACCTCTTCGAACACCTACTCGCTGCGGCCGAGCTTATAAAGGAAGGCGTGCCCGTCTTGGGTTACATATTTTGGACGCTTTCTGACAATTGGGAATGGGCAGATGGCTACTGCCCCAAATTTGGCTTGTACGAAGTGGATAGGCAAGATGCACAGTTAGAAACGAGAATGGGTAGGATAGATTCCTTAAGCCTGTTTAAGCGGATTGTGGCCACTCATCAACTGCTCCCTAAAGATCGAAAAATCGCTTGGGATAAAGTCCAGTCCAATGCCGGCAAACCCCGCCCCCTTTGCCGCAGCCTCGACGGCCGCACGGCATTAGGCGAGGCAGATTGGTCGATCCGGAAATATCTCGATCATGACTGGCGTTTTCTGGCTCCCTAGCGCCTTAAAGTCCCTAGAGCGGGTCCACTTTACGGACTGAGGGGGGCCTAGGCAGAACTACGGCTTATATTCCAGCTTCATATCCCCTTGGCTGATAGACTTTCCATTCTTAGAGAGCTGAAAGGTCTTCTCTTCCGAGCCTTGTGGACCCATTAAGTTCAGACGAATGGTAAGGCCCGAGATCGTATAGGTTCCGGTCTGTGGCGGATTACCAAAAAAAGTATTGCCGTCATCTACCACGGTACTTCCATCTATAAATTCAATGCAATGACTGCGCGTACCTTTGGGCTGACCCATTTGTCCATCAGATTTGACCTTACGGCAGAAGGATTTGCCAGCCAATGGCCCCATATCTAGCGTCAATATTGCTCCCTCTTCACCCGTGATGGATTTCCCGTCTCGACTCAGCGTATAAGTTTCCTCGTAGGGCCCGGTCACAGAATTCAAGGACATGGTAATTTTGCTCCCTGAGACTTGATAGGTGCCCTGCTCCGGGGGATTGCCAAAACTTGAACTACCATCATCAACCACGGCTGTGGCGCTAATGAATTCAATGCAATGCTGGGATTCTCCAGCAGGCTGGCCCATCATGCCATCACCCTGAATGGTTCGGCAAAATTTCTTCCCATCAAGAACTACGGCGGGGACTAAAGTTAAAACGGCTCCTGCGTCGCCTGTGAGCGTATCCTGGTTGGAAGATAGTTGATAAGTAACCTGCTTAGATCCGCCCGACATGGAGACTAAAGTGAGGGTTAGTGTCCTGCCGTCAAGCTCATAGGTGCCCACGTCGGGAGGGTTCCCGAAAAATGTACTGGCGTTATCTTCTACATTTCGCTCCTCAAGAAATCGAATGCAATGCAACTTCGATTCTCCAGCGGGAGCTCCTCCGGTATGGCCATCTGTTATGACTTCCCGGCAATACTCGCGATTCGCAAGGCTGGGGCTTAAATGCTGAACATCTGACTTAGATGCCCTGGTTGTTTTACAAGAGCTGAAGATCCCTAAGATAGCAAGGGCCATAAGCAGAGACTTGGTTTTCATCACACACAACTCCTGATTCTAATTATAATTTTGAAGATTTATGCCATTATAGATTGATAGCGCAAATTTTCAATGCTCAATTCTGAGTCAAAGTAAAAGCCATACCGAGCCACGCAAAGGCGCGTCAAAGCAGCGCGAGGCCGGAGATTTTGTCATGCTGCATCGAAAATCACCAACTCCATTGCACTCGGTAATACAAGGCACGTTCGCCGATGGCTGCCAATAAGGGATGCCGACTGCGCAACTGATCATAGGCCAAAACCCCCTGCAGATGCTCGCCAAGGAACTGGCTCCACTCAGCATGCAGCCAGTAGTCGCGATTGTTCGCACTCAAGAATGAAAAGACCTTTATCTGAAACCGGTTCGGAACAAAGGGATAAATCATTTGTAGACCTGCCATGTCTGCTCGATCTGCCAATTGACTGGAGGAATCACGCAGCAAAGCCTCCGAATAAAACTGCAGTCCCAAAAACCAGTCCTCCCCAAAATTGTGATCAACACCCACGATACCGGCAGCTCTCTCACTTTCTTCCGGCTGGCGCTGTCCTTGCAAATGATGCAGAGGAA
Organism: Oligoflexales bacterium; assembly: GCA_044357055.1. Classification (GTDB taxonomy): domain Bacteria; phylum Bdellovibrionota_B; class Oligoflexia; order Oligoflexales; family JBIKVD01; genus JBIKVD01. The sequence continues at coordinate 20,704 of JBIKVD010000014.1, read as the reverse complement.
CGTATAACCCGTCGCCGCGAACGACGAACCCGCTCACATCCTTAGTGAAGGTCAGGCCGTAACTATCTTCCTCCCTTTGTTCATGGGTCACAAGAATGCGAACTTTTTGATTCTCATCCAGAATAGGTTCCCTAGACACGAGCGGCTGACGATTTCGATGGTGATAGAACATAAGTTTCCACTCGAAACCGTCTTCGGTCAGATAACCAAGGCGCCCACCCCCTTCCCAGCTTGCCGGTTCTCCGTCTGCTAAAACCTGCTGTGTGGGCTAGGGACTCGCTAATAGTTGCAGATTCCATTGGGAGCCAAACCACTGATACTGCAAAAGCCAGGACGAGAGTTTCCGCCGCTCCGGACTCAACAGATAAGGCTCTCTGCCATCCGTGGGATTAACGATATCCATAATAGGAAAGCCAAAAGTCTCTCCCCAACTCACCGTTTGCAACCCGATTTGCCATCGGTGCCGCTCACCTTGATAGGCTAGCCAACCCTGTTCCGGACGGACTTCGCCGTGGCGAGATTCACTCGCACTTTTCCTTGGCCAAATACTTGGATCATCTTTAGCCCTATCGCGACGGGCTAAAAGCTCCACATGCCATTGCCAAGATCGCAAGGTGCCCTGTTGTCCAAGACCAAGATAGGGACGCTGTATCTTTTGCGATCCTTCTGGAAGACTTTGAAAGGACTCATAGCCTGCCGCTAAATCCCACTCACTCTCGAGTTCCGACCAGAGAGATTTTGGCGCTTTTTTAAGGCGTGGCTTACCCCAAGCCGCAGTATCCATAGCAAGAAGTAGGAAGGAAAAACTAAGAACCCAGGAAAATGCCTGAGAGACTATGGAATAAAACTGCAAATGAAGGACCACTCAGTTATGGATTCCCAAGATTGGTTTGATTGAACATGGCATCCGCAACCTCGCTGGATTCCATTTGCTGGATTTGAATCAAAGTTTCGCCCTTGGCTTTTACCTTGCTGCCATCCCGAATCAACATTTCACTAGGACGAATTTCTCCAGCCAGTTTTTTGTAGGCGCGAAATTCAGCGGTCTTCAAGAGAACACCCGATTTTGTGACATACGAAGCTTTGATCGGCCGGTAACTGGATTTATCAACCCTAAGCTGAAGCCTCTCATAGGTTAAGCCTTTTCGCGCAGCCAGCAAATTCAGTAGCCAAGAGTTTGCATCAGAAGATTCTAGCTTCGGAATATAATCACCCATCCAACCCAAACGGGCAATATCGCCATTGGCCGCCTCCCCCATGAGTCGTTGACTTAAACTGACTCGCACGGTCCTTTTCAGGTTTGGGATAAAAGCCCACATGTCTTCACCCAGCATTAACAAGTTTCGTCCCTTATCTCTAGCTGGAGATAAAGTCTTGATCAAAGTCTTGTCTCTGCCCTTAATCCAAACCTCCATCTGAGAAACACTTTTTTCAGAGTCGGTCACCTCCACTCGCATGCGAAAATCACCCTTGGGACTACGGATGGCATCGGCCCGCTGCAAAATCTCCTCCGGATTTTCTGCTGCGCTTTCCACTTTGGCATTGGCTTTATCCCTAGCCTTCTTTGCTTTCACCTCAGCGAAAGCGAAGCTCGCAGGAAGAACCAGCATCGCCATGCCAACGACTAGAAGCATCGCCCTTGCATTCAACGACAGACCCTGTAGGTCAATTTCCATTCTATTTAGGTACATTCTTCTGATCCTTATGAGCCGTTGGCGCTTCTCGCCGGCACAAACTCGCTCAACGTTTAGTGAGAGCGCAAAGCTTCACCGATAGGTATACGAACCACTTTTTGCCCCGCAACCACGGTCGCCACGATGGAGGTAGCAAATCCTAACACAATCGCGATGAAAGTCATTTGCAGATCCAGGTCAAGTTTCACGTAATATTGCCGCGTAATCCCCGGGGCCGGAGGCATGAGAATCCCCTGCTGAAACAAAGTGATATCCAAAAGCCATGCCAATCCAGCGCCCACCGAAGCTCCCAGAAGGCCAAGGTAGATGCCCTCGAACACCAGAAGGCGCAACACCTCCCAAGACGATTCGCCATTGGCACGCAAATTACCGATTTCACGTTTCCTTTCCAAGATCGTAAAGGAGATGGTGTTACCAATACCTAAAGTCACAATAATGAGAATAATCACTTGAATGACATAAAATTGTTGCCCCAACCAATCCACAGCATGTTGGTAGTAAACCTTATCCAACACTGCGAAGGGCGTAGCCTCCAAGTTCGGGAAATCAACGGCAAATCTTGCCGCGAAGGCATCCCAGGAGTCATAGTCTTTGAGTCCTAGGGCCACCGACTCTACACGATTCGTATCAAGTAAGTCATGTGCCCTCGATAGCTGCACTTTAAAGAGGGCATCGTCGACTTCTTTGAGACCCGTGTGAAAAATGCCCGTCACTAGTAGATCCAGACCATTGATGCTGCCATAAATGGTTTGTCCAAGTACCGTGACGCGATCCCCCGGCTGCACGTCCAAAGAGCGAGCCAAACCCATCCCTAGTAAAATCCCCTCGGGTTCGTCATTGAGGGCTGTACCCGACACTATATTCATTGTGTTGAAAAACTCGGACTCAGCGGGGCCCAACATCCCCTGCCCTCGACCACTAACTGTAATTTGACCGTTCGTCAAAAGAGCCGAGAAATCCACTCGAGGAAACAAATGAGTGATCTCGGGATAACTTTGCAGACTCATAGCCAGATCGTCATAATTCTCCAGCCAATGTTCCCAAGGCTTTTCAAAAACTTTCTCACGGTAGCCCTCATTGTTTATCTGGCCGTGACCAAACCGGGCATGAACGGTATTGTCCCGATATTGGTTCATGATGCCCTGATTAAAGCCATGAAAAAGCAGCAAGGCGCAAGTTCCCGATCCAACCGTCAACATAGAGACCATGGTTCGACGAGGGTTTCGCCGAAGATTTTTTAAAGCTACAAGAAACAACATGGATTAAGTCTCCTGGGTCAATCTGCCGTCCACAATGCGTATGCGCCTTTGCGCATACGTGCTCGCCATTGCATCATGACTCGCCATGATCACGGTGGCCTGATGTGTGGCAGAAACTCCCGCTAAAAGTTCAACAATAGCTCGCCCCGTAGTTTGATCCAAGCTAGCCGTTGGTTCATCGGCAAAGATGACTTTGGGGTTCTTCGCCAAAGCCCTGGCTATAGCCACTCTTTGGCGCTGCCCCCCACTCATCTGACCGGGCAATTTATCTCTTTGATCTGCTAGACCGACTTGTTCCAGGGCCCACAGAACCCGCTCGCGCCTGCTAAGGCGATCAATTTTCTGCCGAGCTAGAAAAAACTCAATGTTCTCAAAAGCAGTAAGAACTTGCATCAAATGAAATTCTTGGAAGACGAAGCCAAATTGATAGCGACGCAAAAAATTCTTACGTGAGGTACTCAATGTACTCATGTCCTCGCCAGCGAACGAAAGACTCCCCGCACTTGCAGGTTCAATCAAACCCAAAACACTCAGCAAGGTGGATTTACCGCTTCCAGAGGGACCCATGATACAGACCATCCCACCTGCCTCGATTTCAAGGTCGATACCTCTGAGTGCGGGAACCTCCAAACCACCAAGGTGATAATGATGGCACAAGTTGTGTACCTTAAAGAGAGCTGACATGAGGGCCCTTTCCCAAATCAAGTTTCGAACTTTGACCCAATGTTTCCAGGCTAAGATTTAGATCTCTGCAATCGACGAAAGATATCACCCGCAATAAGATTCGCACAATGGCGCGAGTCCGGCGCCGAAGACATAGCCTGAACGAATGAATCTCGTCCATCGTATAGCTCCCGCAAAGCGGTGCAGAGGTTCTCTGCCGCTAAATCACCTTCTCGAATGACCTGGGCCCAGCCATTCTTGGCGAAATAATTAGCATTGAGTATCTGATCACCCCTGGACCCTAACTCCAAAGGAATCAGCAACATGGGCTTGGCGAGACTCAATAATTCAAAGATGCTGGTAGCCCCTGCCCGCCCCACAACAAGGTCCGCCATCGCCAGTAGGTCTGCTAAAGGCTCTCTGACAAAAGAAAATTGTCTGTAGCTCGCGTCTTGAATCGGTGTTTCCTTTCCCTCTCCCGTGAGATGAACCACGAACCACTCCTGGCGCAAGGCATCCCATGCGCGAGATATAGCTTCATTGATTGCCTTGGCGCCTAGCGATCCGCCCATGACCAAGAGCACTGGTTTTTCCATGGTCTCAGGGATGGTACAATAGCTTCGCCCCCGAGCTCGCACACCAAGGCCGATTTCCTGCCGCAAGGGGATACCACATACAACCGTCTTATTTTCAGGCAGTCTTTCTTTGGTCGGGGCAAAGGCGCAATAAATGTGCTCGGCAAACGGCACCACGAGCTTCGTTGCGAGGCCAGGGCTTAAGTCCGACTCGTGACAGAAAACAGGGATTCCCAGCAATCTTGCGGCATAGCATACGGGTACGCTTACAAACCCGCCCTTCGAGAAAACAAGCTGCGGCTTTAATTTCCATAGCAACAAGATCGACTGAAACAAACCAATCACAACCTTAAAGAGGTCAAGGAAATTTTGCCAACTAAAGTAGCGCCGCAATTTCCCTGTTATAATGACATGACACTGCACACCCAATCCATTCAGGTGATGGCAATCCGAAGCGGAACCACCCACATAGCTAATCTTAATTCCCTCCTTCATCAGCAGATTTATGATAGGTATATTTGGCAAAACATGGCCAGCCGTTCCACCACCCGTAAACACGATCAGACTCTTAATAGACCCTTCCATCAGGATTCCTTCTGACTTAAACCGTCAGGAAAACTAATCTGGTGTTCAAGCGGGTAGATCGCTTCAATCCAATGTTGCAGCCTACTTGGTTCACATAGTAGCAGAGGAGGGACCCCATCACCCATTGTGAATCTAGACTGAATAGCTGCCACGTGATTCTCCGAGGGGTCTGCTAGCAGAAGCACTTCTCTTTGGTCCTTACGAAAGCGCACATGCATGGCGCACAGATCTTTCGCATCCCAATAACTTAAAGATGGCAAAAGTTCAGCCTGATCAAGCAGCAAGGTGCCTGGCGTCATCGCTGAAAGCCCAAGAATTTCCGCCAAATGCGTCATCAAATCTGACTCAGAAAAAATGCGGCACTCTAATAGCGCGTGAAACGCACTGCGTTGCCATCGATCCATATATCGTTCCATCGCCAAACTGAGCTCGGCACTTATCACGCCTTCCGTCTGCAATAGATTGAGCAAATTACCCGTTGCTTGCATCCTTGGACCTCCACTCAACGTAACCGACGCTATCAATCGCGATACGACCATATCCATTACGTTGCAAACAAATCTGACGGTCATATCGCACCAGCCCGAGCAAACGCCCGTCAAGGATATGGGCGCACAACTGCTGAGGCGCTCCCAATGATGTGGGGCCAAGGGGCAAGAACTGGATTTCTCGCTCCGTTTCTTGCCTCCGAGCTCTGCCAGAAGCAGCATCCACGGATAGCCCTTCTAGCCAGCCCGAGGGAAAGCGAAAGCGAAGCAAACAGGCAAGCTCCTCGGCGCGAATCTTGGTATCGTCAGAATTCAAAAAGAGGAAACCCTCTCTCACGGTAAGCAAGCCAGGACGCAGTCCAGCTCCCTGGACCTGCAATTCAGGCGCGGACCATTCAAGCCGCATTAATGATTTTCCGGAAGCTTCAAACATGTCCAAAACGAGCCTATTTTGAGACTCTGAGATCCACTCCATGGATGGAGATGCGATGATCCCTCGCTCATGGCCAATTTCCAGCTCGAGCAAACCATCGCCCTGGCATGGGGCAAAATAGGCTAGGAATTCTGGATTCAGATTCTGCGGACTGGCAGACTCCCAAGTCACGCAACCGGAAAAAAGAAAACTTAGGAAAAAGAGATTGCCCGTAGGAAGCCGCATGCTATGCCTCCGCTGGCTCGTCAGGTAATTGTAAGCTTTCTTCTGGGATTTTCAGCTTTCTTAAAAGCTCTTGTAGTAAAATCTTTTCTTTTTCCTCCAGCCTACCTTTGAACGCCTTAGCAAAAAACAACTTCGCTTTGTCTTGCTCGCCAAGGGCCCAGTAGACTTCTCCAATGTGCTGCAGAATGACCCCTTCTCCTGGCGCCAACTCGTTGGCGCGCATAAGATTTTGCAGTGCCTTTTGCATGTCACCTTTTTGATAGTACAGCCAGCCTAAGGAATCAAAATAATATCCATCATCTGGCTTCAGTTCCAAGGCTTTTTTAATCAGTTTTTCGGCCTCATCGAGATTCGTCTTCTGCTCGACAAAGAGATAGCCCAAATAATTATAGGCACTACTGTTCAATGGATCGACCTTGAGAACCTCACGCATGGTCGCAATACAGGCGTCTATATCTCCCCCACGTTCTTGATACACACCCTTTAAGAAAAGAAAACGCGTTTCTTGCGGCCAACGTTCGTAAGCTTCGCTGATGACTTTGATTGCTTCCTTAAATTTATTCTGTTCAGCCAGCACCGACGCGTAAAACGAAACGAGTTTTGGGTCTTGATCTCCCTGATGCAGCAGCGGACCTAAGATGGCCTCAGCCTCCTGGTGGCGACCCAGATCATTCAAGATGACAGTGCGCCGTATATCCCCCGACACCCGCAATGGAGAATCTTTCCCAATGGCTTCATAGTGGGTTAGGGCTTGCTGCTTGTTTTTTGTTCGTTCAAACGCTCGCGCCGTCAAGAATTTGAGACGATTGTCTTCAGGACGCACCGCCAGCAGTTTCTGGTAGATCGCTAAGGCCTCATCAAAGCGTCTTAACTCCTCAAGAATAAGAGCCTTGTGAATTTCGATTCCTGGTCGTGCATCGGGGCTTTCTGCGAGAAGCTTTTCAATTCGCGCAATAGCATCGTGCAGATCGCCCATCTTTTTATATAGCTCCACGATACGGTCGAGGAGTTCGTCGCTGACAGGGTGAGAGAAATAAATCTGCTCATAGACTTGCAAGGCTGCTTGATTTTCCTTATTTAGTTCCAAAGCAACCGCATACAGCATGGCGGGTTCGATGGCATCTGGTTGCAGCTCGAAGGCCGTTTTCGCTGAAACCAAGGAGGCTTCGCTTTTTTCTTGCAACAACTGACAGCGAGTCAGTTGAATCCAGGCATTGGCTGACCAAGGCATAACCTCGGTCAGACGTTTAGATATTTTTTCTGCCTCTGGCAGGTTTTTCTTGGCTATATAGTAATCAATGATGGGCAAATAGCTTGGTTCAAAATCCGCCTTTAGTTCAATGGACTTACGAAATTCCGCAATGCCGTCTTCCACTTTCCCGGCGCTTAATAGCAGGCTGCCATAGAGAAAACGCAAGCGGAAATGTTTGGGATATAGCAAGATCAATCGCTCGGCTTCTTTTGTAGCCCCAGGAAAATCACCGACGCTTGCCCTTGCGGCGGCTACCTTAGTGCCCAAATAAGAGTTGGGATCAAGGTTATAGGCGCCTTGGTATAAGTTGAGGGCGTCCTTGGCCTGGCCGTGATAACCAGCATATTCAGCTAAGAGAAAATAGTAGCTAGCTGTGCCACGGCGTTGCTGCGGTGACCACATTTCAGGAGGCAATGATTCTGGCGTATATTTTTTAACTTCACCGCGGACGACTTCCTCGCCGTCCCTATGTCCATAGGTCGAGGATCCCGGGCCCTGGGTTTGGCAGGATTGAACAGAAAAAAGAAGCAAAACTTTAAAGAGTGTTAGCAGCAAAATCCAGGGACACCTTTGCGAGGTCCCAAACCTGGAATCGATCCCCACCTTGCTTCTTACCATCACATCACCCTTCTTCCTTAGGCACGATCGAGACCATAACACTCCATCCAAGGTCGCGCTTGCAGGGCCAAGTCCTTTGCTAGCGTTAAGCTCCTCACGCCATCATCGAGATACATCCCCATCAGCGACAAGCCATGGGAAGGGGCCGTGTACCCAGCTGTTCTTCTATCACGAGCCGCGAGAATGTCATGTAAGCTCAGCTGCAGCTGGCCTCGGGCAACATCGATCAAGGTACCCATCATAATTCTTATCATGTGTTTGAGAAAGCCCTTCCCTAGGATATCAAAAACTATAAGAGAGCCATATTGATTTATAGCTAAATCATAGATCTCTCGAACCGTAGTCTTCGCCCCACTTCCGGAAGCGCAGAAACTTCGAAAATCGTGGGTACCGAGCAGGGAACAAAACTCATCTCCCAGCAATTTCAGATCCAACTCGTACGGGACTTGCCAAGCCTTTTGCTCCCACAATGCCTGACGACATGGGAGATTCCATACATAGTATCGATACCATTTGCCACGAACATGATGCATGGGCGAAAAATCAGCATCGGTCTTCATTAGGAAATCAACGCCGATAAAGCTTGGTAGCACAGCATCCAACGCTCTTTGGAGTTTGTACGGATCCCAAGATTTTTCGAGGCGAAATCGGCATATCTGCTGCAAGCAACGCACCCCTGCATCGGTCCGTGATGCACCATGAACGTGGGCTTGCTCTCCCGTGATTTTGTTTAAACTGGAGCGTATGAGATCCTGAACCCCTTTACCATTGGGTTGAGAGGCCCACCCCGCATGCCCGGAGCCGGAATACGACACATCCATGCGATAGGTGAACATCAAACTCTCCCATAGCCATTTCTCATAAGAGATGACACCCAGTGGCCAAAATTAGCAAGCAATGGTGCAGGTAAAAGGGATTTTTCTTGCCTTGAGGTGCGGATACCATTCTATTTAGCGTATGGATTCAAAGCGGAAGGCAATACCAAACTCTTGGCGCCCAAAGGAGGCACCGCGATCATCCATCGATTGGGAAACTTGAATAAAGGGTGACAGATAAACGTACCCTAGACCCAGGGATCCCCTCATCGAATTGGGGCTGCCCTGGTCCATCCAATTTAAAAGCAAATTGACAGAAACCCCGTATAGGGAGTTACGTTTCCAGGCTTTGTTTGCAATCGCGCTCACATCGCCCCCAATTGGCCTGAGACGGGCGGCTGGTTGGGTCGTAGGCGCTGCCGGAGTCTCCGTACTTCGCGTCTCTTGATAATAGAGATACTCAATCCCCGCCCAGGCATCAAAACCGATCCAACGTTGGGAAAACGGATTGGCAGTAAAATTGATGGCAGCAGTTAAAGGCAAAAGCAGCAGATTGGTGCGACTCGAATCATCCCTTCCCGTAGGGGCTTCCGTCTCCTCTGCCGTTCTTATCGCTCGGCCCTCATCCTTGTACATCCCCATGGCAAACTTAAGTCCTAAAGCCATGCGATAAAATTCGAAGGGCATCCAGTCCACTTGGATCGAGGGATACCAACTCACATTCGCGTAGGTTTCCTCATAACCCACTAACCCATCATTAAAGTCTGGGCGCAATAACCCAATGCCAATTTTGTAGGTTCCTACAGGTCGATCATGAGCACCTGTACTTTGGAAGACTACATCGGTTTCCCCGGGCGGCTTCGAAGTATCCTGCATTGAACTCCCAAGCTCCTGCGCTTTTAGAGCTGATGGGCCCCAAAAACCTGCAAAAAGCATCACCGAGAAGAAATAGGCCGAGGCAGTGCTATGCCTGGAACCTTGGCAGCCACATCTGGGAAGAAAAGATAACATTACGCTCTCCGCGACGCCTGGCGACATAACGACATGGGAACTGGGCGCGTGCTAAAGTGTTTATTTTGTCATGGTTAACGCGATAATTGTATCACGGACGCTGCCAAAAAAGCGACAATATCTGCACAGCATTGGTGGCCGCGCCTTTCAAGACATTGTCTGCCACGCACCAAAATTGGATTCTGTCTGAGGAATTCATGCCCGGCGGCAACCGCAAACGCGCGACGTAGGATTCGTCTTTACCAACCACAGTGAGAGGCGTCGGCATGCTACGGTAGTCAGAACTTTCATTCCATATCACATCTTCTTGCGTCTTCCATGCATTGATAACATCTTCTCTCGTCACCTTTTCTGCCAATTGCAGGGTCACGGATTCGCAGTGGCAATTGAAGGTAGGTACCCTTGCGGTCGTTGGTAGCACCGTCAAATTTGGCATAGCAAGTAAACGTCGCGTCTCGTCAACCAGCTTAAGCTCTTCGACACAGTAGTGACTTATGGCATCGATTTCGCCTATGCCCGGGATCACATTAAACGCAGGGCTCACTGGAAAGTGGCGGGGTTCCACAGCTTGAAAAGCCATGGTTTGCTTTACAGTCTGAGCCAAGTCCTCGATTCCTTTAGCCCCTGCCCCCGAAGTGGATTGGTAGGTGCTTATGACCACCTCTTTCAGACCAAAGGCCTCTTTCAAAGGTTTCAGAGCTGCCACCAATTGGATGGTCGAGCAATTTGGATTGGCTACGATTCTTGGGGGCTTTGGCGCATTCAGAATGGTTTCGCCATTGACGCTTGGTACTACTAAAGGGATCGTCAAGTCTTTGCGAAAGGCACTCGAATTATCAATACAAACCACCCCCGCCTCAGCAAGCTTCGGGACCTCGGCCCGCGAAAAATCACCGCTCACGCTCAGAAGGGCATAATCATAACCATTCAGAGCTGCCAAACTGTAGGGAGTCGCGCGCAGCTTGAGCCCCTTAAAGTCGAAAGACTCACCGGCCGATCTTGGTGTTGAGAACAAGCCAAGGGTAAATTCTTGAGGCAACTTTTCCAAAGCCTGCACCATGGCTCGTCCTACAGCCCCTGTGGCGCCTATAACTGCAACCTTCATCAATGATTTCCTTTATCTTCGGGGGGAGATTTCTGTTGCCACATTCCTGAGGGCTTTATTACCACTCCAGGTGTCGGTTTTCCCACACCCTCCACTTGTTCTGGGTGTTTTGGCCGCATTTCTAGGCCTTGATCCTCTCCTAGAGAATCTGCAGCTTGGGTCATTTCATGAAAAATATCATCGTCGTCATCTCTCGTAGATTTGCGCCCAAGCAAAAGATCCAGAGGACCACTCAATGCATATCCAACCGCCAAAACCATTCCAAAAGCTTCTGGCTGATAGGCAACAAGACCGACCAGCACAACCAGCAACGAGAGCAGCTTGAAGGGTTTCATCGCCCCGAATTTTAGCGACTTGTGTGAGTAATAACGGATGTTGCTGACCATAGCCCCAGCCGCCAAAAGTGTTAAACTCACTAGGGCAATGTTTACGACTAGCGAATCCGCAAAAGCATTGCGCATCCATTCCATCACAAAATGTGATTTGTCCGATACCCGCAGATCTTCAAGAAAGAGAATAAAGCTACCAATCACCATCGCCGCCATCGGGATAGGTAAACCCACAAAATCCCCCGAAGCCTCTTCTGCTCGCGTACTCAAAACATTGAAACGCGCGAGTCTTAAAGCACCGCACGCTAAAAAAATAAAACAGCAAATCCAGCCCAATCGCCCAGCGGTGTATAGCCCATACTGAAAGGCGAGGAAGGCGGGTCCCAAGCCAAAGGACACTAAATCGCAGAGGGAATCATATTGCATGCCGAAAGAGGAAGTGCCACCTGTCATGCGTGCCACACGCCCATCCAACATATCGAAAATCGCGGCAAGAAATATGGCTGATGCTGCCCAAGCGAATTGACCTTGAAGACTTTTGACGATGGAAAAAAAACCCCAAAACAAATTCCCGGTCGTGATTAAATTGGGCAAAAGATACGCACTCATCCGACTATGTCGATCTTTGCCTTTTAGCACCTGCATGCTTTAGATCCCTTTCCCCATTCGGGCGTCTTCTAAACGTTTTTCTTCTGCGGTTGAAAGCCGCATATACAATGGGCTTGGCAAGTCCGCCGATTCGGCGATTCTATCGACCTTCAGCATTCCTTGCAAAGACAATAATAGAGTCTCCGCCGCACCGATTGCACTACAAGAGCCCACGACTTCCTGAGCTTCAGATGCAAACCTAACATCTGGTATATATAGATCTAAACCAATTTCCGGCAACTCCGTATAGCGGTTCAGAGCCAGCGCCAACTTTCGGGAACCTCGATCTTGCCCCGCTAGAAAACCATGGGTTTGCGTTTGAGGCAACAGCACGGCAAGGGGTTTAGCAAGGGAATTGCACAAGCCTGAGGCTATCAACTCTAAAGAGCATAGCCCTCCTATCCGTATCTTTGGCCGCGGCAAGACTAGGCCATAACAAAAAGCTAAGCCCATGCGAATCCCTGTGAACGATCCCGGTCCTGTCGCGACGCGGATTTCGCCGATGTCTGCTAAACCCACTCCGACGCTTTTTAGGAGTCGCTGTGCGTCTTTCGCTAAAAATCCGGCCGGGGTCTGAGACTTCGTATTAATGATCGAGGCCAGCATGGGATCGCCCGAATAATCGGCCGCACCAGAACGCCCAAGGGCTAAGCCATAACCACTTAGAGTTGTATCAAGACAAAGGACTAGGTCCGAGGTACTCATTAAAAGAGACCCTTCAATCCTCGCAACATTTCAGCCCAAAACCGACTAAAATCGTTGTAAGTAGCCACCACCATGAGAAACAACACCAAAACAAAGCCAATTTTCTGGAAATTCTCAAACGCCTTACGATCGAGGCGTCGGCCCTTCAAACCCTCTAGACCAATCCATACCAATTGACCGCCATCCAAAATCGGAATAGGCAACAAATTTACCACGGCTAAATTCACACTGATGAGTGCCATCATCGTGAAAAATACCTCAAGGCCCGCCTTAGCAGCATCACCGGCAAACTTTGCAATCATCACCGGCCCGCCAAGTACTTTTAGGGGAACGTCTCCTGACAGCAAACCGCCCAAAACCCGAAACAAGACCGTGGATTGTTCGACGGTGTGCTTGACTCCATAAGATAAAGCGGCCAAGGGATTACGATATTGTTCTACGTAGGGCTCGGGGGCTTCCAAAGTGCTGACAAACTCTAAGGATAATTGATAATGCGTTACTTTGCCTATCGGCTTTTGTACCTCATAAGAATTCAATTCCACCTTAAGGTCTAATTTTTGCCCTGCCCTCTCTACCGTAACATCCATTCCAGGCTCGGTCTGTTTGCTTAAAACATCCGCAAAAGTAAAGATATCCATCATGGGTTTTCCCGCTAGCGCCAGAATCCGATCTCCAACCATCAAATCCGGATAGGCATGCTCCTGGAAACCTTTGATCACCAAATCGCCGCTTGGGAGAACCCCATGATGAGGGGAAATCAGCATCTCGCGAGTAAAATCACCCAGAGTCTGCCATGCGATATCGAGTGATACTTCCTGCTTCTGCCGATCCACAACCACCTGCAAGTCTGCAGTTCCCAATTGTGCAAGGAGCAGGCGCTGCATCTGATCAAAATCTCGAATATCTTGAGGGGCGCCCTCGGCGGGGATGAATCGGAGTACTTTGTCCCCCGTTTGGAAACCGATTCTGGCTGCAGGACCATTTGGATCCGTGACCGCCAAGACTGGCTGACGAAAACCAACGCCGATACCAATACGACCTTGGTCTCCGGATTCTCCCATGCTCTTATCCGCTGCGACGGCATCCGGAATGATGGTCAAAACTTTTTGTTCACCTTCACGGGACACAGTCATTTCCATCGGGCGCTGGGCTGACTTGGTGATGAGCTCTCGAACCTCATCAAAAGTATTTGTCTCCACTTGATTGATACTAAGGATACGATCGCCCGACTGCACCCCAGCCTGCGAGGCTGGGCTACCTGTCCTGACCATGCCGACGATGGCTGGATTGTGGGCTCGCCCAACAAAACCCAGGCCTGCGTATACGCTCACGGCCAAGAGAAGGTTTGCTGCAGGTCCCGCGGCAATGATTAAACTGCGACGCACCTTTGATAGGCGATAAAACTCCTTGCCTCGATGTTCCGGGGGCACATCCTCAAATTCCGTGGAACCGGCGAACTTTACAAATCCGCCTAAGGGAATCAGTCCGAGACGAAAGTCTGTGGGACCAACTTTCCAGCCAAGGATCTTAGGGCCAAAGCCAATGGAAAAGATTTCAGCTCTTGCGCCACACCAGACGCCCACCAAGTAATGACCAAACTCATGGACAAAGACCAATAGGCCCAGCAAGATTACGGCAGCTACCACAGGATGAGTCAAGAATTCCATAATTACTCCGCCAGCATGATTCTTGATTTAGAACAGGAAACAAAACCAAAACCAGGGAGCGGCAAACAAAACTCCATCGACGCGATCGAGCAATCCCCCGTGACCTGGGAAAATACCACCTGAATCTTTCGTACCGCAAAAACGTTTTAAGCCAGATTCAAACAAGTCGCCCAATTGAGCTAGAACTCCGCCAATCGCAGCAACGAAACCGACAAAGAACATGTTGCCAAATTTGCCAGAAAAGGCCCAGTTCATAAACACCGCACCGACGATACTTAGCAACAATCCTGAAAGGGCACCTTCAAGCGTTTTCTTCGGAGATAACAGAGGCGCTAATTTGTGGCGTCCCCAAAATCGCCCTCCAAAATACCCCCCAGTATCCCCTAAAAAAACCACAACCAAGGTGAACAGGATGTAAGCTCCCGTTTCACCAACACCTTGCAGCCGCCAGAGTGCTGACCAGGGAAAAACGCAGTACATTAAAAGGAATCCTGCAGCAATGGCCCTGAACACTCCTCGTTCCATGCTACTTGAGGTCATAAGTTGCAGCAAACCATAGAGGATAAAAAGCAGCGCAAAAGCTGGCATCGCCTTCTCAGCACTCATAAGATTGACGAGCAAGAAACCGAGCACCGCAGCTACCGAGGCTGATATGGCATCAAAATAAGGCACCCGCCCGAGACGAAGGGGCCAATCACCCAGAATAGGGAGGAGTGAATCAACACCGGAGGCACTCGCAGATTGCGGATCAGAAAAACGTTCTCTAAAGATCCACTGCATTTCCCAGCCCGCAAGCCCCACACAGACTACGAAAACTGGCATCAAATAGGCATTGGGAGCTACCAAAAGTAGCCAAATCAAAAGGGGAACAAGAACCAGTGCCGTCAGGATTCTGGTTTTTAACATAAGTGCATGGTCCTCATTTTGGATGAACCTAACTATTAGGTCACAAAGACCTCACAGGCACCCAGAGGAGTCTGATGGTCTTTCAACTGCAGCACCCTCAAGTATCCTGGCTTGTTCAAGTTGCTGGGCTGTACAGCCAAATCTTCTTTGGCGAGACGCGTATTCCCTCAGTGCATCAGCAAAATGTTCTCTCGTAAAATCCGGCCAAAAGACAGGTGTAAACACCAGCTCGGTATAGGCTAACTGCCAAAGTAAAAAATTGGAAATTCGGCATTCGCCACTTGTGCGAATCAATAAATCAGGGTCAGGAATGGAACCCGTCGACAACTCAACTTTAAACCGCTCCTCGTTGATCTCGGACGGGTCAAATTCTCCCTTCAGGGCTTTTTCGCATATTTTCTGACATGCCAGCACTATATCTGACCTGCCCCCATAGGATAGCGCCAGCACAAGCGTGAGTTTTTGATTATGACTAAGATACTCAGCTGTTTCACGAATCGCCAGCTGCGTCTGGGGTCGTATTCGTTCCAAGTCTCCAATCACCTGGATACTGACGCCGTGCTGGTTGAGAACGTCTCTTTCTGCCACAATAAATTCGTCAATGAGCCCCATGATCGCATCGATCTCTGGTTCGGGTCTTCGCCAGTTTTCGCTGCTAAAAGCAAACAAAGTCAAATAGCGAATACCAAGCTCCGTGCAACGCGAGACTAAATCACGGACTACCTCAGTGCCCTGCCTGTGCCCAAAGACCCTGGGCAGGCCCCGTTCCTGCGCCCATCGACCATTCCCATCCATAATGATGGCAACATGCGCAGGAATCATCTGCAACTCATCTCTATTTTCTTGCACGATACTATCCTGGATGACACTAGCTTCATTTGCAAAAAATCTCTCCCAGAGAATGCCGCCCCGGGAACTCGATCCCTCAAGAATCAATGGGAAAAAGGCTGATGGCCTTATAACGCGTCACATCTGACTTTGCACATGTTTTTCACAAAGAGACCTAACATCAAAGTCATGAGTCGCCAGAGCCCGCCAAACAGGCGCTAGCCCACATGTCTTATAAAGCGTAAATAGGAAGGTAAGAATTGTGAAATCATCACCTTTGCCAGTGCCACTAAGGGAATAGCAACCAAAACTCCAATCAACCCAAAAAGACTGCCGAAGGAAATCACTGAGGCTATGACCAAGACAGGATGCAAACCAACGCGATTTCCGAGGATTTTGGGGGTTATAATCACTCCATCGAGAGCTTGGATCCCGAACACCACGAGCAAAAATCCGAGGACCTGAGGCCAGCCCTCAAAGTTTGTGGCAATCGAAATGGAACACAATACCACAGCGGCCAAAATATCAAGGTAGGGGATCAAGCGGCAAATTCCGCAAATGAGACCGATGATCAAACTCGCTTTAATCCCGATGAGAGAAAAACCAAGCATATACAAGAGGCCAAGGGTCAAGGATACCAACAGCTGGCCTTGAATGACAGCCCGCATGGTATGGTCAATTTGCGCCACAAAGCGCTTTTGGCTATTCACCAAACTCGGAGGGGTCAAGGCGGTAATGTGTTTCTGCAAGTCTGATAGATGCAACAGGACAAAAATCGTAAGGATTGGAATCAAACTCAGAGTCACGATCCCTGATAAGACTAGGGATCCCGCGTCTATCACACCCGAGATGCCTTGAGACAGATACTCTCGCACCTGAGCGCTTAGACTACCAGGATTCATTAGCCCACTACCCAAAGCTTCTGGTTTCAGATTCACGCGCAACAATAATTCCGTCAATTTTGCCGAGCCTTCCGTGGAGATCGTCGCCATGGCTTTCGGCACTAATTGTGACAAAACTAGCCCCTGCCGGTAGAGAGCCGGGAATAGACTGGCGAGAATCACACCCAGGCCAATAAACAATCCCCCTACGACCAAAACATCTGCCCAGATCTGCTTCATGCCGCGCTTTACTAAGTTTTGGATCAATGGCTGCAGCAAATAGACTAGCAAGAGACTGATCAACAAGGCACCCAGCACAGCCTGATAGAGATAGGCTAGGAAAACTAAACCGACAATAACCATAGAGTAGTAGATAAGGGTTCGGCGCATTCTCAAGCGAAAGTCAGCGTCATCCCTGAAACTACCCTCCATCAAACGTTCATCAGGATCCATCAGTTCCCTCAGCCAAAATCATCCTGTCTTGCACCTCGCTTCGTGAGAAACCCAGCACCCTTAAGTGCCCAGCTAAGTCACGACGCCTAAGGACTGTCGTCCACGAGAATTCAGTAAAAATCGCCTCCACGAGTACGGCCTGATCTGCTCCTAGCTCCACTAGAAAAAGACCATCCCTTGCAAGGGGTATAGCTCCATATTCGGCCAAAGATCTGTAAGCATCTAACCCATCGAGTCCCCCATCAAGAGCCAAGACAGGTTCAAAGGCGGCGACCTCCGGCATCAAACGAGGGACCTCTTCACGCTTTATGTAAGGCGGATTAGATACTATCAAATGAACTGGTTGCAGATTGCCATAACTGTTCTTTTCGTGCAGATCAAAAGGAGCTAGGGTGACGTTGCTTGTTAAATGTTTAGAGACATTCTTCTCCGCAACACCTAAAGCGAGAGGAGAATAATCGACGGCCAATACCTGTGCCAGGGGAAGAGATTTAGCCAAACAAATGCCAATACATCCAGATCCGGTGGCGATGTCGAGGATTCTCAATTGCGAGGGGTCAATGGAGCAGGACTTAATCCATTCCAATGCACACTCCACCAAAAGCTCCGTTTCTGGCCTTGGGATTAAAACGTCCTTGTTGACGTAAAAATCGTAGAGCCAAAAACCCTTTTGCCCGAGAATATAGGCGAGCGGCTCTCTCGCGCCTCTGCGTCTCAACAAAACTTTGAAAGCGTCACGCTCTGCCACCGATAGGGGACGATCTAAATTAAGATAAAGTTGGAGTCGATCTAGGCCCAAGGCAGAAGCCAACATCCATTCGCTGTCGAGACGGGGACTGTCAGCTTGTTGTTTGTTAAGATAAGCCGTCGCAGATTGCAGAACAGACGCCACGGTCCACAGCTCAACTTTCTCTGCTGCCGCTTGCCTTAGCTCTTTCTCAGATCCCTCAAGCATGCTGCTCCTGGGCCATGAGGTGCTCAATATGAAAGGTGGACAACGAATCCAAGACTTCCGCCAAATCCCCTTCCATAATCTCTTCCAGCCGATAGAGAGTCAAATTTATGCGATGGTCTGTCATGCGTCCCTGGGGGAAATTATAAGTGCGAATCCGTTCCGACCTGTCACCTGAACCCACCTGAGTTTTTCGGGATGCACTAATGGCCGCGGCCTGCTCTTGCTGGGCTTGTTCAAGAAGTCGAGCCTTGAGGATTTTCAGAGCACGTTCTTTGTTCTTGTGCTGAGATCTTTCATCCTGGCATTCTACGACCAATCCCGTGGGTAAGTGTTCGATGCGAACCGCGGAATCCGTGGTGTTTACATGCTGACCGCCAGCACCAGCAGAACGGCAAACCTTGATCTCAAGGTCTTTTGGATCTATGTGGACTTCCACGTCATCCGCTTCGGGTAAAATCGCAACCGTACAAGCACTCGTATGGATACGTCCTTGACTCTCGGTCGCGGGAACTCTCTGCACGCGATGGGCGCCACTCTCGAATTTCAAACGGCTATACACCTTTTGGCCGGTGATCATAGCGATAATTTCCTTGAACCCCCCAGAGGAAGAGGGGCTAGCGCTGAGAATTTCCATCCGCCAGCGTTCTTTATCCGCAAATTTCTGATACATGCGCATGAGATCGGACGCAAAAAGGGAGGCTTCTTCACCGCCCGTCCCTGCGCGAATTTCAATAATCACATTCTTGTCATCATTGGGATCCCGAGGCAGGGTCAGAACCGTGATTTTCTTTTCCAATTCCGCCATGGCGGGTTCAAGAAGCTGGATTTCCTCTTTCGCCATACTCTTTAAGTCGGTATCAGACTCTGACGAGAGGATATGTTTGGCTTCTTTTAGCTGCAGCTCGTGAGATTTGAAATCACGATAGGTCTCCACAACCTCCGCGATGGCAGCTCGTTCCTTTGACAATTTTGTGAACTCGTCTGGACTGAGGCTTCCCGAAGAAAGGAATTTCTCCAGCTCTTCGAAACGCCGATCAAGCCCCTCAAGTTTGCTGAATACAAGCGACACGATGAAATTATCCGTTCATGGAAGCAATAAAATCAGCATTTGACTTGGTCTTTTCCATTTTGCTCAGCAAGAACTCCATGGCATCGACGGTATTAAGAGGTTGCAACAGTTTGCGCAAAATCCACATGCGATTTAAAACATCTTTTGGCAGCAAGAGGTCTTCTTTTCGAGTACCTGACTTATTGAGGTCAATCGCAGGGTAGACTCGCTTTTCAGACAACTTCCGATCCAAGTGGATTTCCATGTTGCCGGTACCTTTAAATTCCTCAAAGATAACCTCATCCATTCGAGATCCCGTATCGACGAGAGCCGTGGCTATGATGGTTAAGGAACCGCCTTCTTCAATATTCCGCGCAGCACCAAAGAATCTCTTAGGCTTGTGCAAAGCATTCGAATCAACACCGCCGGATAAGATCTTACCGGATGGCGGCACTACCGAGTTGTAGGCCCGAGCCAAGCGGGTAATAGAGTCGAGAAGAATGATGACATCATGCTTATGTTCCACCAATCTCTTGGCCTTTTCAATGACCATTTCAGCAACCTGAACGTGGCGTTGGGCAGGTTCGTCAAAAGTTGAGCTAATCACTTCCCCTTTAACGGAACGTTGCATGTCGGTAACTTCTTCCGGACGTTCATCAATGAGAAGAACGATCAAGCGGGCTTCTGGATGGTTTTTCTCTAAGGCATTGGCAATATTTTGCATCAATACCGTCTTGCCGGTTCTAGGTGGCGCCACAATCAGAGATCGCTGACCCTTTCCAATGGGTACCAGAAGGTCGATGATTCTCGTTGAGAACACATCTCCTGCGTACTCCAACTTGAATTTCTCCATAGGATAGAGTGGCGTCAAGTTATCGAAAATGATCTTTTCGAAATCTGGATCTGGCTCCTCGCCATTAACATTTTCAACTTTCAACAGCGCAAAATAGCGCTCACTATCTTTGGGGGGGCGAATCTGACCAGAAATCGTGTCGCCTGTTCGCAAATTAAAGCGGCGAATCTGAGATGGTGAAACATAGATATCATCAGGACCTGGGAGATAATTGTAATCTGGTGCGCGAAGGAAGCCGAAACCATCGGGTAGAGTTTCCAATACCCCTTCCCCATAAATCACGCCCCCTCTTTCGGACTGCGCTTGCAACAGACCAAAAATGAGTTCCTGCTTACGCATATTGGAGGCACCATCGATGCCGAAATCCTTGGCTAATTTGTTAAGGTCCTGAATCCGGCGAAGCTTCAACTCTTTTAGGTTGATTTCTCCATTTTCGGGATTACCTGCTGTGGCTTGAAGCTCATTTACATAGGCTTCGTCGTAATCTTTTTTAGTCATTTTGGGCCCTCGGGGGGCAGTGCTTCTTTCGTTCATCCGCTTTTTGGGGTTGAGGTCAGACATGGATGATGGGTTCCTTATTACTTAACGGTTGAAGGCATTGGTGTATGGTTGGTAATCGCAAGGCAAATTTGGTTTTAACTGATTTTTCTTTAAAAATTTTAGAGACATTTTTTAAGACATTTTTTTAAAATGGGTACTTTTTAAATT
>JBIKVD010000176.1:0-8845 GCA_044357055.1 Oligoflexales bacterium | reverse complement strand
CAGTTCTGGCTAAATTGGGTACCTCGGCACCGAGTGTCAGGTGAATGCATAGGGTACTTTGAGTCTAGCGTGGAGGGTGATACAGCTTGGCTGGCGTACTTTGTGTTTAAGAGTTTTCAGAAACAGGGATATGCAAAAGAAGGCATGCAGGAGATTAGGAACTTCATCACCGCTCATTATCCTGTAAAGACACTTGTCATCGAGATGGACACGCGGAATTTTCCGTCGCTTCTGCTTGCGATATCCCTGGGATTTCGCTGGGTGAAAACGACCAATAAAGTTGCGAACTTCAAGGGAAATGACAGTCACGAGTATCGGTTTGAATATTCTCTTGAGCCCGGCGAGCTTAAGTCGCCGCGCCGTGTTGCAGACTCCGAATCGACTTGGATTGAGCTCGCGAACGAGCAGGATCCTCTGCTTCTGAATGAAGATCAAAGGTTTGGCTTTGCGCAGGCTGCATTGGACCATACGTTCAGTCAAAACGTAGGCATGACCGAACGGGGTGGCGCGCTCAAGGAGTTGCTTACTGAGCTTAACGAACGTTGTCACTTAAATCGCACTGCGATTGTCATGGAAAGGCTGGAACATTTTAAGGTGTCTGGAGCTAGACCCCAGGACTATGGCGAGAGAATCTTTAGGGTTGGAGATCAGGGCCTTGTACTTGCCGGTATACGATGGGTGGGTGGCAAATCGGAAATGCCCTTTGTAAATATCTGGCCAAATTTTCCGCTGAATAGTGCGAGCGACATAGATTCGCTCATTGCCCTCGCCTTAACAGAATTTCAAGTTTTTTCTCCAAAGGATATCAGTATTTGGGTTAATCCAGAGTCAGCGTTAGTTGGGGAACTGCAAAACATTGCGGTGCCCGTGCGGCGATATATTTTTGGTCGAGTCCAAGAGATTCAAAAAGCAAAACATCCCGCGAGGTACGAAGAGCTTGCACTTGTGACACCCAGCAAAGACGAGTATTTCGATTGGTACCTTGAGTCCTATCGGGAATTTCACGCGACCGAACCGGCTTTAAGGGACTGGGTACCTGTTAATGATAAAGAGGAAATGGAGGAATCCCGTCGACGTGGGCTCCTGTTTGTAGTGTATGTTAACGGCGAAAGAGCGGGCCTTATTGCGGGCCAATCACGGCCAATTTTAGGTCTTGAGGCCCTACATTTTATCGAAATTTTGCTGACCAAGCCTTTTAAGGGTAAAGGATTAGCCAGCGTGGCTCAACGAAAATACATCGATCGTTTGGCCAATAACTATGAGGTTGTTTGGGGGGCGATTGAAGCCAAGAATATCACTTCAAACAAAACGGCGATAAAGGTGGGCAGGCGATCGATTCGGGAGGAATTCTTTGTTAGAGTTCCATAGTCACATCGTCTAAAATGACTTGATGGACCTCTCAGTTCGAAAGCGCAAGGCTTTTTCGTCTAACATTTTTTGCCTAAGGACCACAGAAATTGGAAAAAACAGTCATAGATATCGCCAGAGAGATTCAGGCCATAGCTCAAAGTGGCCTTAGCTTTTCCAAAGATCCCTTCGACCAAGAGCGCTTCAAACAGTTACAGGAAATCGCTTCCACGCTCGTCGCGCGACATTCTATTCATGAGAAAGAGTCTATTGATCGCCTATTTTCTGCTGAATCGGGTTACGCAACACCGAAATTAGATGTGCGTGCAGCAGCATTTCGCGATGCAAAGATTTTGCTGGTGAGAGAGCGCGATAGCGCTGGATGGACGCTGCCTGGGGGTTTTGTTGACGTCAATGAATCGCTACGAGAGGCGGTGACGAGAGAAGCAAAGGAAGAGTCGGGATTTGATGTAGTGCCTCGGAAGATTGCAGCAATATTCGATCACAGAAAACATGGTTATAAGCCGCACCTTTATCATTTCTACAAGATATACGTTTTATGTGATATCGAGGGCGGTCAGGCCTCTCTGAGTCCAGAGACAAGCGAAATCAAATTCTTCTCTCGAAGCGAAATTGATGAACTCTACCTCGATCCAGGTCGTGGAACGCGCGCGCATATTTGCCGTATGTTTGAACATTTAGCAGATCGGTCGCTGCAAACAGACTTTGATTAGGCTACCTTTCTAAAGATGCCTGATCCAGGTAGCTCTCGTAGAGCTCTCCGCTGGATAGCCGAGCAAGCACTTTTTCACTTCATTTTTATTGTCGAAAATACAGTCACTTAGCGCTGTCCTGAGAAAATTTGTCTAGATGACTCCCGCCGTAAGATTTCCTTAAGCTTTCCCTCCGACAATCAATTTAAGGGTGGTAATCACGCCAACCTTATATCTGGCGAGGTGAAACATGTTCTTGCTTACCTGGTTGGTCTCTATGGTTTTTGTAGGGGTCTTCGGACTCTTTGCATTCGTAACAGGCGGCATGATTGCGATCTTTAAAGGTAAATCAAATGGTGAATTACTAGGGGGCACGAAATGGATGACAGGGAACTTGTTAGACAGCGTGTCTTTGACCCAGTTCAAAGAGTCCTTCACTGGTGGATCGGTACAACGATAGTGGCGTTGGTGGTCCTTGGCTTCTGGGAGCAGGCGTTGAATGTTGGTCACTTAAAACTGTCCTTGACCGATATCCATATCGGTTTAGGTTTTGCTTTGACTGTGGGATTCATACTACGCGTCGTTTGGGGCTTGGTTGGTCCAACGCAAGCACGGTTGAAAACGCTCTGGTTGGCTGTAAAATCATTGGCCGCAAGTCGCTCTGAGAAAGACCATGAAAAGTTTGGATACGAGGATATCGCCAGCCTCGCGTATGCAATCTTTTATCTGATAGTAGCGTGGGCTGTGCTGTCTGGTCTGCTCCTGTCTGGCATGCGGTACGATCAAGGCCCATTCGCAGCGATCCTGTTTGATGAGCTCACCTGGCATGGGTTGGTGTTGGCTTTACACAAAGTTTCGCTTTACGCAGCAACATTTTTCTTTTTTGCCCATATCATCGGCATGATCCGTCACGAAAAAAAGTCTGGCGCGCCTGTTGCTCAATCAATGATCAGTGGCTATCAATATCGCATGGTTAAACGAAAGCGAGGTGAGTTTTGAACATAAGGAGAATTTGCACCATCTTATTACTGCTGAGTGTCCAAGGTGCGGCATACGGAGAAAGTCCGAACGATATCCTCAAACGGTATGAGCTATCTGCTCGCGAGGAAAACAAAAAGTTCAAGGGATTCACTGCGTCTGATGGCCAGGACCTCTACTTTCGCAAAGGGCAGACAAGTAAAGGCGAGTTGAGCTGTTCGACTTGCCACACGCCAGATCCCAAGGCGCCAGGGCGAACTCGGGCAAACAAAATCATTGAGCCATTGGCGCCGGTTGCAAACAGCATGCGCTTTACAGATTTTCGCAATGTGGAAAAGTGGTTCATGCGCAATTGTGATGATGTGTTTCATCGCTCGTGTACGACTCAAGAGAAGGGTGACTTTATCACCTATCTTTTTTCAATTCAGTGAAAGGGAAACGAAATGAAGAGAATCAGACCAATTATCATTGGAACTTTAGCCGCAACCTTATTGGGGGCATTTATGGCTCGCGCGGGTGAAGATGCAGAAGGTAGTGAACACCGCGGTGATCGTTACACGGAGCGCCGCACTGTTTCCGCCCCGGTAGATCCGACCTACCAGGCTGAATGCGGCAGTTGTCATATGAGCTACCCGCCAGGACTGCTACCTGAACGCTCTTGGGTGAAGATGATGGCGGGTCTAAAGGACCACTTTGGAGAGAATGCGACACTCGACAAGGAATCCGCAGACAAAATTGGGACGTTCTTGACTGAAAATGCTGCTGACAGGTCCCTATTCAGACGATCGCAAAAGATCGCAAAGTCAATTCCTAGCAGCGAATCGCCGCTGCGAATTACGGATACTAAGTACTTCAAGCGCCAGCACCATGAAGTTGGACAAAAAATCTGGTCGCGAAAAGCGATCGGCAGCCCAGCAAATTGCGCTGCTTGTCACTCGCGTGCAGAAAAAGGAGTCTTTTCTGAGGACGAAGTGCGAATTCCGCGTTAGTATAAAGGGCGGTAGGACGCTGATAGGACAGAGAAAAAATGCGGGTTTTGTTGGTAGAAGATGACGCCATATTAGGAGACGGTATCAAGTCCGGTCTCTCACAGGCAGGTTTTGGAGTTGATTGGGCTAAGACCTGTGATCAAGGGCGATTGGGTGTCGCAACTGGACACTACGAAGTTCTTGTTCTCGACTTGGGATTGCCTGATGAATCGGGACTGAATTTGCTGCGAGAAATTCGCAGTGCCCAAAATTCCATTCCTGTGCTGATCCTAACGGCACGTGACACGCTGCAAGATAAACTTACCGGGTTTAGTCGTGGTGCCGATGACTATCTGGTGAAACCATTCGAACTAGATGAGTTGATTGCTCGTCTTCGCGCTTTGATACGGCGATTTCATGGACGTACTGGCTCTTTGATTCGATACGGAAATATCGAGATTGACCCTGAAGGCAGAACAGTTTCCCAAAGTGGAATGTTGGTTGATTTGCCACATCGTGAATTTTCGTTGCTGGAGGAACTGATTGAAAACCGTGGCAGAGTTCTAACACGTGCCCAGCTAGAGCAGAGTTTGTATGGGTGGAATGCCGATGTTGAAAGTAATGCCATTGAAGTCCATGTTCACCACTTGAGAAAAAAACTGGGTTCAGACCTGATAAAGACCGTTCGCGGCGTTGGTTACATGATTGAGAAAAAGGTTTAGCTCCATGATTTCGCTGAGAGTGAAATTGCTAACATCTATTCTGCTAGTCACACTAGCTGCCTGGGGTTTTGCGGCTTTTAGAAGCTATCGAGATACACGCAAAGAGGTTGATCGTTTATTTGATGCACACCTAGTTGAATCAGCAGCAGCTTTGCTCAAACAGGCGACACATGAATGGCGTGAGCGGGATTTACGAGGAAACAACCGCCTCGCTGAAAGGGACAGGAATCAGTCTAAGACTGACGATGAGGACGGTGACGACGCTGAAAACGATAGCAAAGATTTGGAGTACGATATTGAGGAGCTGCGTGAAAGAGGTGAGCTTCTTGAAAAAAGTTTGTTTTTCGAGTTTTGGGACCATAGCGGGCAATTGCTCCTTCGCTTTGGCAAGGAATTAAAAGGGGTTGAGGCTGCTGACGGCTTTTCCTACTTTAACAATGGTTCAACAAGCCTCAGAGTTTTTTCGCAATGGAACGAAGAGCGCTCACTCCGAGTTGTGGTCGCGGAGTCAGTCGAAGCAAGATTGACACTGGCAAAGTCTTCGGTAGCTAATATTATTCAGCCATTGCTTTGGTTGATTGTTCCGCTAATACTGCTCCTTGCTGCCATTATTGAATGGTCTTTAATACCCATACGTCAATTATCCGCCCAAGTGGGATCGCGAACCGCGAATGAATTGAGGGCGATAGACGAGGTAAAAGTCCCAGTGGAGCTGAAAGCAATTATACATTCTCTTAATTCGTTGTTTGAACGCTTGGCTCGCGCCATTGAAAACGAACGGCGATTCACGGCCGATGCTGCTCACGAGTTGAGGACGCCTTTAGCGGCAATAAAGGTGCAAGCCCAGGTAGCTTTGCGAGAAAGTCAGGAATCTGCGCGAAGGAAAGCGCTTGAGGCTACCGTAGCGGGTGTTGATCGAGCTGCCCATCTTGTTGAGCAACTTCTGACTCTGGCGCGACTTGATCCCGAGAAATCGCGACCAGTTAATGTGGTGCCGCTGAGGCAGACGGTCGGTCTAGTGTTGCAAGAAATCGCGCCCTTAGCTATTTCCAAAGCACTCGAAATTGAGTTGGGGGATGGTGAAGAGCTACAGGTGGCTGGACAAAGAGACCTACTAGCAATTCTCGTCCGTAATCTTTTGGATAATGCTATACGGTACACACCAGCAGGTGGAAGCGTGCATGTTGTGACCGTGAAGCACAAAGAAGACATATGTCTCGTAGTGGAAGATACGGGTCCTGGTTTGAATGAGCAGCAAATGAAAATGCTTGGTCAACGATTTAGCAGGGTCGATCGTCCGAGTGGTGAAGGCTGTGGATTAGGGCTGTCAATTGTCATGAAGATTGCTGCCATTCATCATGCTAGAGTCAGTTTTGCAAACAGAGAGACCGGGCTAGGTCTAGTCGTGACGGTTTGTTTTCCGAATAGTCAATAAATAGGACAGAATATTCTCATGAAAACAGTTTCTTTTGAAACGCTAAAGGATCTTAAAGAGAGAGATTTGGGTCTTAGCGAGGAGGAAGTCTCTCTTCAAGGCTCTCGCTATGGTACTAATGAGATTGTTGAAGTCAGTGGAAATCCCTGGTTAGATCTCGCAAAAGATACTTTAAAAGATCCTATGATTTGGTTCCTCGTTGGAATTGGTGTGGTATTTGTCTTCGTTGGAGACTTAAAGGAGGCTATCGTTCTCTTCGTTGCTATTCTGCCACTGACTCTCATGGACGCGTTTCTTCACTGGCGGACACAGGCTTCAACTTCCGGACTTAGAACCAATCTGACCTCGCATGTGAATGTCATGCGGGGTGGGAAAGAAACACTTATGGATTCAAGGCACCTAGTGCCAGGCGATCTAGTGAATATCTCGTCGGGAACTTTCCTGCCCGCCGATGGCGTCTTTGCGGGAGCGCTGGACCTCCAAGTAGATGAGTCCGTCCTAACCGGTGAGGCTTTTCCGATTCAAAAGCGTAAGGCGTCTTTCGACCCGTTTACGCTTTCCCAAAGCGGAGAGATCTCCGTCAAATCTGAAGAATTGGGATTTGCTGGAACAAAAGCTCTCTCCGGACGCGGCCAACTCAGGGTCGTCCAAACTGGAATCCGAACCGCCTATGGCGAGATTGTGCAGTCCGTATCGCGTATGCCTCACGAACGAACTCCGTTACAGAAGTCGATCACTAAGCTTGTCCAGGTGCTTATCGCTGGAGCCGGAGTGTTTTGTGTCGTTCTGGCAGGAGTCCGTATATACCAGGGGTATGGCTGGCTTGACGCGATTCTAAGCGCCGCAACTTTAGCCGTAGCAGCGATACCTGAAGAGTTTCCTATCGTCTTTACATTTTTTCTTGGAGTTGGAATCTACCGACTAGCAAAAAAAAAGGCGCTGGTCCGGCGAGCGGTGTCGGTTGAGAATATCGGTAGAATCACGCACATTTGTACCGACAAAACGGGCACGATCACCCTTGGCAGCCTCAAACTTACGCATATCGATCCTGCCTTTGGTCAATCCGAAATCACTGTCTTAAGCGCAAGCCTAGCGGCGTCGAATCCGGAAGGCTCTGACCCCGTTGATGTCGCGATTCACGAAATAGCTCTCGAAAGAGGCATCCTTGCGCAAGAGCGGATCATCATTTTCCCATTCACGGAGGACCGGAAGCAAGAAACGTCTCTGGTCAAAGAAGCCGATGGTCTGATAGCTTTCATGAAGGGTTCACCAGAGACAGTACTCTTGAAGTCAAGAATGTCAGAAGAAGATCGTCAGGCATGGCTTGGGAAGACGAAACAATGGGCCCGCGAAGGACATAAAGTCCTTGCCTGCGCGAAGAAATTTGTCACCCAAGAAACCATTGATCAACGCGCAGAGCCACAATCTGGATATGAATTTTGTGGACTACTCGCTTTCGAGGATCCTCCTAGGAAAGAAGTCGCCGAAGCAATCAGTTATTGTCGAGCAAATGCCATTGGTGTTCTTATGATTACTGGAGATCACCGTGAGACTGCGTTAGCCATTGCGCGGGAGGTTGGTCTCGGCGGAGAATCCCCAATCGCTGTTTCAGCAGAAGAGGAACCCGAAAAATTTCGGGAGCTTTGGCTTAGCACGCATCCCGAATACTTAACTGGGCTCAGCGTAGTGGCTAGGTGCACTCCTCTGCAGAAATTATCGATTGTCGATGCTCTGAAGAAATCAGGCGAGCTTGTTGCTGTTACCGGTGATGGTGTTAACGATGTACCGGCATTGAAGGCCGCTGATGTTGGTATTGCCATGGGGGAACGAGGCACAAGAAGCGCTAAGGAAGTTTCGTCGATCGTCTTGTTAGATGATAATTTTAGCACCATTGTTAATGCGATCATGGAGGGACGGCAGCTATTCTCTAATTTAAGAATGAGTTTTGAATATCTTTTGTTGGTTCATATTCCACTCGTTCTCACGGCAGCGCTTATTCCTTTGGCTGGTTATCCCTTGCTTTATCTGCCTATTCACATCGTTTGGCTTGAGTTGGTTATTCACCCATCAGCACTATTTGCCTTTCAAGAGAAAGCCTCGTCTACTAGAGAGCGACGGAGAGAGAAGCAATTTTTCACCAGATCAGATATTATGCGCGTGGTCTCAATTGGAATTGGCATGACAATCGCGATTGCGCTCATGTATCTTTCGGGCGTGCGGGAGAATTCGGGCGCTGATCATGCGAGATCTATGGCGCTTGCAATACTGACTTGCTGGAGTGCATCGCTCCTATTATTGCTGACCAGTTGTCGTACAAGGACTGCTTTGGTTATTGCAGCTTTGACTGTTTTTTCCTCGCTGCTTTTGACTCAAGTTGCTTCCCTATCTACGCGACTCCATTTGTCACCCCTTCATATGAAGGATTGGGCGATAGTAGCAGGAGTTGTTATCGCGTTTACTCTCCTGACGGGGCTTTGGCATCGTTTTCGAAAGCTCGGTTGAACGTTTTGCCAAGCAGTCATTCGGAATCCATTTGCATGATGAGTCCCGATTTGGAAAAGATGCTTCTATTGATCTGCTCATAAGTTGAGTTTGTTCAGCTTACCGAAAAATTTCTTGATGTTGCGTTTGTCTTTTTGGATTTTTCTCATTTTGCCCAGAGTTTTACTGCGTAATTCGTCT
>JBIKVD010000482.1:0-2577 GCA_044357055.1 Oligoflexales bacterium | reverse complement strand
ATCCTTCCGTTTTGTTTGATGCCCTAGCCATTCCTGGCCGCAAGAGCGCCACGATTACGTTAGGAAACACATCGGCCACGCGGTAGAATTTATCAAAGACCAATATCGCCATGCTAAACCGATCCTTGCTTTGGCAGAGGGAGGGGATCTGGTCCAAAATGCGGGGGCTTCGGCAAAACTCCCATCGGGAGTAAACGATCCCGGTATGCTCGTGTATCGCGATGCTAAAGGAGCTAAATGGCTTCCCGATTCTATCAAGGCTATTGCAAAGCATCGCCAACACGAACGTGAGATGGATCCACCTTTAGCTTAAACGATATCTTACCACCAACTGAAGAAATTCAACAGGTTACAAGCGCAACCGGAGCGACAAGGGCAGAGCAGCTTGCCCAGATGTAACGAGCCCAGTGAAATCCCGCCGCGGAACGAGAGCCCTGCTTCTGGCAAATGTTTGCAAGCACACAGCAGCGTGATATGCATCACGCACGGGTGCCTTTTTGCATGATAGATCCCAGGCGCGTTTTGGCTTACAAAAGAAGAAGACAACTAGGAAAGCATCCTTTCCAATTTCCGAGGGTCGGGAGACCAAAAACATGGACGAAATCTCTGTCTCTAAACCAGGGCGCAGATCACCAAACTATGGACCTCACTTAGGGCAGGTTCCCTGGGTTAGGCAGCTGCTAGCTATTGCGCTGATCTATTTTCTTTTTCAAATTCTTTATAGTTTTTGGGATGCCCTGCAACCACTCGTGTTAGGCTTGGTTTTAGCTTACCTGGCGTTGCCGTGGTTTCATTTCACAGAAAAACGCTGGCATTGGCCTCGCTGGCTAAGCAGCACCGCTGTCTTGACTGTGTGGGCGTTAATTACTGTGGGATTTATGTTATGGCTATGGCCCGTGGCTGCCGAGCAAATGCAGGTCTTGAGCCAGAAACTGCCAGATTATTTTCGCATCGCGGCTCAACGCGCAGGAGTGGATTCCAGCACCCTGATGCCAGAGCTACAAACGCGGCTTTTGGCAGCCTTGAAGAATCCTGGCGAACTGGTGAAACAGGTTTTTCTCCATACCGGCAAGACTTATCAAATCGTCGCTCAAATCCTGGGGGAGGCTAGCTACCTATTAGGTTTAACCTTTCTTGTCCCCGTATTCTTTGTGTGTTTTTCTTTGATTTTGGAGTCATGGACGCCGGTCATGTGGAATTGGTTACCCCAGAGTTCTCGTCCGCAAATAAAATCTTCGCTAATAAAAATGGATCAGGCCGTCGCAGAATTCTTCCGCGGTCGAGTCGTGGTCGCTGCCATCATGTGTGTCATATTTTCCCTCGGATGGTGGCTAGCCGATGTTCCTTACTGGTTTGTCCTCGGTTTACTGGCTGGAATCACGAATATGATCCCCTACCTTTCCGCTGTGTTCTGGCCCCTAGCCATTCTCCTGAAATACTTGGATAACTACTCCCAAGGGCAAGTAGAAGCGAGTCTACCTTCAATCTTGCTATGGCCGAGCTTGGTCTATGTGATAGCTCAATTATTTGAAGGGTGGATTCTAACCCCTTGGATTCAAAGTCGCGGCAAGCAACTGGGAGTGATCCCGGTGCTATTCGCGGTCTATTTGGGTGGTGCCATGTTCGGTTTTTGGGGCCTAGTGCTTGCCATACCGGTCACCGCCTGTCTTAAAGTTATCTGGGATGATTTCGCGCGGGAGCGATTGCGGCATTGGTCAGAAGAACATTAGACAGCATATTTTGCCTTACCTTTCTTTTAGGCTCTTGTAGGACGATGCAGGCACTGGGCGCCGAGCAAGATTCAACAATATAGAAGAACCTTTCGCAAGCGTTGGACCTATAGGCAAGGGACGAGCTATGGCTTATCCACTAAATTTGACAATATCTCCACTGCTTGTACTATATTGTTGCTATGGCATTTTTCTTGCGTTGGGAAATCATTTGTTAGGAGAACAATTTTGAATATGGAAAAACTATCCTTCTCTTTGATCCTGGCGGTCCTAGCATGTTTTTCTGGCTGCAAGTCGCAGTTGACGGACTCAGCTCCCAAGATAAATAACGGGGAAGAGGTAGTCTCGAAAACTGACGAAATCGCTCGAGTGGTGGTTTCCTTGATGCCAAGAAATAATGCGCAATGCACTGGTATGCTCATTCAAAGGGGAGTCATCCTCACTGCAGCACATTGTCTATTGGGAGATCCGATAATGGTCGTTTTTGATATTGCAAACTATAACATGGGGCAAGAGAATGTCCTGACCATAAAGCGGAATCAGTATATAGCGCATCCTGATTTTGCGGATGAAACAAAGGATTTTGATAAGAAAGATTATGACATCGGACTCGCCTTTTTTGATCCAGACCTCTTAAAGGCAGATGTATTTAGCCGATATAGGGTCGGCACTCTCGTTTCTACGGATGAAGAGCTAAAAGGCTATATGCAAAAAAGTGTAAAAATAGCCGGATACGGCTTCAACAATACGCCTGAGTGGGGTGACTCGGGTGTGTTGGTGACGGGGACCTCATTTTTTTCCGAGGTTTCAGTTAAGTCGAAAGGCAGCCGAATGAAGATGGAGAAGA
>JBIKVD010000175.1:0-8876 GCA_044357055.1 Oligoflexales bacterium | reverse complement strand
CCCTACATATTCTTTTCAAAGGCCGAGTCGTTTACACGGTCCATCACTATCGCATCGTGAATCAAGCCAATGGCAGATTGATCCTATTGGCGAGGGGGTCTTGGAAAGTGAATGATCGATTGAGGAATTCGCTGCTGAAGCGTCGCGGAGTGATATACCAAATCATGTCCCACAGGCATCAGTTGCAGGGCGGATTTGGCGATTCGGCACCTAAGGGACAAAAGGCTGCTCTTATGTAGATTCTGCTGAAAAAGCCCAATCTCTGTGTTCGCTTCGTCAAAATTCGTCGCCTAACCAGTAAGTTATGTCTCCACCTTTTTTCCTCGCGGCCTTGATCTTGGGCTTTTTCAGCAGAGTCTGTAAGGTAAGACTGGTTTTGCTGATCCTTACTCCTGGGAGAATCATGAATCTTCGTTGTTCCACTTGCCGGATGGACCAAGCCTTATGTCTTTGTCAGGACCTTCCCTGGCTTAGCTCGGTGCAAATGCCCGTTCATCTCATGTTTCATGCTAAGGAGTGGTCCAAGGTTACCAACACAGGCCACTTTGTCAGTAAAATCCTGCCTCGCAGTGACCAATGTCACTGGAATGGGAATGACTTTCGATTGTGGCAGGATCGGTGGACCAATAAAAGCCAAGACCGATTACCGATTTTAATTTTTCCCGATCCTCAGGAGCCAGAACTGCATTCTGGCGATTTGATGCAAGCCGACTCCGAGGGGTTACTATTCCTTGACGGCACTTGGAATCAGGGCCAACAGATGGCTAAAAGTTTGCTCGCCAGATATCCTTTCGCTGTGCGGCGCCTGGCCCCGCCCTTTAGGGCCAGCAACCTATGGTTAGAGCCTTTGCCAGATGGCTTAGCGACCTGTGAAGCCGTGGCCTGGGCCCTGGCAGTCTTTTATCCTGAGCCACGACTTCTTCCGTATTGGCAGTTTATTCGCATGAGAAGCGAGCGTATCGAGTGGCTAAGGCATTTGCGTCACCCCCAGCAAGTGTTTGGCGGCCTACCTCCCGCCGCCCTATTAGCACGACGATTGTTGCACGGATAGAGGTGAAAAATCCCCTTAGCAGTGAAAAGTAACCAGTCTCGGACTCAAAACTTCGAGACTAGAAAACCCTAGCTCTTGCTGCAGCCATTGGAAGGTTCTTACCGTATAAAAAACCACATGAGTCGGGTCGCGCCGGTAGTGCCAGGAAGAAAAGTCAATCTGGCTGGAGATTTGCAATGTCATGAGGGAGAGGAACCCGTTTGGTGCCAATAGGCAACGCAGTCTTTTAAATTCTTTCATGGGTGCAAAAAAATGTTCGACCACTTCACAGGCATAGATAAAGGAGTAGCTGCGGTCGAGAGACCTAGGATCGGGGTGGAAAATCGGATCGTAGAGTGAGACCTGGACCTGATCTTGTTGCAGCAAATGCGCGGTTACGGGGCCCGGGCCTGCACCATAATCCAGTCCCAACATCCCCGGGCGTAAGTGACGCTTTAGTTCCCTATAGAGCGGGTTAACGAAGGCTTGGTAGGCAGGGTCGTCAACGCGATTGTCGTGCAGCAGATATTGCTGAGTTTCCTGAGCTAAAGACAACCTATGGTCTGGATGAAGGAAATGGAGCTCGCAGTTTCGGCAACGAAAATATCGCTTTTGGGACGTTTGATCGGTTAAGAAAAGAGTCGCTGCTTGTAGACATAATAAGCAGGGGGTATCCATGACATTCCCTTTGGTATCTCTTTCGCTGACGGACGCTCTGTTCTTTAACAAGAATTCCCAAGTCATAACTGAAATTGTTGACAAATCCACTCAACTTTCTATGATCGAGCTTGATTTTATTAGTTGAGTGTATTAGTCAACATTAGAACGTGTGTAGGTCGATTTGTAAGATATGAATATAACTTCTAAAAGTAGATATGGGCTCAAGATCTTACTCGATCTGGCGGCACACTCCCACCTCCCGAAGGTGGCCAGACGCGATATTGTGACCCGCGAGGGAATTCCTGCTGAATACCTGGACCAAATTATGATGAGGCTTAGAGCCCGTGGACTGGTGGAGAGTTTGCGGGGACGCCATGGCGGTTATCGCCTGGGCCGGGAGGCTGCAAACATTTCTGTGTTGGAAGTTTTTTCTGCTTGCGAGGACATGGTGATGCCCACACTCTGCGCGAAAACAAGCCATGAGAAACCTAAAGGCGTCCTTTTCTCAGGTCAGTTGCCCAATGCCGGAGACCGTGTGGGGGAGCTTGGCTGCGAATTTGAAGCAGACTGTATTGCCTCTGATCCTTGGAAGAAAATATTTTCAAGTTTTGCGAACTCTATGTCAGGGCTTTCTATAGCTGATCTCCTCGACCCAAGCTGGCAGCCTGCTTTGATGTCCCGCAAGAGAACGGTTCAGGAATGTAAGGCTGGCGAAAGGGCATCTGAGCGTGCCCAGCGCCTGCCTAGGCCAGTTTCTACCGAGCAAACGCAGGAAGGACTGGCGACCCATGGCCATTTGTAGCGCTCAGGCAAGAGGATTATGTCTCGTAAAAAAGGAACTTAGCTATGTCTAGCACGCTAATGCCGGATCAACTCGGTGCGGGTGACTACAAATACGGTTTTTTCACCGAAGTTGATAACGAAGATTTCCCCTTCGGTTTGAGTGAAGAAACCATTCGCCTACTTTCCAAGGTAAAGCAGGAGCCGGAATATGTCTTAGAATTTCGGCTTCAGGCTTACCATCAATGGCTAAAAATGGCAGAACCCACATGGGCCGACGTGGAATACTGCCCTATCGATTATCAAAAGCTTCGTTATTATAATGCGCCTAAAAGCAAAAAAAAGGATGGCCCCCATAGCCTGGAAGATGTGGATCAAGAAATTCTTGATACCTTTGCCCGATTGGGCGTGCCCTTACATGAGCAGGCACGTCTGGCTGGCGTTGCGGTTGATGCCGTCTTTGACAGTGTTTCCGTAGGCACCACTCATCAAGCTGAGTTGGCTAAGCATGGCGTTATCTTTTGTTCCATTTCAGAAGCCGTGCGTGACCATCCCGAACTTGTGCGCAAGTACATGGGGTCGGTGGTTCCTGCGCGGGACAACTATTTTGCGGCCTTAAACTCCGCGGTCTTTACCGATGGCTCATTTTGCTACATTCCCAAAGGTGTGCGGTGTCCCCTGGATCTATCCACCTACTTTCGCATTAATGCCGCGCAGTCAGGTCAGTTTGAGCGAACACTCATCATCGCCGACGAAGGTTCTTATGTGAATTACCTTGAGGGCTGCACAGCTCCCATGCGGGACGAGAATCAACTCCATGCAGCCATTGTGGAGCTGGTCGCTTTGAAAGACGCGGAAATCCGCTACAGCACCGTCCAGAACTGGTATGCCGGCGACAAAGAAGGAAAGGGCGGCATCTATAATTTTGTCACGAAGCGGGGGCTTTGTGCTGGGCAGGGTTCGAAGATCTCTTGGACTCAGGTTGAGGCAGGATCAGCCATAACTTGGAAGTACCCTAGCTGCATCTTGAAGGGTGATCATTCCGTCGGGGAGTTCTATTCTGTGGCTCTGACGAATGGCCACATGCAAGCTGATACTGGCAGCAAGATGATTCATTTGGGGAAAAATACGCGCAGTAAAATCGTTGCAAAAGGAATCTCGGCGGAGAAATCCCGGAATTCCTACCGTGGCCAGGTGAAAATCGCAGCTTCAGCGGAGGGCGCGAGAAACTACTCTCAGTGTGATTCGATGTTAATCGGCAGCGAGTGCGCAGCCAATACCTATCCCTATTTAGAAGTGCAAAATGCCAGTGCCATCGTCGAGCATGAGGCGACGACTTCGAAGATAAGTTCTGAGCAAATCTTCTATTTGCGTAGTCGCGGATTAACAGAGGAAGGCGCCATCAGCCTACTTTTAAGCGGCTTTTGCCAGGAGGTTTTCAAACAGCTTCCATTGGAATTCTCCGTAGAGGCTGTACGTCTTTTGGAAATGAAATTGGAAAACTCTATTGGCTGAACCGGGAATTTTGCACCATGGATCGTGAAAAAAATAGCGGCAAGGAACAAAAATGTTAAAAATCAAAGGGCTCAAGGCGAGCACATTGGATGGCTCAGAAATACTAAAGAGTTTGGACCTCGATATCGGTGTAGGTGAAGTGCACGCCATTATGGGGCCAAATGGTTCTGGAAAATCTACCTTAGCCAAAGTCTTAGCGGGACATCCAGATTATGTGGTGACTGGGGGCCAAGTCGAATACGAATATAATTTTAAGCAGCTCGACCTCTTAGGGATGACAGCAGACGAGAGAGCTCGCAAAGGTCTTTTTCTCGCCTATCAGTACCCGGTGGAAATCCCCGGGGTGAATAATTTGGAATTTCTTCGAGCGGCATTTAACGCCATTTGTGGGGAGCAAGGGCTTGATGCGATGGATCCTGCGGATTTTCAGGATTTTGTAGAACCAAAACTTCGCGAACTGGGTATGGACGCACGTTATGAGAAACGAGCGGTCAATGTCGATTTTTCCGGTGGTGAAAAAAAACGCAATGAGATCCTTCAACTTTCGGTTTTAGCGCCCAGATTAGCCATTCTCGACGAAACAGATTCAGGATTAGATGTTGATGCTTTGAGAATCGTCGCAGAGGGCGTGAACCGCTCACGACATGCCGATCGTTCGATTATGATCATTACGCATTACCACCGCATCCTCGAGTACATAAAGCCAGACTTTGTCCACATTCTTGCTGCGGGACGGCTGATAAAGTCGGGCACGGCAGAACTTGCTATGCAAATTGAGCGGGACGGCTTTGAAGCGATTTTGCGAGAGGCTGGTTTGGATGCAAATGGTCAAGTTCTGAGCCCAGCAATAGCGTCTGCGGAAAGAGGGGGAGGTCTTCAGCTGTGAGTGAAAATATGGAGCAAATCTCCCACGGCTCATCTAGCGCTGCACCCTACGAGCCTCTTTTCGAAAGTCTTTATGCGCGACCTGGTACAACTAGCACCGGACTGGAGACCCTTGCCGCCGACGCCACGGCTTTTAGACGCAAAAGTCTCAAGGATTTGCTTGCCCAGGGTATCCCAAGCCGCAAATCTGAGGCATATAAGTACTTTTCCTTAAGATCTCTCTTTCCGTTGAAATCGCTTTCCGCCCCTGCTGCCCTCAGCGGCGTGGAAAACGCGGGAGAAGGAGAGCTAAAGACGGTCCTTCGACAAGCGGGTCCCGGTTTTGCAAAGTCCTTTTGGGCCGAGGGTCAGGATGTGCGCCATCTCGCGGAATGGACACTTCTTAACGGAAATCCCACAGGCTCGGAGCAGCAAGCCTTTGCATTGGGCGATGCCATAACCGTGAAGAACGCACCTGCGTGGGCTGAGTGGCAGACTCCCGATAAGGATTTTGACCCCTTCACCGCGTCGATTTTTACAATTTTTTCTGAAAAAACTCTTACAGTAAAGATAGTCGCCGTAGGCGAGAAAAACGACGCGCCACGGAAGTTACGTTTGTCTGTTCGGCACCTTCTTGCTCTGGCAAAAGCGCAGTCTTTTCTTGTCTCTCATGTGGTCCTGAAGCTAGAAGCAGGCTTGCAGCTTGAGCTCATTTGGGAGGCTTCTGAGGAGCAGATGAGTTTGACGGATGAGGCTTTAGCCGGAGCTCATCAAATCTTCGAACGCATGAGTTTTGAATTAGCGCCAGGATCGCACTTATCTGCGTGCTTTGATTTAGCAGCCATTCCCGAAGCTTTCCGCTTTATCCAGCTTGAGGCCCGTGTAACCAAGGGTGCGCGGTTGGATTTGCTGAGCCTTGTTTCAGGCTTGGGGCGTCTCCGAGTGAATACTTTGATTGAGCTTGTAGGAGACGAGGCCGTAGCGAATGTGTGGGGAATGGCGCAGACAAAGGGAAGCACGGTTATAGACCATCATACGGAAATCCGCCATCTAGCGACGAAGACTAGCTCGACTCAGAGTTATAAGGCGATTGCAGGAAACGAAAGTCGTTGTGTGTTCGATGGGTGCATTAGGGTTGCACCAGGTGTTTCGCAGATTGATGCTCGGCAGCGGGTGCGGGGCATGCTGCTATCTAGTGAAGCTGAAATTGACGTAAAACCACAGCTGAGGATCGACGCTGATGACGTCAAATGTTCCCATGGTGCCTCTATTGGTGGGATGGATCCAGAGC
Organism: Oligoflexales bacterium; assembly: GCA_044357055.1. Lineage (GTDB taxonomy): Bacteria > Bdellovibrionota_B > Oligoflexia > Oligoflexales > JBIKVD01 > JBIKVD01. The sequence goes on along the minus strand of JBIKVD010000175.1, from coordinate 2,736 downwards.
AGATTTTCTATCTTCGCAGTCGTGGTCTTAACCAGACGGAGGCTGTGAACCTGCTAACTCAGGGTTTTGTCGCAGACTTAGTTGACGTGGAATCGAGTCCATTTCTAGCCAGATATTGGCGAGAAAGACTCCTCTTCAAACCAAACGGAATCGAATCCACAGTAAAACCCTTAAAGGCTGCTGCCGAACTTCAAGAAAAGGAGCTGTAAGCATCGATGGACTTGGCAGCACTCAAAGAAGAATTTCCGGCTTTAGGGCGTCTATTGCCCGACGGTCGAACCTTGCACTATTTAGATAGTGCGGCGTCTTCGCTGCGTCCTAGGGCCGTGGCTCAACGTGTCTTCGACTATTACGCCTTTAATGGTGCGAATGTCCATAGGGGCAGCTACTACCTGAGTGAACGCGCTACCGAGGAATTTGAAGCTTGTCGCGAGCTCGTCAAGAAATTCCTTAAGGCCGATGACAGCTATGAAATTGTATTCACCTCCGGAACCACAGATAGTTTAAATTTGCTTGCTGCAAGTTTGGGACACTCCTTTTTGCGCCCGGGGGATGTCGTCGTACTGACGGAAATGGAGCATCACGCCAATATCGTTCCTTGGCAGATGCTAGCCAAAGAGCGCGGTCTCACGCTGAAATACGTGCCGGTGAATCCGGATGGTGAGCTGGCCTTAGATGTTATGGAATCCTTAACCGATGACAAGATTCGTCTAATCGCCATCACCCAAGCTTCCAATACCTTAGGGACCATCAATCCCTTAGGAAAGATCGGTGATTTGGCAAGGAGCCGTGGCTGGATCCTGGCCGTAGATGGCGCCCAAGGGGCAGCCCATGGACTCGCGGACTTGGAACAGTACCCTTGCGATTTCTATGCGTTTAGTGGGCACAAGGTTTTTGGCCCCAGTGGTGTAGGAGTCTTGTGCGCTCGCAAGACGCTGCTCAAGAAAATGCCTCCCTATCGAGGTGGGGGCGGTATGATTCAATCTGTGACCTTGGAAGGCACGAGTTTTGCTGAGCCCCCGGCTAGATTTGAAGCTGGGACCCCAAATGTGGCTGGCGTCTTAGGACTTGGGGAAGCGATGCGATTTGCGCTGGCTCTCGATTGGCAAGTTGTGCGCCGCCACGAAAAGCAGTTAATGCAAAAAGCCCTCTTGCAGCTGGGAACCATAGAAGGACTAAAGATCCTGGGTCATCCGGCGGAGAGAACCCCTATTCTATCGATGGTGTTGGCCGGCGTTCATCCCCACGACTTGGCAAGCGTTCTCGACCGTAAAGGCGTTGCGGTGCGAAGCGGCCAGCATTGTACCGAACCGTTAATGCGGGCTATGGGCCAAACGGCGACCACTAGGGCCTCCTTCCACCTATATAATACTGAGGCCGATATTGAAGCTCTTTATAATGGTCTGAAGGAAGCCGTGGAGTTGTTTCGATGAGTGACCATAGTTTATACCAGCAAATGATTCTGGAGCATCACAAAAGCCCGCGAAACTACGGGACTTTGGAGAATCCCAGCCACAGCGCCAAAGGATTCAATCCCCTTTGCGGTGATCGTTTAGAGCTGCAATTGCGCATTTCTGAAGCGGGAACCATTGAAGAGATCAAATTTCAAGGCGATGGCTGCGCTATATCCAGGTCGTCGGCATCGATGATGACCCAAGCCTTGAAGGGTAAAACGGTAGCTCAGGCCGAGCATCAATGTGAAGCCTTTCTTCAGATGCTGAAAAATCGGCAAGAACCTGCTGAGGGTGAGATCCTGGGAAAACTTCGCACCTTTTCGGGGATTTGGCAGTATCCCTCCCGCATTAAGTGTGCATCCCTTGCTTGGCATGCTTTTCGCGCGGCTCTAGAAGAGCACGCACAAGTATCGACGGAATAGGGGAATGAACGAACCACAGGCTCGATCTTAAGGCTTGTGAGTCGTCCTGAAGATTTTGAGTCGTAAAGTCGAATGATGTTAGAGGTCAAAAGTAATGCGAGAAGGATTTGAAGACCACATGGAACCAAAGTCAAATGGCGAAAGAGCAGAGGCTGGCATGGTTACCCGAACTAAGATTAGGACGCTGGCGCAAGCGACTCCAAATCCCCTAGCCTACAAATTTTTGGTCAGTGAAGACGTAAAAGTTGGTGGCAAGGTAAGTTTTGCCAATGTTGATGATTGTGCCCACGTACCTTTAGCTCGCAGGATCATGGAGTTGAAGTCAGTGACGGGGCTGCATTTGTTTGAGAATTTTGTCACGGTCATGCAGGATGGCACATCTCCCTGGGAAGAGCTGACGACAGCTATTGAGTCCATTTTGAAAGAAGAAATGCCCGAACATGTTCCAAGTTTCCCTAGCCCTGAGGACTTGCGTCGCGCAAGTTTGGATCCAGCGCTACGTCGCATTGAGGAAATTTTGGATGAAACCATTCGCCCAGCATTGCAGTCAGACGGTGGTGATCTCGAAGTTATTAGTCTTGAAGAAAACATTCTGCGGGTCTACTTTGAAGGCGCCTGTGGTACCTGTCCCAGTTCAACCGCCGGGACCTTGCATGCTATAACATCTACGCTGCAAGAAAAATTTCATCCTGCTTTGATCGTTGAAGTGGTCAATGAAGAGCTAGGGATTTAGCCTAAATTCGTAGAACTCAAGCGCAGCCGCACACGATGTCATCCTTATTCGCCACAGATATTGTCAAGAGTTTTCTCCGTTTGATTGACAGCCATACACGCCCACCCTTAGAATAATATTAATATTT
>JBIKVD010000481.1:0-2584 GCA_044357055.1 Oligoflexales bacterium | reverse complement strand
GGAATCTCGCTTTTTTTCCAGGGCCAGGATGGATTCTTTTCTCGCTACTTGAGCCAAATCAACGATTTCATCGGTTATTTGTTGCAAGTCTGCCTCAGGGTTCTTTAGCCATACCCCCAAAGCTTTGAAGCTGCCGATAAAGTCCTTCATGGGATAGGCCACCATCAGACAACCAAAAGCTCCCCCAATAACAACCAAAAATGCCGAGAGATTGAACATTTGCGGAATGAGATCAGCAGCGCCCTTCGCAATCATCCCGAGTAGGATCATCATAAAGGCGAAGATCGGGCCACCTAGACTGGTAATATCCATAACAGCATCTCACTTTTCCGGGAGCCAAAGGCTATAGCTAACTATTGAATTCCATTCCTCCATTCTAGCAGTCCTGCGCAGGGAAGCAAAACCTCAGTCCGATTGCAGACTTGGTGCTTCGTTTGGCGATCGTCAAAATTTGACCTGAATGGTTCTTGGTCGTGGGCCCTTAGCTTGGTCCCTATCTCAGAGCCTTCCATTTTTCGGTGAGCTGCCGCCCTATGGGACTCATCAAAATACGCAGTTAGCCGAGAGAGACACAAGAGGGATGGCTACGATGGCAAGAACAATCTATTGGCTCGTAAACCGTATTCATGATTTCCATGAGCGCAAGCTTGAAGCTATGAGCGCGAGGGGTATGAACCCTATCATCTTTTCGGACCTTCCCTCTCTTCGTGCAGCGTTCAATGAACAGCGAGCCTCCACGATATTGGTCAGTGACAGCGGTCAACCAGAAGTTGTACGCCGCAATATTGACCAACTTTCCTCTTTACCAGAGTTTAAGGGCGTGCGTTTTATCCTCAGCGTCGAGGCCAATTATCTTGATATCAAAAAGCATGCAGCCTTGTGGTGCTTTCGGGATTTGTTGCCCATCCATGAAGACACGCAGCTTTGGATGCAAAGAGTGAATTTCGCTTCCGGGGCTGAAGCAGCAAGATTCTTAAGTCCCCGTGGGATGCTCAGCGTTAATGAAATATGCACGCTCTCTGTACCTGCCAGACTGGTAAGCATTAGCGACACAACGATGCGCATCGAAACGCCTTTGAAGCCGAATATTGGCTCCACATTGACTATGCCAGGAGCAATCGCCGAGCGCCTAGGTTGTGATCAGTTGATGCTTCGGGTCCAGAAGCGCACCAATGAACAGTTAAACTATCGTTTCTCTGATTCCATCGTCGCCAGCTGGGAGGCTCCAGCAGCCAGCATAGCCAATGTGCAGTCATTTTTGGAATCTCTAAAATCGAAGCGAGAATACTTCTTGCCCCGGGCTTTCGTGGTGCTAAAAAGTCAAGCCTTACGAGCGGAATTGTTGCCGGTATTAGAAGCGCAGAGTTTTTTTGTGAATTCTGCACTCCACAAGGCAAATGTAGAAAATGATCCCAAATTCTTCTCACCCGATATCGTTTTTATCGAAGATGATCTGTGCAGCCTAGAGCAAGGCGCCTATCTACGCATCCTCAGTAAAAATCTGGAGGCCCGGGTTCCTATTGTCATCGTTGGGCGACGTGCCGAGCTTGTCCAAACACCAGAGGACTGGCAACAGCGGACGATCATTAGAATTCCCCTGATGGATGGGCATTTTGCTGACAGGACGAGAGCCATCGTCGAGCAATCGCGCAATAGCATCGTAAACGGCAAAAGGGAAGATTCGCTCATACCGATCGATCCGGTGGATGCCATTGGCATGAATTTTGTGCAGTTCCCGGGTCGCATTCGGGGTATCCATCCCTTGGGTATCCAGGTGACTCATGCCTTTCAAGTCAATAATTTTTCACTTTGTCAAATCAACTCGCCCTTTCTCAAGAAAGCGATCGGCAAAGCTCCCTTTATCAAGCTCACGGATGTTTATCAGGGACAGGTCGTAGGAGACGAGCAATTCTTATATGGAAGCTCAGCGTATCTTGCGGATCTTTCTCCCGATGATCGTGGTGCTGTTGCCACCAACGTCTCAAATTTGTTGGATTTGCTTTTAGATCCTTATGTGGCTAAGACTCCTACTGATAAGGCCCCCCTGCATTTTGATGCTGTGATCGATTCTAGCTCTTCCCTCGCAGGTGACTTCCCCCCAAAGCTAGATGTGGACAACAGTGCTGAAATAAAACCAAGCCAAACCAGTCCAGCGTCTAATCCGGCTTTGAATCGTCCGAAGCCGGTGGCGTCCAAAGCTAGAGAGGCTTTGGTTAAATACCAGATTCAGGACTATCCTCGCTCCGCTCGTAGTTCTGCCCATGTTAGTTCGAACGCAGACCTTGGACGGGCAAAAGTTGCGGTGAGGCCGCGCCCTGGCAAAAGTTTCACTCCTAAGGAAATTCTGTTTGCCGTCGTATTTGTGGGCATCATGCTTGGAGTGGTTCTAGCGGCGGCCATGCTTTTTGAACCTGACCCGCAGGCAGCGAAAACGTTTTCAGATCCATTTATTCGGATGAAGCAAGGTACAACGGAAAGCGTGCAGCCATAAACCCGTGCTGACTATGAACAATCAAGGAGAAAGAAAAATCTATGAAACCATCGAGCGCCTGGATTGTTGCCGTCGTTCTTTCTAGTGGAGTCT
>JBIKVD010000174.1:0-8909 GCA_044357055.1 Oligoflexales bacterium | reverse complement strand
ATTTTGGTCGACCTGACGACGAAGGTCCCGTTTCATGTAGCGTTATTCTTGATTTCTTGCCTCGAGGTCAAATCATTGGCGTAAAAGACACGTTCATCGAGATCCCGGACGCTGCCAGCGGTGGGTTGACAATCGATTTTTACGACAATCACATAGGCTTCAGTTTCGAATCCGACGGACACTTAAATTGGGAAGAAAAGGCTATGGAGACTTTGCAGGATTTCTTGCGAAATTCCGACATCGAAGTTGTCTTTAGTGGTCCGGCAGTTTCAGAAGGAGAAGATTATAAGATATTGAGTTCCGTTCCTGTTTTGCAACAAACAGTCGTTCTCAATGATCAATTAGTACTTGATGGATGCAATTATTTTGGTCGACCTGACGACGAAGGTCCCGTTTCGTGTGGTGTTATTCTTGATTTCTTGCCTCGAGGTCAAATCATTGGCGTAAAAGATACGTTCATCGAGATCCCGGATGCTGCCAGCGGCGGGTTGACTATCGATTTTTACGACAATCACATAGGCTTCAGTTTCGAATCCGACGGACACTCGAACTGGGAGGAAAAGGCAATGGAGACTCTGCAAGGCTTCTTGCGGAATTCCAATATTGAAATTGACTTTATTGGACCGGCAATTTAATAACAACTCAGTGCTTTTTGAAGACGCGACATCTATGAGACCAGGCTGCCCTAAGCCTGGACGCATACGGCACGTTTTTTGCCCTAAGTCTCCCTTCAGTCAGCCTTCAATTGGACCTGTTTTGCAAATACTGGTGACTCGCTGATTGACCTGTTAAATGCTCATCACTACCCCCTGACCTTGCGTGGGGGCTAGAGATGGCTCCAGATCCATCGCATTTAATTTCTCAGCATGAGGATAGTCATAAACTTTTTTCCTGACAATCTTGCTGGAGCCCATGTCAATTCCCTCCACGAAGTCACACCACTGACCCACTGCCAAAGCACAGACATTCCTGCAAATCCTGCAGCTATCAGACCAAGTCCAGTGACCACTATCATTGAGATAAGCCAGGTTATGATAAACACGATGCACCTCCTCTACATGGAGTCTGAACTAGACCCTAAATTGATTGTCGGTGGGCATGCTTAAGGAAACCTTATGGCTTCGGCGCTTAAGTGATTTTATTTTTTAGGTGGGTTTTAGGTGGTGGGGACATCTAGGGCAGCTAGGCTTAAGGGCTCAATTTTATTGATATAACAAGCATATCTTGTTGGGGCTTGATAGATGCAATGCCTTACTTGTCCTAGCTCGATGGCCATAGACGACTCGATACTGACTCGCCTATGGCCCGACTTACTATTTTTTGCTCAGGCCTACTTCTCACTTAAAACCTTTAAAAGGGTGAGTTCTTTTACCAAATCCTTATCACCGATTTTTCCACTTTCCAGTTCAAAATGCCGCATCATCGCAGCCATTGCCGGCTGGTAGTCGGATGACACGCTGAGCTGAACGGATTTTTGCTCCCACTCCCCGAGTTTCCATTCAAAGGATGGAAGAATCGGTAAATGACTTTCGTTTGAGGCATAACTCAGCTCAAAGGGAGGCATAATGTTATCGTCGACGGCATGCTGTGCTCGCTCATAAACGATCCAGTCCGATAACAAGTTACCATAGCGGCTAAGCAATACGGCCTTACGCACCGCTGGATTTTGACTATCATCTTGACCTTTGAGCTTAGCTACGAATTCGGCTTGCTGACTGACGCCACTCCGATTCTTGTAAGATAAGAGAAATTTAACTTCGTCTCCTGCGAATGCCACGTCTCGCTTCATTTTCAGGACAATGACACCACCCTTACTGCCCGCGGCAGTGCTAGGTGCGGGAAAAAGTGTGCGCACATAAACTAACTGCTGTGTGGAGAGATCCATATCAGGAGTACCGTAAATCTTTTCAATCGGCGCAGAGTCACCCGCGATTTGCAAGGACACATCAAAGGCCACGGGATTGACCAAATTGTCGAAGTCTTCCTTCATTTGCTTCACAAACATGTCTTCGTTATAGACGCTGGTATAGTTTGCGCCCTCAGTTTTTGTTATTTTTTCAATGAGTTCGTTATTGAAATCGAGTCCAATGCCCACGAACGATGTATAGATACTTGACTTAGAAGCTGCAGCGATCATACCCAAGAGCTCTTGATCACTAGTTGCACCGGTGTTTGGCATAGCATCGGTTAAAAAGATAACGCGATTCTCAAACTGCGCTGCATCCATTTCTGCTGACTTTAATTGAGAGAAAATCTTCTGGCCCTCGCCATAGCCCGCTTCAAAATTAGTGCTCCCCATAGGCTGGAGGTCAAGCACGTGTTCGGCAAGCGCCTTCATATCTGTTTTGCAGATATAGTTGAGAGGTTTGGCGAGATACGAAGCGTGATCAAATAGAACGATGGCCAAGCGGTCCTCATCTTTCAGTTGATTCAACATCTCCACCAAGGCGCGGTTGGCAATTTCCATTTTAGTTTTTTTGAGATCAGCTACGGATTCACTCATGTGTTTAATGCCAAACTTATCATAGTAAAACTCGTCAAACGGCGCTGACATCGATCCAGAAATATCAAGCACGACGACGAGATTAAGCGGTTTCCTTTTCAAATCGTTCGCGCCAAGCCCTGAACTCAAGCTCAAAGTTAAATAGGATTCGTCTTGGAGACTCAAAGGATTTTTAGATTGAAGATTGAAAAAACTCGGACAGATTAGCTCCTGGCACTTACCCTTGGCTGGCAGATCAAAATAGTAATCATAGAAAAGCCCCTCATAAGTGAGGTCTGCCGACTGGGGCAAAAAGCCATTTTCGATTTGAGCGCGGAAATTATTAATATCCTTTGCTCCGCCAGTGGCAAGCCCGATGCTGAGTGCAGCCCCAGGAGGGCCCGCCATTGCGGTGGACATCTTCATTCCCCCTTCATCCATGGTCGAAGGGTCGAACTTCCATTCATCAACTTTCTCTATCACACCATCACAAGGCGATGGCGTTAAAGCGAGACTGCTGGACGCATGCGCCGCCATTACGGCTCCACAGATAAAGACCCATTTGGGTTTCTTAGAATAAAATTTCATGTTTACGACCTCCTACTGGGAATCAAGCTCCATGATGGATACACAGTCGTAATACGCCCATCACTAAGAAATAACAATGCCAATGCCTTCTCTCTGGAAAAGAGTGGACGTCGTGGTGTTCAAATATTTGCCTGGCTAGCGGAAACGACTAAAAAGGGAAGCAATTCCTGTGAGGGAAGGCAAATCTGCCAACTTTGCCAGGCCTATTCCTATTCAAGCCCGAGGATAGGAAGAACAAATGGGGCCGTCAAGTATACAGATAAGGGAAAACGACATAGATTCGCGCCAATTTTACGCTAATAGCTGGTCTCTAAAATGAGGGTCAGGGCATTTTTACATAAACAGAGAACAGCTTGGTCATGTTTATAGCAATAGTGTCAGATAGTTGCAACTTTTAGGCTGAATTTGCCCATGATGGTGCCATGGCTGTCAGAGAAATTCTGCACCGTCATTCATAGAATGGCTCATATTCATAGGCTTGTGAGCGGCCAATAGCACTTTTAGGCGGACCAGTAGAAAAGCCACGACAGCTAGTGATCTTGCCGATTGCCTGCTTGTTGAAGATGGCACTCATAATCTGCAGCCTGCCTCCACAGTGGCATTCGGTTATGTCTATTTTGAAAGTTCGTTTGAGCAGTTCTGCCCAGGGAATATAGGAGGAACTCTTAGCTACCGGCTGGTCTTTTTGCTGATTTGCAGCACTTGGGACAATATGTTTCCTGATTTTGGCATTTGGAGCTAAAACGCCGAAGTATTTAACCTGGTTTTTCCACGGCGGCGGGATAATTGAGGCAATTTTTTCGATGAGCTCAAGTGCTGAAAATTTTAGGGTATGGGTGCCATCGCTGAAGACATTCTTTCATTTCCATAGGATACTTCCATCCTCGTCGAGACTTAAACGACGATGGGAAATCGGTGGCCTGGCCATGTAGCGCAACAATTGTTCACGTTCCTCTTTGGCCCCGGCGTCCACAAAGGTATCCGCGTGAATGGAAAAACCGTATCTGCTGGCGCAGCGCGGGCCACTGAAAATGGGGGCTGCCAAGTTCAGTATTTGCCTAGCCCCTATTTTTCGAACTGTTTGCCCTTCCCTGGCACCTAGTGTGAGTTTGCCCTGGAGGGATGACTGCTGGATCAGAGCTAGAGTATCCGCCTCTTGGTGTTGGTGATCGGTACACAGATCAATGCTTGCAGACTCGTCATTTAGCATCCCGGCCCGCTGCAAAAAAGCGGTAATCTTCCATGCCACTTGTTCCAATACCCAGTGTACATCTTCATCCTTTGGCGGGATAAGGCGCTAAAACTGGGCGTCGCTTTGCTGACCTTGCGAAGGGGCAAATACCCCTTCCATGAAGGCGATATGGAAATGCGGATTGAGGTTGATCTGTCCTCCCGCTCTTTGCAAAAAGACCACAGCGCCAGTTTGCGGGGATTTGATCCCCGCAAGCTTTGCTTGAGAGCGGTAAAACCTGGATATTTCTTGCACGATGATACTGCTGATCTTGCTAAGAAGATCGGCATTATAAGCAACAGCAAATCGCAGTGCCATCGGCAGGGTCACTACCCACTGGCGGATCGGCACATCGGGAATGACCTTGTCGACTAGATTAGCAGCCGTCTGACACATTCTTCTACCTCCGCATGAGGGACAAAAACCTCTTTTCTTGCAGCTATGGACCACAAATTTGTCTTCGTTGCATTCCCTGCAGCGAAAACGGGAGAAGCCTAATTCTTCGGCGATACCGCATTGCAAAAATTTCTGCATTTCATTCACGACAAATTGTGGCAGTGGATTTCGGGACGGGTTGGCGTTAATCAGGGTCAGAAATTGCTTGAGGTTTTCTTGCAACAATTGATAAAGCAAAGTGCTGCTAGGGTCTTTGGAATAGTGGGTTTTAATGATTTCGAAAAATTCTGGCATCGCTCCCTTCCTGAGGTGGATGCCGGAATTATTTAAAATTTAGCTCAGTGGATTAAGTGACATATTTAAAAGACGGGGACAGCGATCATTCGAGGGAGATGCTTGCCTTTGGCTCAGGACACGGTTTCATCCGTTTACGGATGAAACCTATTTAAGGGATTTGCCTGTTGCCTTGCCTGGACTTTGCTCGGGTACAGGGGCGACGTTTGCCGCCATCGCTTTCGTGCCGATGACGTGGAGTACAACGGGCAAGTGATCCGTAAACCCTTGTGTTTCATCGCCGGCATTGAATCTTCGGGGCCTACGCTCGTCATCAATTTGACCGGGGACTTGATTCCAGATTTGCACCGATTCTCGATCGATTTTCCATTGAATCCCCGCACTATTTCCTGGCTCTTTTCTAGCTAGCATGATGGCATCTAGAAAAGACCAGGACCGGTCTTTTCCGTAATAATGGGAACCCAGACAAGTATGACAACCAATATGATGGGAAATATCCCACTTGCCTGCCGCCATGCCGCGGAACAACTCTCCCTCCTCACTTGCAGAGACATTAAAATCTCCACCGGCCACGACGACATCAAATTTTGTCATGGCTTCGCTGGCAACTTTGTTTAAGGTTTCAAAGGCCAGGATTCGCTCCTCTCGGGGATTCGCCTGTGAGGGGAAATGTACGCTTAAAACCGCAGCTTGCGAACCATTTGGCAATTTAAGATTGGCCTGCAAAATTCCTCGAGTTTTGCCCGAGCCAGCCCTGCTTAGGTCAATGGGATGCAGTTTTGCAGGTTCACCTTGCTCGAAGCGACTTAGAATGGCGACGTCGATGCCGCGATTATCTTCTCCTTCGATTAAGATCAAAGATTTGTAGTCGGATTTTGGCAATTTTTCTCGGAGCATTTTCAAGACATTTTCATTTTCCACTTCTTGCAACAACACAATATCTGCCCCGCGCCCATCATTGTAGCTGCCAATCACCTTTGCAACAGCGTCAAGCTTCCGAGCCAATGTTTCATCATTCCAATCCAGTTTTTCGCATTCCGAGCGATAGAAACCATTGCGCATGCTGGCACAATTCCTAATAACTTTGGTTCTTTTTTTCTCAGCCAAAGGTAAGTAAGTCTCATCGTCTTTGCCAAAGTCTTTCTTGTTGTCGAAGAGGTTTTCCACATTATAAGTCATAATAGAAATTGAAGGCTCCTGTCCCCAAGCAGCCCCTGCTTGCCCAAACGCTAGGGCAAACATTCCCAAAATCATCAAATTTTTTCGTTTCACGCCGTGGCCTCCAAAATTACATGTATATTGCAGAGTCATCCTCGGACCCCCTGACTCAGGGTCATGATTGAAGAATGCCCCTTGCCTTACCGCTCCAAACTATACAGAATTGGGCTTCTGCGGCCACCGAATCTTAAAGGGAGCTTCCATGAGGATTGCAATCCGTCATTTTGTTCATGCATCTCTTCCTATTTTCTTTGCTCTTTACGCCTTGATGCTCAGTATCGATGCCGGTGCAGATGAGCCTTCCCCCTCGCAAGTCGTCAAAACTAAAAATACTTTTGGTAGCAGCTTTCAACAAACCGAAAACCTGGTCCCACTCGCCACAGCGTTAACGAATGCGCCAAAATATCTTGAGAAAAGTTTTCAGACCACGGGGGAGGTAAAAAAGGTTTGCTTGAAAAAAGGTTGCTGGCTTACTTTAAGCGACAAAACGCAAGAAGTCAGGGTGACCTTTAAAGACTACGGATTCTTCGTCCCTCAAGAAATCATGGGAAAAAAAGTCATCTTGCAAGGGATTTTGCAAGAAAAAGTGTTGAATGAATCGGATCTTCGACACTATGCGAAAGACGAAGGACAGCCTATTCCGCCCGATCAAAAGGTGGTCTCAAAAAAGATCTTACAGTTTGTCGCCGATGGCGTCATCATTCTATAAAAGGTACCTACCATAACGAGATTTAAGAAATGTCCAAATTGAACGTGTCTGCAGTCAGTGGCACCCGTGACTACCTCCCGATTGACATAGCCAGGCGGAAATGGGTTTTCAGCAAAATCGAAGAGACTTATCAAAAATTTGGCTTCCAGCCTTTAGAGACTCCCGTTATGGAGCGTCTTGAAATCCTCCAGGGGCACTATGGGGACGACGAGAAGCTTATCTTTAAAGTCCTCAAGCGGGGAGACAAACTTCAAGAGCAACTAAAACCTGGTACGGCGTTGCTTGAGGAAGATCTAGCTGATTTTGGTCTCCGCTATGACCTTACCGTGCCCTTGGCACGGGTGGTGGCCTGTCATCGGCAGCTCCTGCCTCGGGTTTTCAAACGCTATCAAATTGCCCCGGTTTTCAGGGCTGAAAGACCCGCCGCCGGACGCCTACGTGAGTTCTACCAGTGCGATGTCGATATCGTCGGTTCCGACTCCTTGGTGTGTGAGGTCGAACTCATACAGGCCGCCATAGAATCCTTACAAGCGCTAGGTTTCAACTGCCAAAAAGATGTGCGGGTAAAACTGAATCACCGCTCTCTACTGACAGCCATCATGGAAAGCGCAGACATCCCGGAATCTTTGCAGGTCCCTTGTCTCATCACTTTAGATAAACTCGACAAGATCGGCATGGACGGAGTCCGAAAGGAACTTCAAGCAAGAGGGATAAGCGTCGCGGCCATCGACAAAACTTTTTTGATTTTACAGACCCTCCAGGTGGACGAGCTTAGCCAGGTCCTGAAGGTTCTGACTCAGAACTTGAAATCCTCTCCCGCGCAAGCCAAAGCCTGTGCCGACTTAGAGACTTTTGCGACGATCGTAAAGGATCATCCTCTCTTAGAGCAAATTCGTTTTGACCCTACGCTGGCTCGAGGTCTCGGCTATTATACTGGGTGTATTTTTGAGATCGAGATCAACGGATTCCCGTCTAGCTGCGGGGGCGGAGGGCGATACGATAATCTCATCGGTCAATTTCTCGGAGAGCCTATTACGGCTGTTGGTATATCCCTAGGCGTGGAAAGACTGCTCTTAGTTATGGAAGAAAAGAAAATGTTCCCACCGGATGTTAGGCCGGGTGCGCAGGTGATGATTGCTCTTTTCGACCTGGAGGGCATCGGCCCTAGCCTGAATCTTGCGAACTCTTTGCGACGAGAAGGCCTCCGCTGTGATGTTTTCCCTGAAACGCAGAAACTCGCGAAGCAGTTCAAACATGCTGAAAAGCAGGGCATCCCCTATGTGGTGATGGCAGGTCCAGATGAGCGGGCTAAAGGGCTCTGGAATTTAAAAGATTTGTCTAACGGGGTTCAAGAGTCTCTGGCAGAGCAAGATCTTATTCAGCGACTGCAAGTTGGTCGTGTTTGAGCAGCGGCTGCGTAACTTTCTCATATCTTTCCGTCGTCCCACTTTCCGTCGCCCCATAGGTGCTAGTCCAGTAGAAAAAGGCCGCTATAAAGCAAAGATCCGCCATGGCAAGGTGAATCAACTGCATATAAACGGGCGCCAGGAGCAGCAAGTTCGTAAATCCCAGCAAAACTTGTGCGCAAAGGGTCCATAAAACGATCGACCCATGCAAACGGCCCCGAAACCAACCTGTTCGGATCGGGAATTCCTTTCGTCGATAGAAAATAACTAAAAAAATCCAATACGCTGCTAGTGCCACCGCCATAAGAGGGTGAAACACTCTGAGTTGCAACAACACGTGAGCTTCCGTAGAAAAATCTTGTGAAAAGCCGTGTGCTAAAGAAGTCGCAGGGAAGAGGGTGTCACCCAAGGCCGCAATACCTCCGGTTCCTGCGACCACTAAAAATCCCAGTAAACCCAAAGCGCTATAACGAGAGTGGGGACTCTTGAATTTATCCTGCCAACCCAGAGGGCCATTATGGTGCTGATAAGATAACAGACTGACCGTACTTAGGGCCGCAACCAAGAAGAGAGTATTGATGAGAT
>JBIKVD010000173.1:0-8926 GCA_044357055.1 Oligoflexales bacterium | reverse complement strand
AAGAACTTATTTAATTTAGATTCTTGCTCCTGAATCCAAAGCATCGGAGCGGGCGAATCGGATTTCACGAAAGTGAGAGAATTGAGCGGTCGTCGATGAATGCAATGGTCAATGAATTCTGTCTCTATCTTGGATCCACGGGAAAATCAAACTCCACTGTTGAGTCTTACGGGCGAGATGCAAGGGACTTCTTGGATTGGTTAGAAGGATCGCGAACAGCATTGGCCAGCGTGGAGCCAAAAATCCTTTTGGAGTACCAGACAAGGGCGGAAGGCAACGGGGTGCGTAAAAACTCCCTGCGACGCCGACTTATTGCTATTCGCCAGTTTTTCCGTTTTTTGGTACAGCGCAACTACTTGCCAGAATCGCCCTTGGATAGGATGCCAATACCCTCGCGTCTTGAAAAAATGCCGCCCGTCTTTTCTGAGGCGGAATTCGCACAGCTCACGTCCTCCGCAAACGCCCAGGAGCATACCTTAAAGCGTTGTCGGGATTTAAGCTTATTGCAATTGTTGGGCATTGAAGGGCTAAAAGCTTCGGAGCTTATCGAGTTGCAGCCATCCCAGATCCTGCAAGATGCGGAACTGATGTACTTGCGCGTGCCGGGCGCACACAAACGTACCATACTTATGTCTCCCAGCACTCGCCAGGCCCTTTTGGATTACCTGGACGCTCTTCAAGCTCCGGTGGCCGACGCGAGCCAAGCCTGGAGTCGACTCTTTGTCGGTTTTAAGGGGCGAGGAGAACCACAGGTGCACGGTCAACTTACGCGCCATGGCCTAAAATTTCTCCTCTATGAGTTGGGTGACAAAACGCACTTAGCGCACATAAACACGGAGTCCCTTCGACACTTTGCCATCGCAAAAATGATCGAATGCCAATGGGAGGCCAATAAGATTATGAGTCACCTGGGCCTGAAGCAACTCGGAGTCATAACAAGGCATTTTGAAACGAAGCGCACGACGGTGCAATGTGACCAGCTCCCTGACCCGAAAAACCCTGGGAAAGAGACTTCTATTCACCCCCCGGTGACCGCCCATGTCTTTTGATCAAGTCGATTTTTATTATATGGGATTGGCCTTAAGGCTGGCTGAAACTGCTGAGCGGAGAAAGGAAGTCCCCGTCGGGGTGGTTCTCACTTCCGGAGGCAAGATTCAATCCACCAGTTTTAATTTGCGTGAAACCCATCAACATGCCACTTCCCATGCCGAAATTCTTGCCCTTAACGCAGCCAGCGAAAGGCTTGGCAGCTGGAGGCTCGGCAGCTGCACGATCTACATCACCCTGGAACCATGCCTCATGTGTGCAGGAGCCCTGATCCAAAGTCGCATTAACCGCATTGTGTACGGCGCAAAAGATCCCAAAGGGGGGGCTTTCGGGAGCTTGTACAGTTTGCACGAGGACGATCGACTCAATCATAAACCAACAGTCGAGTCCGGGCTGATGGCAGATCCTTGCGGGCAAATTCTCCGCGATTTTTTTCAGCGAAAGCGTTCGACCCGTCAAACTCCAGAACTCTAAGTGATTCCCAGATGCTAAATAGCTGAGCGAATCACTTTCACTTCCTTCATCACAATCGGCTCAACGGGTCGATCTTGTGCATTTGTAGGCGCCACCGATATCTTGTCCAGCGTGGATAAGCTTTCATCATCCATGATCTCGCCAAAAACTGTGTATTGGTTATCGAGATAGGGCACCTCTGCCAGACAAATAAAGAATTGGCAGCCAGCAGAGTCCGGGTTTTGCGAGCGCGCCATAGACAATGTCCCTTTGACATGTTTGCGCTCATTGAATTCAGCCTTGATTTGATAACCGGGTCCTCCAGATCCGTCACCTTTTGGGCAACCGCCTTGAATCACAAATCCGGGAATGATTCGATGGAAACTCAGACCGTTGTAAAACCCAATTTGCGCCAGCGCGATCATATTTGCGCAATGTCCAGGAGCGACATCGGGGAAAAAACTTAAACGGATGGGGCCCATGTTGGTGCTAATGTTTAAACGATAGTCGTACTTGTTAAAATCCAAGACCTTTATTTCTCGATCAATGGCTTCCTTACCCTGTTTCAATTCAAATACTCCTAAAATTGCGGCAACTTAACTTGCATCGAGAGGGAAATAGGTTCTCGATGCGATTTTCCGCCTCAGGCATAGCAATTCTATTAGAAATATTCCATAATTTAAGAAGACTTCCTTTCCTAGCCCTGTTGACTGATAGAGCCAAATCTATGATGCATATTGTTTGTGGCGCGTTTGCCCGCTTCCTTCCTGCCGTTCGTTTCGCTCATGGCCAGCTCTCCTTTCGCTCTTTACGCGCGAAATTTGGAATCTTGGCGGTCATAGCTTTCTGCATGAATTTGGAGAGGGGCACTGCAAATGTCATTGGTAGCGATATGCAGAATTTTAACCCAAGCACCAACGGTATTGATTTTGTTACGGTACAGTCTGCGACAACATTGGAGCCTGGCGTCCTGAATCTTGGCCTATTTTTCAATTATGCGGCGAATACCTTACCCTATTTTGATCGGCCCGATGGTCAAACCCAAAGTCGACTGCGTATCAGTGATCGATTGCTAAATTCTGACCTTATGATTGGCTACGGCCTTTTGCCAAATTTGGACCTGGGATTGAGCTTACCTTATCTTCTCCATCAAAAAACCGGTTCCGACGGTTTTCGCGGCCAGTTTGCCAAAACGGGGCTGACCGAAATCCGATTTAATGTCAAATGGCGCCTTTGGGGCGACGATGCCGGTGGGATAGCCCTTTTAGGTAGCACCAATATCAATCAGACCAAGGGCAACCCTTATGTTGGCCAAGATGCCGGGCCTACTTGGAATGGTGAGGTGGCCCTCAGTCGCAGCACTAAGGGTCTGGCCTTTGGCCTAAATTTTGGTTACCGCTGGCGCAACCCCGGAAAGGGCCTTAGCTTTGCCGACACTGCGGGTACTCAATACCCAGTAGAGCCTCTGAGAGATCAATGGACTTGGTCGGGCGCCATTAGTGCCATGATTCCCAAGACGGATGCAAAAGTTATCGGTGAGATCTTTGGCGCGGCACCCATTAAGAAAACAGGCAACCAGGCAAATCGTCTCCGCACCTCCGCGGAGAGCCTCTTCGGGGTAAAATACTCTGTCCGTCCGGATTTGGATCTTCATGCGGGCGTCGGCACAGAAATTCAGCATGGATTGTCCTCTCCCGACTGGCGTATTTATACGGGCCTTAACTGGAATACTGGCGGTAAGCCACGCCGCGCGGCGCCGGCCGTAAAAACGTCCCCAGAGGAACCTTTCGGTCCAGCACAAAAAGAGGAAAAAATCACGATCCACAGTATTCTCTTCGAATTCGATAGCGATAGCATGGTCCTCAAGGGCAGCGCAGACACGATTGCTCAGTTGCATCAACATCTGCAAAAAGCCCAAGGATTTAAAAAGCTTATTATAGAGGGACACACCGATTCGGTCGGTACTCACGAATACAACAAAGACTTGAGTCAGAGGCGGGCAAACACCATTCGGCAATGGCTGATCAATAAACACCATTTGTCTCCCGCAAAAATGGAATCGGAAGGCAAAGGGGAAACGGAGCCTATTGCAGACAATGGCAACTATCAGGGGCGGCAAATGAATCGCCGAGTCGTTTTTCGAGTCTATCGCTAATAGCGCAAGAAGGAACTGAAATGAAGAACCGTATCATCGCATTGAAAGCAAATCTGCCAAACTGGAAAAAGATAGCCGTGTGGACACTTTTTATTCCACTCTGCCTCCTTTCGAGTTGTCGCACCGCGGAATATGAAATTGTGGGCGAAGAGCAAGTCTTGAGTACGGAACCTACAGTACCACCTTGCGAAGATTGCAAAATAGAGATCGAACCCACAGCGGATCTCGAAGTCCTAGACCAGAAATCCTTAGTCACGGCAGTGGTCACGAACAAAGAAGTCACCATTCGTGCAACCGATGATACCTTTGACCCGGACGACTTGGGATTAGAAGGCGCTTGCCCGGTCAATGCTGGCATTGTGACTGCGAAATACGCGATTCAGGGTCAAGAGATCCCGATCAAAGTCGAGCGTAGCGCCTGCGAATCCCTTGCCATCAAACATACTTTTACCGTCCCAGGAAGCTATATCATCGAGTTGGAAGTCACCAGCAACGAAGATGAGCATGCCCTGGCATCCATGACTCTTATTGTTTATGAGCCCTCTCAGCAATCGGCACCTAAAGGTTTTGATATCGAAGCTCGGCCCATTATGGTCGTCGTAGGAGACCCTATTGAATTTGGCAGCAATTGCGAAACAGATCACAAACTAGAAACTCAATGGAGTCTGGGGGATGGCAATGCAAGTAAGGGACAGGTTCTAAGCTACACTTACGAACTGCCAGGACCATACGAGGTCAATGCTACCTGTGGCGCCATGGAAGCATCCTTAACGGTTGTTATCTTGCCAAAGGATCACAGCGTTGCGGTGGACAAAGCGCCCCTTAAAAAACCTATCGCCCCACCCAGTCCAAATCCAGGCCAGCAAACGCCAGGCCAGCAAACGCCAGGCCAGCAGACGCCAGGTCAGCAGACGCCAGGACAAAACAGCCCGATTCAGCAAAAGCCTTAATATTTCATCCGCACGGGATTTAGCCCTTGTCAGCTGCTTCTAAAGGCTCAAGGAAGGCTTGTATGGTAACTTGCAAACCGTTTCCATATGGGAATCGCCGCCAGTCTTGCGCCATTCATCCAAGTGTTTAGATTAGCCTCTAAATGATTCGCAATTCAACCCGTCTACGTGGATTGTGGAATACACTTGGGTGCCATTCGTTTGAATCGCCGCCTACGATCGCTCGTTTTCCTCTGATGTGAATACCGTCACAAATCACGCCATCGAATTTACCCGAGCTCATCAGGATTTTGGCATCCAAACGGCATTCAGATATTTTCCAGGTCACGGTAGCTCAAGTACCGATAGCCACTTAGGGTTCACGGATGTCTCTTCCTCATGGTAACAAAAAGAATTGGTGCCTATTCAGAAGATACTCGCCTTTGACAAGGCCTTATTCTCAGCGATTCCGTGAATATGAAAGCGATAACATCTCATTACATCAAGAAACGGGCGATCCTCATGGCTTTGGAAGCTGGAGTCAACATTCTTTCTTCTGCCAATGCAGACTACAGCACCGTGGAACAAACCGTTCAGTGGATCCATGAATCCTGCTTGGATGCGAATGGACAACTAACGCAACTGTGTAGGAATGTTCGCAGCTCGTTAGAACGCATCAGAGACTACAAGAGTCGCTTGTAAATAGGCTAAAACGTGTGGGTGCTGCGTAGCTCAATGCAATCCGGCTCATTGGCATTGAGTATTGTATTTTTCCAGCAACACTATTCCTTGGCTATTGTAACTATTTGCCAACTCCAAGTGAAAATTGCCTTGCTCCCTAAGCCTGGTGGCCTCTCTTTGGCAAGAACTCATTAGAAAAAAATCAATAATCGGATTGCATTCCTTCTGTTTTGCGTTAGCACGGGCATAGAAAGCTTCAGCCTCGGCCGAAAATTTGTCGGCCCTTGCGTACAAGTCGTAACCGGATGTGTACCACAGCTTGCATTGACTTGCAGTGGCTCTAGATTCGGAGGCCGATTCTTTGTAGGAGCCGCAAGTGCCAAGTGCTAGCAACCCAACTATAGCCATCATTAATCGCAATTTCATTTTTCTCTCCATCTATCCGGAAGGCACTTTCTGCTTCTTCGCAATTGAGACCACCGCAGGTCATTTTGTGCAGTCTAGTGTCTATGGCAGACATCTCTCAAGGGAAGGCGCGCAAGAGCGCCCAATTTGTTCGACTGAAAACACACGAGTGTCGGTAGGAAACGGTAAAAACAACGATTTTTGGCTAGAAGCCCTTGAAGACCTCGTAGATTTTTAATACCATACATTATTATGGTTATTCACCCCTCTTTATATCAGCGCAAAATCATCCATTTCGATATGGATGCGTTCTACGCAGCTATTGAAATGAGAGATGACCCCTCGCTTCGAGGTCGACCTTTGGTGATTGGCGGCTCACCGCAGTCCAGAGGCGTGGTCTGCACAGCAAGCTATGAAGCTCGCAAGTTTGGCGTCCGTTCAGCCATGTCCTGTGCTAAAGCGGCGAGGCTCTGCCCGCAAGCGATTTTCTTACGCCCCGATTTTGCGAAATATCAACTAGCCTCGCAGCAGATCCACAAAGTTTTCCAAAAATACACGTCTCTGATCGAACCCATGTCCCTCGACGAAGCCTACCTCGACGTTACCAATAACAAGCAGGGGCTATTCGCTGTAAAGATCGCCAAATTGATCCAACAAGAGATCCTCGAAACCATACAACTGACAGGCTCAGCAGGTGTTGCCCCCAATAAATTAGTTGCTAAAATCGCCTCTGATGTTCGCAAACCATTCGGAATCACGGTCGTTATTCCCGACAAAGTCCAAGAATTTATGGCCCCCCTTTCCCTGCGAAAGATTCATGGCATTGGTCCTGTAACAGAACAGCGTTTGGCGAAGCTGCAACTACTCGGCTGTCGTGATGTTTGGCCTTATTCCATGTTTGACTTAGAAGCCAAGGTTGGCAGTTGGGCCTCTTGGCTTTACCATGGTAGCCGTGGCATTGATGAACGCCCTGTCGACACCAGCTCCGAGCGCAAGTCCATGGGTCGCGAGGAAACTTTTGCCAAGGATCTCCTCGAACTTCCGGCTTTACATCATGAATTAGAAAGCCTGGCCCTTACCGTTGCAACTGATTTAAAAGAGCGCCAGATGCATGGAAAGACCATTACTCTCAAAGTTCGTTACGATGATTTTTCTAGGATCTCGAGGAGCCGCACCCTCACCCATGCTACGCAGGATGCCGGGCTTATAGAGTCAACCGCAAAAGAGTTATTAACCTTAACACAAGCAGGTCAGAGGAAAGTACGGCTGCTGGGAATTTCCCTCGCAAATTTCGCGCCCGGTCAGGCTTGCGAAGCTAGAGAGGCTTGCGAGGCTAGAGAGGCAAAGCCTTTGGAAATGTTCGTTGAAGAATGACTGTCGTAGGTCGCAGTAATCGATATGTTTTTAGTAAAGAAATTCAGCCAGGTTTTTAAAACTCTTTGACCGCGCGCTTTTTCTTTTTACCGAATTGTCCGTCCGGCTGGGGACTTCCCTTTCCAGCCTTGTCTAACTTCTTTTGCAAACCCGTATGGCTATGGACGGATGTGTCTTGATTCTTGCTTGGGGACGACCCACAGGAATAAAGCATCATCGTTAACATCAGGATCCATGAATTTTTCCCTAGTCGCATTTATTCTTCTCCAAAACAAGTACTCGGGCCAAGGCTTTGGTTCCCAACCGCGCCATAGTAGCACGTAGATAGCCCTGGTGATATAAGAATAGCGTCAGAAGCTATATTCTCAATCATCTTCTAGATTTAAATGACAAGGTTGAACAGACCCGCGAACCGCAGGCAGACGAAATGCTTCGATTTTAATGGAGGCATTACGCCTGCCAAAGGAAGAAGGGCAAGTTTTACAATAGGTTCTCAATGTCTTTCTTGAGATCTTCTGGAGTCGTTTGTGGGCTGTAGCGCCCAACGATTGTGCCCCTACGATCGACGAGAAACTTGGTGAAATTCCATTTGATCGCCTCTGTTCCCAGAATACCCTTCACCTCGCTTTTGAGCATTTTGTAGAGTGGATGCGTATTGTCTCCATTCACGTCAATTTTCGCGAACATGGGAAAGGAAACGCCGTAATTAAGTTGGCAGAACTGCTCAATCTCCTGTTCACTGCCGGGCTCCTGGGCGCCAAATTGGTTGCAAGGGAATCCCATGACCACTAGGCCGCGATCCTTAAGATCTTGGTAGATTTGTTGGAGACTTGCGTATTGCTTGGTGAAACCACACTTGCTGGCGACGTTAACGACAAGTAGAACCTTATCCTTAAACACATCTAAGCTGGTGTTTTCGCCTTTGATATTCTTGACGCTGATATCATAAATGGATGTCATCGAAAAATCTCCCACTATAAGAAAGCTATGACTGTAACAAAGCTAAAGCTTAGTCACCAAAACTTTGTCGATTCGTTTACGATCCATATCCACGACTTCGAAACGAAACCCGGCATGTGAAAAAAACTCACCTTCCCTGGGAATCTTGCCTAACTTAGCCAGTACAAATCCCGCTAGGGTTTGAAAATCATCAACATCGGTGAGCTGCAGAGGCACAGACAGGGCATCACAAAAATCATCAAAATGCATGCGTCCGTCGACCAAAGAAGATCCATCGTGACGCTTGACGACCATTTGACTATCGAGTTCATGACTATCCGGCATATTGCCAAATACAGATTCGGTGATGTCAAAAACCGTGATGATTCCAGCGAAACCGCCATGTTCATCCACAACAAAAGCAATGTGTTTACTCGACCTTCTGAATTTTTCTAGGGCCTCTATAGCCAACATGGATTCGGGCAAAAAAAGCGGCTCCACGATACACTCGGATATATGAATGGCCTCTTTTTTAATATATCGGGTCAAGACCGACTTAATGGAAAGCAAGCCTTTGGGATTATCCAAATCCTTGTCAAAGACCGGGAAATAAGAATGATTGAATTTAAGCATCCGAGCCAAGGAATCTCGAATGGGTGCATTGATATCGATGCCAACCACGGATAGTCGCGGGGTCATCAATTCCTCAATCGTATAATCCCCCAACTGCAGGGCCCGCTTCATGATCGTTTCTTCTTGCTTGTCGAAGACACCGGCCTGGGTCCCCTCTTCGATCAAATCTTTGACTTCTTCTTCCGTTACGCCTTCAGGCACATACTTCGATACACCGAGGACCCGGAGCAGGGTATCCGCTGAATGTTTGAGGCCAAGAACAAGGGGCCGAAAGAACTTTCCAATCAGTTGAACAGGAACCGCAACAAAG
>JBIKVD010000172.1:0-8947 GCA_044357055.1 Oligoflexales bacterium | reverse complement strand
ATATCATAGGCGACCAATAAGGTCATCATGCCGCCATCTTTGTTTTGCTGAGCAGCATCAGCGACGCCGTCTTGTAGACGTTCTTCATCCATTTCTTGAAGATACTCAGCAGTAAGATCACCATCTCCAGCGATGCCAGAGGAATTTACCACTGCTGCCATTTCTTCATAATCACGTTCGGCAGGCTCAAGCTCCATTTGCGCAATGAGGTAATCTAGCGCCACATCAACCTTTGCAATGGGCACAGAGAATTTGCCTTCGGCATCGACTTCTATCTTGGTTGGAGAGCCATTCAATTCGCCTTTTACCATGGAAAAGGCCAGGATCCCTTTTTCGGCACCCGCTAGGGCGAGATCACCAATGGCCAATTGTCCCGTGAGGTTTACGTCGTTGCCTTCCTCAGCCACCACTCCTGGAACGCCACCGCCGCTCGTGCTGCTTGTGGGGGCCGCTGGTTCCGCATCACTATCCTTTTTACCGCAACCATACATTCCCATGGCCATGACCTGCAGGACCAATCCGCACTTTACTGCCCAAGACATTTGCTTACTTTTCATAAAATCACCCTTTAACGAACGTTATTGGTTCACTCGTAAATCTAATTTTTGGCAAAGCTGCTCCATGAGTGAGAATCAAGAGGGCCATTGCCAAGAGAGACCCAGGGGATTCGGTGGAGGATGGAGAAACTTAAATTTTATTTCTTCTGGCTTGTCATTTAGGGGACTTACGACGAGCAATCTTTTGACCCCTGCTCGCCACTTGCTCTTCTCCTGCGAAAATCCATCGTTAGGGCGCCGTCAGCTTTTCCTGATATTTCATATAATAATTTCTCAATATTATTATATTAATTATTTACTTTCCAATTTTTGAATCTATTAACCGCGCGTGACATCTTGCGCCTATACGGGAATCCCATTAAAGTCTCCTCGGCTAGCTTAGGCTCGACCCTACTGTTTATGTATGGGCTCAAATTGCAAGGAATACCGAAATGACCGAACCAGCAATCTTCGCCACAATCAAAAATGAAATCGACGCGAATCCCGTTCTTCTTTTTATGAAGGGCAATAAGCAGGAGCCAATGTGCGGATTTTCCGCTCAGGTGGTGCAGGCCTTAAATCAATACGGCGTCGAGTACAAGACCATCAATGTTTTGGAAGATTGGGACCTGCGAGAAGGCATCAAGCAGTACTCTAACTGGCCCACCATTCCCCAACTGTATGTCAAAGGCCAGTTGATTGGCGGCTGTGATATCACCATGAATCTTCATCGCAAAGGTGAGCTGAAAGAGATTTTGGATCAAGCCAAAAGCTAAGCTCTAGCTCCTGCCCCCTATGC
The DNA here is from genome assembly GCA_044357055.1 of Oligoflexales bacterium. GTDB lineage: Bacteria > Bdellovibrionota_B > Oligoflexia > Oligoflexales > JBIKVD01 > JBIKVD01. The sequence continues at coordinate 7,612 of JBIKVD010000172.1, read as the reverse complement.
TCAAAAAACAAAACTCTGCTCATAGAGGCTTCGCCGATGTCGTCAAATTTTTTTACCAAAGTTGTTCACGCCGGGTCACAAATCGATCCGATGACCGGTGCTGTGATGCCCCCGATCTATCAAACCTCCACCTATGCGCAACAATCCCCAGGGGTTCATAAAGGCTATGACTATTCTCGGGCCGATAACCCCACCCGGGAATTGTATGAAAAAGCCTTAGCAGAGCTTGAATCCGCGAACCATGGCCTCGCTTTTTCTTCCGGACTCGCGGCAGTACAGGCCGTGGTCCAGCTTCTTGAGCCGGGTGACGAAGTTATCGTTTGCGATGATGTTTACGGCGGAACGGGGCGTTTGTTCCGCAAACTTTTTGCCAAGTATGGCTTGGTCTTTCATTTTATTGACATGAATGATGATGCCCTCGTGAAACAACATCTCAATGCCAAGACGCGGATGATTTGGCTGGAAACCCCCACCAATCCCACGATGAAAGTCATTGATATTGCGCGAATGGTGAGCATCGCCAAAGGCAAGGCTATCAAGGTCGTCGTGGACAATACCTTTGCGACACCCTTCAATCAAAACCCATTAGACCTGGGCGCAGATATTTGCTTGCACAGCACCACGAAATATCTTGGCGGACATACAGATGTTATCGGTGGCGCCTTAATGGTGAAGGACCAACAACTCTTTAAAGATCTGAAATTTATCCAATTTGCGGGTGGAGCCGTCCCAGGTCCCTTTGAATGCTATTTGCTGCTTCGCAGCTTAAGAACACTGGCCGTCCGGATGGACCGCCATAACAAAAATGGACTTGAAGTCGCCCACTATCTCACCAAACATTCGCGCGTTCGCCAGGTCTACTATCCAGGCCTTCCCAGCGATCCTGGGCATGAAATTGCTAAGAAGCAAATGCGAGGATACTCAGGCATCGTCAGCTTTGACATTGCTGGTGACTTCGGCAATGCCGATCTTTTCTTGCAAAGCCTCAAGTTATTTGTGCTCGCGGAATCTCTAGGTGGCGTTGAATCACTTGTGAATCACCCAGAACGCATGACCCACGCCTCTGTGCCAGAGCCCCTACGCAAGAAGCTGGGCATAGGCCCAACCTTGATCCGTCTCTCCGTAGGTATCGAGGACGCAAGCGATATTATCGCGGATTTGGAACAAGCGTTTAAGAAAGCCTTTTCTTAATTTTACCCTTAGCAAAGACTGCGAAGTTTCGCTGCGACAGCCTCCACCTCTTCACTTGCTCCCACCGACCAATCCACCACATGATTTGCCTGGGACTTAAGCGGCTCGACAAATTGATGGTGCATGGGTCTGACCGTTTGTAGGTACTGCTCGATCACGCCTTCCATATCGCGGCCACGCTCGCGCACATCACGCCTCAGCCTACGGATAAATCGAAGGTCTGCCGGAGCATCCACAAAAATCGTATAGTCTAAATGTTTTTGGATTTGCGCCTGGCCCGTCACCATAATGCCATCAACAAACATGAGTGCTGCGGCTGTGACTATTTTACGCCCCTTTCGGGTATGAGTTGCAAAGTCATAGACGGGAGCTTCGACGTCCTGCCCCTGACGAAGCCATTCCAGGTGGCTGGCGAGCAAAGGCCAATCGATAGCATCGGGGTGATCGAAATTGCGCTGATCTCTCTCTGCCGGGGTCAAATAACTGAGGTCATGGTAATAGTCATCGGCCATGATGGTTTGACAAGAGTTCAAGGGAAAAAGTTCTATCAAACGCGCGACCAGTGTGGACTTACCAGCTCCAGAGCCGCCTACCACCGCAATCACTTTGCCCAACAATGTCAAAATAAACTCCCCATGCGCTACGAATAAAAATTCCCGCATCAAAGCGGTCTTATGCTAAGATCGCCTTTATCCATACTTTTACAACTTAAATGACGATATGCGTATGACGACATTCCTTCCATTACCACAATCTAGCATTCCTTGCCCTAACTGGATTGGCACTGCCCTAGACCCCCCTAACTTAAGCCGATTAGAGGTGAAAAGTCCCTATTTTGGTAGTCCCATCGCCTCGATCCCGCGAAGTGATGCTGCCTGCGTGGCCCGGGTCGTCAGCGAAGCAAAAAAGGCTAGCTCAGCATGGGCCAAAACTCCCTTAAAAGAAAGATGCCAGACCCTACTGGTCTTCCGCCAGATGATTCTGGAACAATTGGATCACCTAAGTTACTTGGCGGCACTCGAATCGGGCAAAACCATCGCGGAAGGCCGCGCCGGTGTGCAAAAGGGGATCGAAGTCCTAGATTTTGCTGTTAGCTCGCAAAATATGGACTTTGGCCACATCAGCGAAGTCAGTCGCGGGGTCGCTTGCCACAGCGTCCGCGAACCCCTTGGCGTGGTCGCCGGTATCACACCCTTTAACTTCCCCGCCATGGTGCCCATGTGGATGATTCCTCTAGCGATCGTCATGGGAAACGCCTTTGTCCTGAAACCTTCGGAAAAGGTCCCCCTAACGGCAACCGAGCTTGCGAGACTCGCGAGCAAGGCGGGAATTCCTAATGGCATCTTCTGCGTTCTTCATGGGGATGCTCAAACCGCTCGTGCCCTTGTCGAGCATGAGGATGTGAAAGCCCTGGCCTTTGTGGGGTCCACCCCAGTCGCTAAGAGTCTTTTTGGCCTCGCTAGTACCATGGGTAAAAGAAGCCTTTGCCTCGGCGGAGCTAAAAACTGTTTGATGGTCGCCCCCGATTGCGACCCAGAACTCACGGCAAAGGGAATCCTTGCCTCCTTTACAGGTTGTGCCGGACAAAGGTGCATGGCTGCATCCTTGCTGATTATGATCGATTCTAACTCGAGCCCAGATAGAGGTGTCCTGGCAGAGGTTCTTGCCAAAGCCAGGACCATTCGTTTGGGTCAAGATATGGGTGCTATTATCTCAGCCGAAGCCTTGGCCAGTCATCACCGCGCGATTGTCGAAGCGAAAGGGCAAGGTGCTGTGGTGCTTCTCGACGGTCGCGAAGCCCCAGCCCCTAAAGAATACCAGGGCGGCTATTGGCTCGGACCGACCATCCTCGATCAGGCTAAGATCGAGATGTCTTGTGCACAACAAGAGCTCTTCGGACCTATTCTCACGGTCGTACATGTCAAGACGCTCAGCGAGGCCATGGCGATCGAAGCGTCACTACCCTATGGCAATGCCACCAGCATTTTTACGAACTCAGGCAAGACTGCCAAGTACGTAGCGGAACAAGCAAGCGCTGGGATGGTTGGCATCAACATTGGTGTGCCCGTTCCCCGAGAGCCTTTTTCGTTTGGCGGCACCAAAGCCTCAAAATTTGGCCATGGCGATATTACTGGGCTTGAAGGTCTGATGTTTTGGAGCCATCTCAAAAAAGTCTCCAGCAAGTGGTCCGAACAAGCAGACCAAAATTGGATGAGTTAGCAAAGGAAGTTATCAATATGGCAAATCCCAGGACCCCTGCAAATTATATCGCCCTCACCTCTCACCCAGGTGCACCGCAACTTAAGCCCATCCCTATTCATTGGGGAGCCTCTGATCCACAAAAACGAGGCCCTATAATCGGCACCGTCAGCGCCCCAGAAAAACGTAATGTTATTGGTACGCATGGCGGATCCTATTCTGTGTATCGCGCCCTCGCCATTGCGGCAGGTGCTTTGAATCCCTTGCACAAAGCGGATCTTACCAATACGGCGCCAGTGGAAACCATGGGCCCCTTTCCAGCTTGGCATAACGCCAAGAAAATCGTTTCCTTGGACCCCTATGGGGCTCTTGTCAGCACTGTTTTCAAAAACTACCTGGATCAAGGTTTTGATATTTTGCCTACGATCGCGGTCACCACCGCACACATTTCCATTCCTGAACTCCAACAAGCCATCTCCCAAGGGCGCATTAAACCAGACGGAAAGATTCTTTTGGAGAATGGCGAAGTGAAAGTCACCAAGGCCGCGCTTGAACCCGTTTGGTATCTTCCTGGAATTGCGGAACGGTTTGGTTGCACAGAAGGTGTTTTGCGCCGCAAACTTTTTGAGTTCACCGCCGGGATGTTTCCAGAACTCATGACTCGACCAGATCTCGAGGTCTTTCTCCCTCCCATCGGTGGCTTGACCCTTTACATTCTTGGTGACGTTAGCACGATCGCTGATAGCACGAAGCCGCTGACGGTTAGGGTCCACGATGAATGCAATGGTTCAGATGTTTTCGGCTCGGACATTTGTACCTGTCGCCCCTATTTGACTTATGGCATTGAACTCGGCATCGAATCCGCTCAGCAAGGCGGCGCAGGGGTCATTGTATACAACCGCAAAGAAGGCCGGGCTCTAGGAGAAGTGACGAAATTTTTGGTCTATAACGCCCGCAAACGCCAAGAAGGTGGCGACCGCGCGGAAATGTATTTTGCTCGCACCGAATGCGTGGCGGGGGTTCAAGATATGCGTTTTCAGGAGCTTATGCCGGATGTGCTTCACTGGTTGGGCATCACTCACATCGATCGCTTCGTCTCCATGAGCAATATGAAATACGAGGCGCTGGCCAAGTCGGGAATCACTGTAAAACAAAGAGTGACAATCCCCGAGGAAATGGTCCCGGAGGATGCCAAGGTAGAAATGGATGCCAAAATCGCTAGCGGCTACTTTTCTGATCGAGGCAAACCGGCGGAAACAGACCTTAAAATTAAAAAGGGCAGAGACCTCAAGTGATTCAGGCAAACCTAAAAAAGCTATACCAACTGAGCGCCATCCGCGAAAGATGTCGGCTCATCTATGACTATGTGCTGCGAGATCAATCGCCCTTTTTTCAGCTCGATTTAAAGCAAATGACCCGTGCTGCTGAGGCGACGAAGATCCTTATTACCGAGCGAGAACAGGGTGATCGCAAAATCCCCTACCACAGCCGTTTGCGTCACTTGGAATGCGCTGCAGATGGCGCGTACGGTCGCTATCTTGAGGCCCAGGCTAGCCTTTCTGAATCGGAACAAGGCCGCATGTGGGTCGAACTGGTGATTATGAGCGTTCTGCTCGATGCAGGGGCAGGCCACCTCTGGCAGTTCAAAGACACCAATGGTAAATTTTTTAAGCGATCGGAAGGCCTCGCAGTAGCGAGTTTGCATTTGTATGAATCCGGCCTGCTCTCCAGTGTAGCATCCCATCCTTGGCGAATCGATGCCGAGGGTTTGCAGAATCTCAGTTTCCAGGATTTTTCCTCCATCATGCAAATCCGTCATGACAATCCTTTGGTGGGTGCCGAAGGGCGTTTTCGCCTGCTAAAAACCCTGGGCTCCGTCTTGCAAAGTAAGCCACAGTACTTCTTCAGCAAATCCACCGGTTCCTATCGCCTGGGGTATTTGTATGATTATTTTACCCGGCTTTCGGTGAATGGCAGCTTGTCGATCGAGGACATCTTTACAGCGGTGCTGAAAGGCTTGGGAGAAATCTGGCCCTCCCATACAGACGCGACCACAGGTCAAATCCTTCAAGGCGATCTGTGGTATCACCCCGCGCTAGCTCCTATAGACGCGGAAACTCCCTTTGTCCCATTCCACAAGCTTAGCCAATGGCTCAGCTATTCGCTTTGGGAATGCTTAGAGAGATTAGGAATGGAAGTGACACAGACGCAAAAGCTTACGGGTTTGCCAGAATACCGAAACGGCGGTTTGCTGCTGGACACGGGTGTTATCCTGCCCAAGAAAAGTGATTTCTTAAACCATACTTACACTGCGGATCGTACGGAAATCATTGAATGGCGAGCGCTGACCGTGATTCTTCTTGATGAGCTAGCCGGCTCAATCAATAGCGAGCGAAAGGAGGGCCAATCCCTTAATTTGGCCCAAATTCTCGAAGCAGGGACTTGGGCGGCGGGCCGAAAATTAGCGATCGCACTGCGCGGGGACCAAGCGGACCCACCGATAAAAATCCTGAGTGATGGAACCATCTTTTGAGAGCAAATTTATGAACAAATCCTTGATACACGTAATTGATCACCCACTCGTACAACATAAACTGAGCTTATTGAGGGATAAGACAGCAAGCCTGGGAAAAGTCCGCTCCCTGGTCAAAGAGCTCTCTCTTTTGCTTGGCTATGAAATTACCCGCCAAATGCCCATGATTGAAAAAACCATCGAAACCCCTATCACCTCCATGCAGACCAAAGTGCTTGCCCCGAAAAAAATGGCTCTTGTAGCGATCATGCGCGCTGGTCATGCGGTCGTTGACGGTTTGACCGAACTGTTGCCCACCGCACATGTCGGGCACATCGGGCTATTTCGCGAACATAAAACGGACAGTGTTATTGAATATTTTCTGAAACTGCCTTCGGATATTCACTTGCGCCAGGTTATCGTGGTTGACTGCCTGCTAGCCGGCGGGCATTCGGCGGCGATTGCGGTTTCTCGGATTCTACAGACGGGATGTAAAGACGTCTCATTCTTGTGCCTACTCGCTAGCAAACCTGGCCTTGAGTTATTCCATCATCACCATCCTGACATCCCTGTCTATACGGCGGCCATTGATCCTGAACTCAATGCTAGGGGATTCCTTGTTCCCGGCGTGGGAGACATGAGCGATCGAATCTTTGGCACTCAGTAACTGCCAAAATCAAGTGGCGTCAAGCACGCAGCATTCTTTTCTTCAAACCAAAAATTAACAACTCCCTTCCACCTTGACTGTGTTACACTCTTCCGCGAATTCACTTGACGAAATGAGATGTATCAACTTCTAGGTAGGGGGAGCTATGGAACGCTTTTGGCAGATCGGCTGTCTGAGTTTAGGGCTGCTGATGTTCGCCACGCGGGGGCATAGTCCTGATTGTGAACACACGGCGTCGGAGTTTCGTTGCGTCGAGTTTCTTAGCAATTATGACGGAGATACTGCGACGTTCAACATTCCCGGGGTGCATAACCTGTTGGGAGAAAAAATCTCGATTCGTATCCTGCATATAGACGCACCAGAGATGAAGGGTGGCACTGAATGCGAAAAATCCGCCGGAAACCTCGCAAAACAACATCTCCACGGTTGGTTGGCAGCGGCTAAGCGCATTGACTTAACGAATATACAGCGTGACAAATACTTTAGAATCTTGGCCGATGTGATGGTCGATGGCCAATCGGTTGGCGAGAAACTTTCTGAGCTTGGCCTTGTCTATCCCTACGAGGGTGGGACGAAACTGGTCGTAGACTGGTGCCCCCTCGCCGGCTCTTAAAAAGACACCGCTTTAGGGATTGGGCTGCCAAAGGATGGGATTGAAATCCAGCGGGAAGGCATGGGGACCGCCGTAAATCCCCGGATCACTGATACTGCCGTCCATGTCCTTGATCGCCGGATCTCCCTTGTCTTTCAAGGCAGCCCGGTCCGTAAGGCGCAAATCTTCGACACTAACAAAACCTGGATTCACGTCATAGTTTTTCGCAACCAGCAGAGCCGGGACCGCTGTTAAGACCCCCTCTTTACTCTGTTGACCCCAGACCGCCATATCCATCCCAGCGTCATTGTCGAAGCTGGCATTATACTCAACGCGCCAAGGCAAAGACTGGATTCCAGCACTTACTTGCCCCGCATGAAAAAGTAGACCAGCACGCGGGCAAACCCAGGACACCTTGGTCCCATTCCTAGTTATGATATTATTCACGATT
>JBIKVD010000171.1:0-8959 GCA_044357055.1 Oligoflexales bacterium | reverse complement strand
CACGCCGGATCACTTCGCCAATGGCATGTGTTTTGTTAGGACTCCGGCGTGGCATTCTATGGAATTCCAGGCGTCTTTTCGCTAGCTCCATGACTGGAGCGTTAAGCCAATGCAAATAATCCTGGGCCGGGATACCCCGGAATTCTTTGTTGCTATGACGTGCGCGAATGCACTCGAGAATATCTTTAAGATCGCTGGGAATTTCGTCAGCAGTAAATTTTAATGCCTGGGGCAGAACCAGCAGAATAGCCGGGAGCAGTTCTAAGATTCTGGGTTCTAGCTTTCCCGCTTCTAAAGATTCTTTTAAGGTAATCTCGTGGCGATGAGGAAGAATTTTGTTGTGACGTAAGATTCCCAAATAGTGGAACCAGGCAACGGTATGGAGGTAAGCAGGCTCTTCCTTCTGCCGTCGCTGAACAGCAATTTTCTGTCTTATCTTTTCCTGCAAATCTTTAAAATCCATGGTTAATCCCGTAAAACATCTGTCAAGTTTACCGAGTGAAGCTGACAAAGTTCATAGAACCGTTCGGGCGCTTCGGAAGCGATATACTCCCGCAACAAAGCTCTGTTTTTCTGCATATTCATCTTCGCTTCTGAAAGCATGATGAATTCTGGAAGTGCAAGAAAGGCGCTTATCCATTTGCCTTGAAAAAGCTCAGCGTACCTTGTTTCTGGCGACATCCAAATTTCATTGCTCAATCGGTCATACTCCAGGCCCTCAAGTTCGAGCAACGCACCAAATTTTTCCAAGACAGAAAATCCTGCATTGTTTAAGGCGTCGACATCCACAGTTGCTGCTATGTCCAAATCCAAATTTGCCTCAAGCAGTGCAGATTGGCCGACCACGTAAAAAGTAGATTTCTGAATGGGAATAAAACTCTGATTTTTCGCTTCGTCATTCTGTTCAGCGACCCACTGATCCAATTTTTCAAATATCGACTTAAGCACTGTCCTCCCCCGGCTTCATCGCCCACTATTCGGAATGACAACGCAGCCGCTTTAACTATTATACCTATAAGATTAATAAACTTATAAATAACTAATATGAATGCGTAATTTTTCTGCCCCCTTGAACTTCGCCCCATCCTCTCTTGGATCAGATAACCCTAATCTTTACAGGTGATTACAAATAATGGGGGAGAAAATATGGTCATGACTGGCCAGCCAGGTTACATTGCCTACTCCAAAAAATTGCAATTAAGAAACCTGGTTCAAATACGAGCGGACCCCTGGAGGCCATGATGATGCAGCAGCGAGGCTTTTTTAAACGGAATATGTTTCTAGGTCTTTCGTCCTTCTTGTTTTGTTTGTTCAGTGTGGTCTCTTCTATATCAGTCATGGCGGCTCCCGGAGCCCCCCACCTGGGTGCGCAATTTTCGGGGTCTAGCTGCAAGGTCTTAGAACTGCGCCAGGGTCAGCAGTCCTTGCGCTTGGTGGTGCATAGTTTTGGGCGCCAAGGGGAAGACCTGGTAGAGCTAGTTTGGCGGAACAGTGATTATACCAAGCGCGAAGTCAATCAAGGCCCAAGCCTATTGGAGCCAGAGAGCGCAAAACTCTTTAACCAAGGGGTGCAGCGCTGCCAGTTAGCAAAAGGTCAGATTTCGACCGCATCCGTAAAAGTGGAAATTGTTGCGGCGCGACCTCGATGCGCTCGTTTAGATTTTGCGGACTCTGGGGGAAGAACCGAACTTTGTGTGGACGATATGGATCTGGGGAGCAAGACCCTCAAGTGGGAGACGGAGGCTGCAAGAACGGTCGTTGGTCTAGGACAGTATATGTCCGAACCAGTCGATGATCGTTTGGATTGGCGAGGGCGCATTTGGGAACCAGGACCCTACGGCAATATGATGCGCGGGTTTCGCGGTGGAGCGACGGCAAATACCCAGATTCCTGTCGTCTATGCGGTCGATGCACGGCCGGGATCTGGGAGAACCTTGGGCCTATTCTTTGATCACATCTATCGTCAGCGTTGGGATTTTACCCAGCAGCCAGCGCAGACGGCGGTCTATCAGCTGGAAACCTGGGGCGATGCGCTACGGGTCTTTGTCTTTTCTCGACCTGATCTCAAGAGCTCGCGGCAAGTTTATATGTCTTTAACGGGTACGCCCCCTTTGCCCCTGAGATCACAGTTCGGATTATGGGTGTCCGAGTTTGGTTATGACAATTGGCAGGAAATGGATGCGGCCATCGATTCTTTACGCAAGAAGAACTTCCCTCTCGATGGAATGGCCATGGACCTGCAGTGGTATGGCACAAGTTTCAACAATCCCGACTCTAGCACCATGGGTAGCCTGCAATGGGATCTGAAGAATTTCCCCAAGCCCCTAGAAAATGTCAGTCGTTTGCAAAATGACTTTGGACTGACCCTGGCCATGATTGAACAACCCTATGTCGCCGATCGGGTTTCCAATTATGATTTGCTGAGGCAGCTCGGCTATCTGGTGCGTGATTGTGAGGGATGCGATGCGACTTTTATCACCTACTCGACCTGGTGGGGAAGAGGCGGGATGCTGGACTTTACCAATCCTCAGGCGAACGATTTCTGGCATGACCATGGCCGAAAATCCCTGATGGATATCGGGATTCAGGGGCACTGGGCGGATCTCGGCGAGCCGGAAATGTATCATGCTTGGGCGCACTATCATGGGTTTCCCGACCATACTCTCCACAACCATGGGGATGTGCATAATATCTATGCGCTGAAATGGGCAGAGGGCATAAGCGCTGGCTATCGGCGAATGGGCTCTGACTTACGGCCTTTGATTTTGACCCGGTCTGGAACCGCTGGTGTGCAGCGCCACGGAGTCGCTATGTGGTCAGGGGATATTGGTGCGAATTTAGCTTCTCTTCAGGCGCAGACCCGAGCTCAGGGTCATATGTCGCTTTCCGGAATTGACTATTATGGCTCGGATGTTGGGGGGTTTTATCGCGCCGCATCCGATGGCAAGGATCATGAACTCTACGAGCTATGGTTTGCCAACGCTTCCTTGACGGAAATCCCCGTACGCGCTCATGTTTGGAATCTCGACAATAAGACCAGCAGCTTGCCCAGTCGCATGGGGCACGAGGCCTCCAATTTAACCTCCATTCGCCGTCGTTACAGCCTACTTCCTTACTATTATTCTCTGGCCTATCAGGCTGCGCAAACCGGATCCGCTATCGTAGCACCGATGATCTATGAGTTTCCTAGTGACCCAATGATCTCCACGAATACGACGCAAAAAATGATCGGCCCTTCCTTGATGGTAGCTTTGGCAACGGGCTATGGACAGTCCTACCGGGATGTCTATCTCCCTGCGGGTACTTGGTATGACGTGGAGGAAGGGCTCAAGTTTCAAAGTACTGGAGCTGCGACGGGTTGGCTGCAAAACTACCCCTTGCAGCGGGATGGCATTCTGCAATTGCCACTTTTTGCGAAAGCGGGAGCGATCATTCCAAGGCAGGCGATACCCAGCAGCATGCACAATAGCTTTGCGAGAACCTTGGACAAGCAAACCGATGCAACGCTAATCGTCGATCTCTATGCCGGCGCTAATGGACAATTCCAACTTTATGAAGACGATGGTAAGACGCTGGCCCATGAGCGTGGAGAACATCGACTGACGGAAATGAAACTGGTGAGTGCCGAGGGAGACGGAGAGCTAAAGTTCTCGATAGCGCCCGCTCTAGGCAGTTTTACCGGAGCTACCGCCGTACGCCCTTTGGAATTAAACCTTTACCATTTTGGAAAAATCTGCGAATCTTTGCAGCTAAACGGAGAAGAGCTTCCAGCATGTCTCGGCGAAGCTGGAGACCTGGCAACAAAATCTTGCTTCCTAGAGGAACCAGGCAAATCTCATTCCACCCGCATTCGGCTGCCAAGCTATACTGTGAAAACAGGGCTTGAACTGACAGCTAGTCTAAATACGGCAGCGCCCAAAGACAAGCGATCCGTACTCTTTGTTTGCCAGTCTGACTCCTTGCCGCCAAATCATGATGTGTATTTGGTAGGAAATCTCGCTTCCTTGGGCGCCTGGCAGCCTGAAAAGGCGCTAAAAATGGACTCAGGGCGCGCGCCCCAGTGGAGTTTGTGGATGCGTGATCTGCCTCGGAACGAGCTCATCGAGTGGAAGTGCTTGACGAAAAACCGCTTAAAACCCTTCCAAGTTTCTTGGCAGCCCGGGGCTAACAATCAAATAGACTTGGGCCAGTTAGCTTTCGGTGGTTTGAGTAAGGGTAGCTTCTAACTTTCCTCAACGCTGTCTATCAAGGTGTCATCCCTCCCTAGGTTCATTAGAAGATGGGCTAGTGTTGCAAATGAATTCTCCCCCGATTCCCTTCAAAACTGGCTATCTATCCGTGGGAGATGGCAACGAGATCTATTGGGAGATGTCAGGTAACCCCTTGGGGATACCAGCACTCTATTTGCACGGCGGCCCGGGAGGTGGGATCAGCGGTGGTTATCGCAAGCACTTCGATCCAGAGACTTTTCTTATTGTAGCCTTTGAACAGCGGGGTTGTGGACGCAGCCGACCCAATGTTACTTCTGAATTATCTAAACTAGGAACGAATACAACGGAAGCCCTAATAGCAGATATCGAACTTTTGCGAGTTTTCTTGCAAGTCGACAAGTTCCTATTGCTAGGAATTTCCTGGGGCTGCACCCTAGCCCTTGCCTATGCACATAAGCATCCATCACATGTATCCGCGTTGGTGTTGGCGGCTGTCAATACAACGACAGCGGAGGAAGTGCATTGGATAACAGAAGGTATGCGAAGGATCTTTCCCAAAGAGTGGGAGACCTTTGCGGCATCATCAGGATGTTTACCGGGTGAGAAAATGATCGATGGCTATTACAGACTTATCACCAGTGAGGATCGATCCATCAGGGAAAAAGCTGCGGTGGCTTGGTGCGCATGGGAAGATACCCATGTTTCCTTGGATCCGGAATACAAATCGTACCCGGCCTTCCAAGACCTTCACTTTGCACTTCCCTTTTGTGATCCACTACTGGAAACATTCTGGATTTCTTGATGGACAATTTCTGAAAGAACTCGAGAAAATCTCTCATATTCCTTGCACCCTCATCCATGGTCGCTGGGATATTAGTTCGCCGCTGGAAAACGCCTGGAACATCCACAAAAAATGGCCAGGCAGCGAACTGATCGTGGTTCCCAATGAGGGGCATGGCGGGAAAGTGATGTTCGGGGAAATCACCAAAGCTATAGGTCGAGCGGGTACGGAAATAGGGCGAATGAACATTCGTCACCCTTCATGACACAGGCATGACATCGACAGGATATAAAGGTATGCATGCGTTGGCTCATATTCATTAGTTTAATCTTATCGGTGCTTTGCGGCGCGGCAGCCTTGGTTTTGCAGAGCCGTAAAGAGCGACAGTTATTAGAACAAAGCCTTGCTTTGCAGGAACAAGTCACGAACGCGGGATTGAAAGAAGCCTGGCTTGAGGATCTGGGTAAGGCGGTGGATCAAGGCAAAATCCCTCCCGGATATGTTTTGAAATTTGATCGCTTGGGTCGAGAGCTGATTTCCGAATTTTTTCCGGTCCAGCAGTCCACGATGGATTGGGCGCGTTTTCGCTCAGCGGATACTCAGGGAAAACTTGCATTCCTTGAGCAGGCTTTGGCGATGCCTTTGTCATGGGACCGCGTCCTTGCTATTCCTCAGTATCAAGAACTAACAAAGCAACTTCCTACAAACATCAGCGGCTACGAAGAAACCTTGGTAAGTGAAGAGGCAAAGCGTGCTTACAAGTTAATCCTGGATTGCGTCACATCCGACTTTGACTATCTAAGCCTTGATGAAATGAGCGTGTTCAAAGGATGCTTCCTGAAGGTCAACGAAGAGGGGCAGGTATTGGCTTTTATCCCCAAGAATGCGGACGTAAAGCGATTGATTTTGCCAGAATTCGGCCAGCGCATGGGAAGACATCAAGCGGACACAGCGGGTACCTCTATCCAATTCGTGCCTGGAGCTGTGACGGGAGCAGATCAAGGGCCAGTTTCTTCGTCATTCGTGCTATGGGGTACTGCCATTTCCCTCTTGTTATTGGCGGGATGGGCCTTTCGTCGGGTTCGGTTCATGGAGCGAGACGAGCTAAACCACCGTATTAGCTTTCTTAATCAGTTGACTCATGAACTGCATACGCCACTGGCGGCCATAAAACTCCATGCGCAAATCATGCAGCGCACGGGATTCAATCCTGAGTCAGTCGATTCCCTCGTCTTCAGCGCGGACCGTCTTAGCGCTTTGTTCCAGGAGATTAAGGCGTTGAATAGCCCGACCAGTATCCGGGTCGGTACCCCTATGTCGGGAGCCATTTTGCAGTCGATCGTCGCGGAGGTCGCAGGTTTTCCCTCCGCTTCTTGTTCTTTGGAAGGCCATTTGAGTGGCACTTATTGGGCAGAAGCCAACCGTTTTCGCTTGATTCTGCGTAATCTCACACAAAATGCGGCGCGCTACGGGAAACACGTCACCATCCGTCTCAACGAAGATGCGGCTTCGTGCAGCATTCTGGTGATGGATGACGGTCCAGGGGTCAGCAGGCAAGATGCCAAGCACATCTTCAAACCGTTTTATCGGGCTATGGCTGCGACTAAAGCTGCGCCGGATGGGTTAGGGCTTGGCCTCAGCTTAGCTCGCAAGGCTGCGGGTGAAATGGGTGCGACCCTGGAGTTAACCAATGCCGGGGAACCGGGAGCTGCCTTCCGACTTAAATTGCAATCAGGAAGCAAAAGATGAAAAAAGTTCTGATCGTGGAAGATGATTTTTCCTTAGCCCAGGGCCTGATGATCACCGTCCGCAGTCATGGTTTCGAGGTACTGAGAGCCTGTGATGGCGAACAGGGTTTGGCGATGGCAAGGGCTGAGAAACCTGACCTAATCATCTTGGATATTATGATGCCGAAGGTGAATGGCTTTGAGGTCATCACAGAGTTGCGCCGAGAGGGTCGGCAAACACCGATCCTTGTTCTATCTGCCCGTGGTGATACGAAGGATAAAGTCCGGGGTTTGGATTTGGGGGCGGACGACTACCTTACAAAACCCTTTGATTATGACGAATTTCTCGCAAGGGTTCGCAGGCTATTGCGCTTGGCGCCTTTGGGTCAAGTCGCGATCGGAGCGCATGTTTATAATTTCGACAAAAAGCTCCTATTGACTCAAGAGGGCGGCCGAGTGGCGCTTACGCCGAAGGAAATGCTGCTGCTTGAGTATTTGCTGCGACGTGACGAGCGGTTGGTCAGCAGAGACGGTATCCTAGCTGCGGTTTGGGGAGATGATTACGATGGAACGGACCGAACGGTGGACAATCTTATCGTCAGCTTGCGAAAAAAGCTGGGAGAAAACCACATTGAGACGATTCGCGGCCAGGGATATCGCTTTGTCAGGATCCCATGACATGCCCCATGAACGATGATGACAATTGCCTTGTAAAGTCCTCGCATGGCACCAGGGGGTGTCAGGAAATGAACCGCGAAACAAACAAGGAAAAGTACGATGAACTCACGACAAGTTATCTCCGGAATCCTGGGCATTATCTGCGTGGCTGCGAGCCATGGGCCCACATTTGGCGCTGAATCTTTAGAAGCTTGGGATGCATACCGGGCGGCCCTGACCGAGCGGCACGTGAAAGGCGATGCAGCCTCGGCACAGCAAGCATTAATGCGAGCACGAGGCATGCTGCGCGACACAAAATCCGACTTAGCGACGCTCATTTCCAGCGAGGAAATGGTCCTAGCAGGTGATCAATCGCCGGTCATCCAATTGGCGGCAAAATTCCTTACCGGGAGAAAGGAAGAAATCTACTGTCGAGGAGTTGGCTTAGTGCAGATGAAGGGCTGGCATAATGATGGAACAAGGTCCAGCCTCATTCTTAAAAAAAATCATCGCCAGCTTAGTGATGACTACGCTTGGATTAGCTCTGGTAGTTGGGTCTACGAGCTCACGAACGGCTATCGGGAAACGGTGGATTCCGAAATGGTGCTCCTTGAATCTGGGGCGTCCATGTTCAAGATCAAAGAGCTGAGGAGGGGTAAGCTCAAAGACGATACCGGGGAATTCCGCACTTTCTGGGAAGCAGGGAAAAAATCAGCATCGTTTAGCACGACGGGTCAAGTCTTTGAACCAGTTCCCATGTTCATGGCCATGGATTTCCACTTGTGGGGCAACGATTCTCTAGGGCGGGAACTGGAGTTCCGCGAGGGCTTTACGCACAACAATGTGCGACGCTTAGAGAGCGCCCATGGCAGGACTTTTGTGGGTGACATAGCCCAAGTCGTGTCCAAAAAGTTACCAGAGGTGACGACCAAGGATGCTGCCGGAGTTGAAAGATCCTACGAGGATTGCTACCAAGTGGATATCACCATCGGTATAAAGGCTATTGAAGACAATCGAGCCAAATCCGATGAAAAAAGCAAGAGCGTGATAAAGAAGACGGAATAGCTTGGCAGTATAGCTTAGGTGAGATCGGGATTAGACTACCTTTCCGCATAGGACTGTGCTTTAGTTAGATCTAATCTGATCGGCAGCAATATTGAAGAGAGGCCCAGCAGCTCATGAGTCATTTGCGATATTTCTATTTTTCCTTTTTATGGACTTTTATTGGTATTGGGCTCGTAGGGTATTTCACCTGGAATGCGACCGGCAATTGGCCAGCCACCCTTAATGCCGTTTTTATCACGGTTATCCTCAGTGTTTTGGAAATTTCCCTCTCATTTGATAACGCAATTATCAATGCTGCCACCCTTAAGAATATGACGGAGATCTGGCGCCGTCGGTTCTTGACTTGGGGCATTCTCATTGCTGTTTTTGGAATGCGGCTTGTGTTTCCAGTGCTTATCGTTTCAGCAGCGGCTTCCATGGGGCCCTGGGAGGCATTGATGCTAGCTATCAATGACTCCAATCGTTACGCGGAAATCATGCTGGATCATCATGTCGTAATCAGTGCCTTCGGCGGTGGA
>JBIKVD010000480.1:0-2605 GCA_044357055.1 Oligoflexales bacterium | reverse complement strand
ATAGTCCCCAATTGCTACGTGAGTATGCGCGAAGCTTTTCTGGGGGCCTTGGTGAGCGGTACTTTGTTTCATATCGCGATCTATGCTTATGGATACTATGCTAGCAATTCAGCGTCCTATCAGACTCTTTATGGCGCTTTTGCTGCCGTGCCGATTTTCCTCGGATGGATTTATATCGTTTGGATCATCTTGATTTTGGGGGCAATCATTGGCCGAAGAGATCGCCTCGGCATTATCAGTCCCGAACAGGCAGAGGCGAGACTTTTTGGAAGAGGCGCAGGCGCAAGCATGAAAATGTTCCGCTTTCGATCCTTGCTACCCTTGCTCTGTTTATTACATACCTACAAGTCCTACCATCGAGGGCAAGGTCGGGGCTTATCAGTGGGCCACTTGGTAGGGTTATTCAAGATTCCAGAGGCGTGGATCATGGATGCTTTTGTGGTTTTGGCCAACCAAGGCCTGGTCATCGCTTGTGATAACAATGATTCGGGTAACGCCACTCTCGGGGCCTCCTTCGTTCCGGCAAAACCCGCTAAGCATCTTGCTCTATCCCTGCTGCAAAGTACCCTGGCTCCGCCCATAGAGGAGTGGTCAGCAACTTGGACCCATGGCGAGTTGGGGGAAATTCATGACATCTTAATGAAAATGCTGACTGGATTGAGAGTGACGCCTGAAGCTACGCTGGGCGACATTTTAGAGGATATCTCATAAAAAAATCGCCCAGCTTGTCGAAGATTGAAGAAATCTTTGACCTCTAGAATTTGTGAAAAGAGGACATTCTACATCTCGTTGGCTTTTTGGCCTTTAAGATAGCGAGTGTAAACAAAAACGGAAAGGCCAGCTTGTTCGAGATTTTTCTTCATCAGAGGCTCGACATCCTTCCATTCTAAACCACCTACGCCTGTGGCAAGACGAGGCATGGCCAAACTCTTGATTTCCAATCGCTTGATTTCTTTGACCAGCTCATGGAGGCAGTGGTTCACATTTTCCAGTTTTGCTTTGCCGGGATGAGAACCATGGCTCTGGGCAGGCTCCTGAGTCAGGAGGTTAATGCAGGTGAAACCGCCTGCTCCGTGCCAGGTCCACAGGGTTCCGGGCTTCGGGTTCTGAGTCTGACAGTAATGGCGAAAATCTTTATACATATCAGGCCAGCGCTCGCGAAGGGCAAGAGCCAAGCCCTGCTTAAAATCATCATTGGGCGCTACGCCATGGGCGATGGTGCTGGCTGTGGTTAGAAGAATGTCACCTTCAACTTGAGAAATCATGAGCTGCTCTCCTTGGATCTATGGCTTGTTTAACTTGATACAGGTTACTTGAACTTTTTCAGACGAGTGTTGCTCTCTTCTCTCTGCGGGCCTCCGGTGCCCAGTGAGGAAAGTCTGACAAATCTATATCATCTCGCTGCAGCGGTGCCTAGGAAATGGAATAGCTCCGAGCCGCGTCGATTCGGCCGTGTTGCTTGCCCGGGCCAACGAGAGCCCAGTAGAAAGTGTTCAGATATAAGTGGACGAAAACGTCCTTTTGGCTGGCTTCTTCTCTACTAAAATCCTTCGGCCGGCTTCAGCCGCCCCTTCAAAATAGAATCGAATCTCACAGGTTAAGGCTGCACTCCTCTGCAGCCGTAGGACGTCAGCGTTCTAGGATATTGTTTTCGATTTTTCAAGGGCTCCATTTATTAGCACGGGAGGCCTTGACCTCGAAAGGAATGAGGAATTATACGAGGGGCAAGAACCTGCGTAATTTAAGTCGGTCACTAGAAAAAATAGGGAGACATGCGATGAAGGCACTCATCCGGATATCATTGGTTGTGGCGAACTTTACCCTCGTGCTTGGCTGTGGGGCAGTTCAAGAGCCAGCAAGCGGGACTTTACAAAAAAACCCTCAGGTTCCTGGATGGTTGCAAAGCGTGACACCCAAGCCACCCGCCCAACCGCCAAAGGCTCCTAAGGTGCAAGTTGGGGTCGACAAATGTTCCGGCAAGACAGCCTGTGCAGCAACTCCGGGAGGTGGCGGTACCCCGGGCGGCGGCGGCGGCGGCGGCGGCGGCGGCAAGGGGAAATACTAAGAACCCGAGCTGCTCCCGGGTTTCGCGGCCTTCCCGGGCTGCAGTGAAAACCCATATCCCTCCTCTTTTCTCCCTCGCGTTCGATTTTGGGCTAAGAGAGTTTCATTTCTGAAGGCTCCCTTCTTCGATCCTGAAAAACGATCCACTTTCTGACCCCGTCCGAACTTTCCCTGGTTTATGCTTTCTGCCAGAATTCTGTTTAGGCAAAGGTAGCCAGTGGCAGGCCCGTGAGTCTTTGCGAGGAAAAAGAAAGAGGATAGGATCATGAGAATGCATTTTCGTTTTTTAAAACTGGGTCTGGCCTGTTTAATGATGGCCAACGCATTTCCGGCCGCCATAGCTCAAACAAATCCCTTTCCCTCGCGCAGCGATTTGATCTTCGCTAGGGATGTTCCTGTTTCGAATTGCGTGGCATCAGCTCTGCAATTCTCAGCCGGGGTCTGCGATTCCCAGGAGATTCATGCGGTAAATTCAGAGAGTGGCGGGGTACAAGCAAGTAGCAGTCCGGATGACGTCTTTACGTGGGTCCTAGACCAGCTA
>JBIKVD010000170.1:0-8992 GCA_044357055.1 Oligoflexales bacterium | reverse complement strand
CCGTTAGACGACCACTGTAGTTAAAGACCTTGGGCACGGCGTGCAGCGTTTGTTCCACAAAGGATAAACACGTAATCGCGAAAATAGCCCGAAGTATCAGCAGCTTCCATTGAAGCCAACGATCTGGACGCCCACGATGACTACACATACCTAAGACCTCAGCCCAAGATTATTTCGAAACGGTAACGTTCTATGCTTCGGAGAATTTGAGGTAATATTTAATTCTTCAGCTTAAATAAGAGTTATCCGGCGGTTATGGCTGATCTATTTTGTCACAAACTTCCAGATTTGGTATGAATCAGGCAGTTAGGACAGCACAGGAAGCTATCCCAGCAGAGATCCTTCGCTTCGCTCAGGATGACGGTTCAAAGCTCAGGATGCCGAGGGCAAAGGATCCGATTGAGGGAGTTTTCCTCGTGATAAATGAGGAGGCTCTCAGGAGAGGTTCCCTGGACGCAAACCTAGGGTTTGGAAAGGTACAGAATCGTTCTAGCCTAGTTGCCGTAAATCATGTTTGTGCAAAACTGTGAGCCTTCTTGATCTATTTCATAACGCGCCATGCAAGCTTGTGCCGCTTCAGGATCGATATCGACCTCGATGGCGTCTGTTTCATCACAATCAAAAACCTCATCCCCTGTGTAGGTAGTATTGCCAGTGCTAAGAGCGGTTGGCAGCTCTGCTTCTTTACCTTCTACCTTGCCAAGTCGAGATGCGGTGGCATCCACTGAGAATGTATCTCCATTCCAGCCTTCTGTATAAACCTGGCCGCCATTTTTCACCAAGGCGGCGCCATCACCTAGTGCTAATTTCGTAATCGCATAAGTGTCCTCGTCAGTATTTTTATCCAATAGCTCGTAAAATGAATAGAAATAGGTACCCCCAACGTCCGACGTATAGCTCTTAAAGAGAACATTTTCATCACTTTGGGTCACTAGAGTACGCACAAAGCGCTGTTCATTGCTGCTGGTGTTGGTATCTAAATAGACGATGTCCTTAAGTCCTTGTACTTTTCCTTCATCATTAATCTTGGCATTCACTTTGAGATGAGAAATGCTGCCGGTAGGACCTGACATCTTTGACTCAATTGTCATATTCCCTGCATCAAAGGTTTGCTGGAACCACCTTTCCTGGGCCATCGATCCGCTATTGTTTGAGCAGGAGTGAAACGTAAACGAGGTGATCTCATTGCCCACTTTCTTTACGTTTAACTTGACCAAAAACACATAGACACCTTGTTCCCATTCCATCGAACCTTTATAAATATGGTCCTCACCGTCGTAGATATCTGTCGCGTCCTTGAGATTCATGCCCTCGCGAATCATACAATTGGTAGAGTCCGGGCCGCCAGCCTCGAAGACAAATTTCATACTTTGATTGGTCACATCGCACATAGCTTTGCTAGGATTGCTAGCGGCGTCGAATTTAGCTTGCAAGGCCTGCACCGTTGCTCCGAAAGAGGCACCATCTTCCGCCAAGGTCGTCAGTTCCGTCGAAACCGCCAGCTGATTAAATGAGCGTGCTTCTTCCGCTTCCGTGCTGGTATCGCTTGCCCCGTAGCTTTGGACGGGACCTATGGATGTTGGTAAATCACTGAGACTTGAAAACTGAAAGGCCCCCGGTTGAGTATTAGAGGGAGTGTCGTCTGCGGTGGTAGTGTCGGAGGCCGCGGGAGCAGCTTCATCTTTCGCCTTCTCAGCGCATGATGGCATTGCGAGACTAATAGTCATTAAGAACATCAATTTCGTATTCATAGCTTATCGGCTCCAAGTAAATGCTAATGATATTTGATCATGCAAAAGAACATTCGGTATCTTTTTTGATAACCTGAATAGCTGAGAGCGGAAAGGTGCACTCTAGATAAAGATAAGAAAAAACTAAAAGTATATTCTAAACAGGCTATTATATTTTTGTTGAGGGAAGGCAAGACAAATAGTATTTTGTGGATATCTACACCGTATATTAATATTGGGGATTGCCGACCATTTGATTTCATCAGGGTGATTTGCTCCTATGCACAAGAAAAGGGATCTCTATCGGTTAAGCTTCCAATCGTTCAGTATGTTGGTAGGCTTGCTTATTTTGACCTCTAGCGCTGGGGCCACAACTTATACAGCACCCGCATCTCCTCAAGGTTCCCATAACAAATATTTCCTGCTAAACCAAAGTTCCGTTCTGGAAAACCCTGGATATAGCCTGGCGTCAGGGACCCGTTATGGGCGGGCTGTCGGAGCAGGAACCGGAGCCGGAGGCCAATTTTATGGTACGGGTAATAGGATCGCTTCTGGTATTTTTGCTATCATTCCAGGTTTTGGTTTGGGCCACGTGGTGCAGGGGCGCTGGGCTCAGGACGGGTGGCTCTACACAGCAGGCGAAGTTGGAAGTCTTGGGGTTGTGGCGCTAGGCTTTGGAGCAAAGAATGGTGAGTTGTTAGTCGCCGGCATTCTGGGGTTTCTTTATTTTAAGGTAACTGAAGTGGTCAGCATCTTTGGAGGCCCGCAAATGCCGGTTGCGAGATGGTTTGCCACCCATTCTATGCCTTGTCAGAGCAATACGAGTGCCGAGCGCCGTTCCGGCTGGGCCTGGTGTTTCCAACAAAGAATCTGACGATATTCACTTACACGGATTGATAAATTATTTTCTATTCCGCTATTGGCACTTGGCGGAGGTATCCAGTTGCTCTTCTTGTGCACCCGTCTCTTCAGTTGGAGGCGCGTCAGCTTCTTGGGGAGTGCTAGCGGATTCCCCTTTGGATTTCGTTGCTGGTAGGCGTCGATAGGAAAGTCCCCCTGATTCGCCGACTTCATCTCGGGTGGCCAGGATTTGCAAGGGAATGAGACCACCAAGGCTTAAAGCCGGCGCGATTTGAAAGTGTTCCCGGAAGTTAAGATCCGATGCGTTAGATTCATCAAATTCTAGTGCGACATGTTTCCCGCCACCGCTCCCACTATTGATGGTCACTCGTTGCAATGTTCCTAGCAATTCATCATCTAGAGTTGCCTTACCAGGCGCAGCGGTGGCGTTGGGATCAAGCAAAATGGAGAGGAATTTTAGACCTTGCAAACGGTCGCCAGCTGAGCTTCCACCTGCAGCAAAGATACCCGCATGCATTTCGTAACTCGGAGCACCCAGGGCGAGCAAGGGGCCTAGCTGCTGTAACAGCTGATCGCTAATTGCTTGGCGCTCAAGTCGGCTAAAGGCTAAAAGCAGATCCAAGCCGGTTTTCCCTGCCAAGTTTGCATGATTTCTCGACAGGCTTATCTCCACCGAGGTTGTCGCGGACTCTTCTTCGAGACAGTATTTGGCCAGCAGGGTTGGGCTGGCGATGGCGTTTTCCAGGGTTGTGACTAACTCACTGGCTTTTTTAAACTGACAATCCCAACCTCGCATGGGAACCTGATCTTTGGCGATGTTCACCACTGCTGCGCTGTCTGGAGCACCAAGAAACACGAGACGTTGGGGGCTAGCCGCAGTGGTCAAAGGTTTTATCCGATTTTCGACCTCGTAAAGTGCTTTTCTTAAAGTGAGGAGCTTCAAAGCCTTTTGTTGATTCTCTGCAGTGACGCTACTTGCTTGCAACATGGCGTTTTGATGGGCGAGGAAACCGTCGGCTCTAGCCTTTATCGCTTCCACCGATTGTAGGTTCGCTTCTAAGCCTGTGTCACGAAGCAAGGAAGCAACACGAAATGTATTTAAATCAATCTGGCCGCGAAAGATGCTGGTATCAAAAGGGCTATTGCAACGCGTCGTGCCTTGAGCCGCTTGATTTGAGCACCAACCCGCAGGATCGGTGATGGCAAGATCGGACTCGGTATCACGAATAAACTGGAAGTAATCATTTTTTATCGAATCCCGGGCGTTCTGGCTCCAGCTTGAGGCGACGGAGATGGCACTCTCAGCCGCTTGAGTGCTTTGGGAAAGAGCAGGTAAAAACGCAAAGCCATCACCAACCGCAACCGCAAGGAGAAAGTCCTTGTGGTTAACCTCGGAGAGATATCCCTTTTTCACCAGAGCAACAAAGTGCACAGATTGATCAGGTTTTTTAGTAAACCAGAACCACGCGCTGCGTGCATGGCTAGGCATGGATCCCGTTGCATTCGTGGAGGTCGTATCATTATAGAATATGAGGCCCCCCAAAAGAAAGCTTGCGCCGTACGGGCTGACCAGGGAGCCGCTTGATTCTCCTTCAGTTGCGACAAAGGACGAGACCTTGGCAGTGCAGGGATCGGGCTGACCCGGGGCGCACGAGCCTAGCAGCATGCATATGGATAGAATGGTGGTAACTCGTCGCATCATGGGCTTGGCTCCCAAACGAATCCTCGCAGCCCCGTGTCGGTTTCCACTTCAAACCAGTAGCGATGACTGGTTCCTGAATCCTTATGGCTGAATTTACGGTATACAGTTAAGCCATTTGGCAATCGTCCTATTACCGGAATGTCCGTTAGCGCCTTCGTGCTGCTTGGGGCGTCAGCTCGCAAATTGCAGTTTAATCCAGCCGAATTAGAGCAGCAAAAGCAGGACGATTCAAGTCGGCTACACGAGTCGCAACTGGTAGGAAGGATCGCGACTTGAGGTGCAGGTATCGCTTGATTCGGGACCGTGTTTTGAACCACTGGTACAATTACTATAGGAGCCGGGCTTTCCCCAGCGACGGCTGGGGGCTCGGTTGGAGTTACTGCATCGGTATCAGGTACCGTTGGTTCTTCTGGATCCTCAACTTCATCCGGCGTGGTAGGGGTGGCTGGCGCCTGAGCAGCTGGTGCGCCGACAGCATTGACAAAGCCCTGTCCTTCCGCAAAAACCGATTTTAAGATGCTAAAGTGAATACACCTGTTACCAATATTGCTAAATTGGAGGTCTGAGCCGGTAAGAGGACCAATATGCATGCAATTGGCCTGTATCTGCACGTTAGCTCCTTCTCCTTGCATCGCAAATAGAATGGCTCCGCTAAAATTTGGTTCCGTCTGGACATTGTGAATCTGAATCGCGCCTGCATTGGTAGCATTGCCATATGGGCTAGGATTGATAACGAGATTGATGGAAGCACTTGGATCGTTATGATAGCCAGTCGTGATGTTGCCGTAAATTTGACTGCCGTCCGTCAGAGCAAAACCATAAAGTTTATCGCTCCCTTGTTGAGCAGAAATTTCAAGCTGAGGTATCATGCCTTGCAAGCTTTGTCCGGCTTTAGCTCGCACGGGAAAAAGCACCATATCATGCTGAGCCATCTGCTGAGTCGTTCCGCCTGCGTCGGTTACGTCACTATACGACTTTGGCAGGCGCGCTGCTTGCGATAAGTTTAAGCATTCGAAAGGCAGGCTGGCAAATCCTTGCATCCTGGTATGAACCCCGTCGCTACAAATTTCACCCAGTTTGTCAATCGCATCGGTGATACTCCAGTTGCCAGTATTACGCGCACTTTCGAGACAGTGGGCAGGTATGACGGCCCAGTGCTTGTCACTGACTGATTTCTGCGTGACATTCAAGAGACCGGTTGAGCCGAGGTCCAAAATCGCGCCTCGGCACTCCCCATCTTTGGCATTTTTAAAAACGAACAGAGACTTAAAGGAAGCGCTCGTATCCGTTCCCATAGCAAGAATCGGCAACTCTGCGTTATTGGTGGACCAGTCAAAATACTCTACTTCAGCGAGCTTTTCTTTAAGCTCCTGGTTCACGGTCTGCATGTCGTCCTTTTCAAACACCTCAAGGCCCGCTTCGCCAGCCTCGGGATCAGGCCCAGCAAGATTTAGATGGAGTTCCGCTCGCATGGATCGTCCCATACCAACCCGAGCGTAGGGACGAGGACGGACAGCCAGGTCGTGCAAGACCAGGCTTTGGAATCCCTGGGCATCTTGATCCGCAAAGACCCGCTGCATTTCGCTAATATTTAGCGTCTTTCGCGGCTTGTCAGTAATATTACCCTTTAGGGTGGTAAAATATTCGGACATATAGGTCAGGTCAGCAACTTTTTGCTCTAGGATCTCTCCCGAACTTTTGCTGAAGTGGTTCTTTAATGTGTCATGGCTATTGCCGGGACAAAAGACACCTTGTGGGGGTAGGCAATTGGAAATTTGGGGATTACAACTGGACTGTTCCTCGGGGACAAGACCGCCGCACGCCGCATTCTTGACCACTTCCGGATTAGCATGAAGATCTTGTACTTGCCGCGCTGCAGCGTTTAAGTTGCAGGTAAAGATACTTTCTCCACCTTCGCCTGCAGAGTATCTCTTGCTTCTTAGATCGATCAGTCCAAATTCATTGATCATACTGATGGTACGTGATTCATCCCCTACCTTAATCCGTTGAGTCCTATTGGGCCAGGTGATGGATTGGGTAATAATGCGGTTATATCGTGAAATCGGTGAGGAATAGATACCGAATTGTCGAGAAAAGGAGCTGTTAATCCCGCCCACCATTTTTACTTTGAGGGATGCTCTGAAGCGTTCCAGGATGGAGGACTTAGTCCCTTCTTCGAGGAGCATCGCGGCGGGCCCTGCTTCATATCGGCCCGTGAGAGTGGCTTGGCTATAGCGCTGAAAGATATCATGTTCTTTCGTCTGATTCATGCGCCAATAAAGAGGTGACCCAGAGTCTCCCTTACCGATGTGCGGGGCTTCTTGTGTTCCTATTTTTCTCTTGGATAGAATGACACCTAAATCCGTATTTATTTCGAAATGATCCGCCCCTAAGGTCGCAATATTGTATGAGCCAATATCGGTTTCATGCTCGTCTGCCTCTCCAGCGCTACTAGGCCCCAATCCGGTTATCCAAGCCTTTTCAATGTCGACTTTGCCGACAAACAAGGAGGCTTCATCCATGACATTGTTAAAAGGACCTGACTTTACATTTGCGTTTTCGAGATTTAAATACTCCTCCATGATACGAGCGTAACCATTGGTTCTTGATTCAGCGAGGACGTTAAAATCAGTCAGTCCTGATCTCAGATAGAGTTGGCGTAGGGATGTTCCAACGACAGTCATCCCCGGTATATCTCCCTTACTTATCTTCTGTTCAAAGTCCGCTAAAGTCTCATTGGGTCCAGGGACGCAGGCATTTTCATCATTTATGTCTGGCTGACAGATATGGCCACCGATGTTGATAATGGCGAAGTCAAAGGGAGAAAGGGTCAATGGCGTGACGTGCTCAAAACCTGCTTTGTCGATTTTACTCATGAATTTGGGAAACTCTGGATGAAAGCAGGCGGCCTGGATCTTGACTTCTTTCGACTCACTTGTGCTTCCCTTACCATGGGCGAACTGTCCCCCTTTAAACGACACCTTAAGCTTGAGTCCATTTTGAAAGTTTCCGTCCTTGTCAAATAAACAGTGAGCGGCCGTCACCGCTTGATAGTCGTTGATAAACGCAGCTGTACAGGTGGAGTTTTTGGTGGCGTCAATAATATGTTGCACACCGTCAGGTTTGGGCCTTCGGTCACAGCCATTGCAACCCAGCGTCGACATAGACGTTTCTTTAGGGCGGGCGCAAGCAGAGAGAATGGCCAAGCTCAAGACGAAAGTGGATAGAAAACTGGGTCGAAACATTGCTAGATCCTCCCTTATGGTGCGTTTCGGCAAAAAGGAGGTGTGAGTAAAGGAAGCTTGGAAAAGACTAATAATTACAGCTAGGTGCTGGTCTTCAAAAGCCGATTGACCATTGGCGTATAGGTCCCACGATCCACGTTTGCGTCAGTATTCATTCGTCCAAGATCGCAAAAATTTTGCCTTCTATGGTAGTCGCAGCTTTGCAACCTTTTAGAACAGGTCCTAGCTTGTCACCGGCCAGCAATATTTCCTTCCATAGTTGCTCCTTGCAATCGTACAAGAGGGCTAAGGGGAAATGGGCTCCGTCTGCGACGGTGATAAATTGCTGAGGCAATTGCTGCTGAGAAAGACGATGATATTGGGCATTTTCGAGGGTGGTGGCAGGATCATTGTCACCTTGGAAATAGAAGATAGGAGCGTTCATGGTGAAGTCCTTGGCGTCAAAGGGTGCCTTTAGCGGCCTATTTTTGCAAATGTCCGGATTCTGTTTGCCTACCAGCTCGCCTTGAACCAAGGTTAGGTCGGTGTTGTCGGTGAGAGAGAATTCGGCGCATAGTAAGGTCTCGTACAAAAGATCAAAGTTAGGATCCTGCACTTGTGTTTGAGCGACAGTCTGCCGAACATGATTTTCTAAGGACTCTCGGGCGGCTTTATCTGGAGAATTTAAGACGGCAAGCGAAGCTTCGAGAGCTGGTTGGCCAGTGTGTTTGATCATGAGATTTTGACTGATATATTTGGCCCAGACCTCGGCTTCTATATCAAGAGGAAGAGGATGTCTTGAAAATTGAAGGACCACGTCAGGGGGAAGGACAGACTTAACTTTGCTCCATTCTCGCTGAAAACCCCAGTAAGGATCAAATTCTTTTGCAAGGTGCTTTCCCATCGTTCCCATTAAAATGTAGGCAACCGGCTGCAGGTTGATTGCTCGTAGATCTTCGGACAAGTGAGTTGCTAACGCCGTTCCATAGGACCAGCCGAACACAGAAAAATTGTGCAAGTTTTCGATTTCTATGGCCGCAGCCACGTCGGCGGATATTTCTGAACTGGAAAAAGCATCGATCGGGAAGCCATCGGGCATTTTATTGCAGCCCACCCCTCGTGGCTCAGTCAACATGATATTCGCCTCAAGCGGTAGCAAATACTCTAAGATCGCAGTATTTTCAGCAAATTCTAAGGAAGTGTCACCCGGGCCACCAGGTAGATAGACAAGGGTTGGGAGTTTCGGATCGCGCATCACCATCTGATATTGGTAGCGGAAGGTACCATCGCCTGGTGCTCGCTTGTGAAAGGGACGGTCAATGCTTTTGGCGCTGGCACAATGGGATGGCAAAGACGACTGAGTACGATAAGGTTCGGTATTGCTACAAGCCAAGGATAGGAGAGCGCCTATGGCTAGGCCAAAGCTTCTCATTCCAATAAAGGGAGCCAAGGTCCGTGCTCTGTCGTGCCTCATG
>JBIKVD010000479.1:0-2611 GCA_044357055.1 Oligoflexales bacterium | reverse complement strand
CGACACGAATACCAATAAGTTAGCGGCTGATTTTTTGGTCGCCGATGCCGCGGCCGCGGCTGGGGAATGGGTTATGATTCCTCTTGGGAAACAGGGGGATTCTCATATTGGTGAAGCGACGGATCAGTTCAATGTCAATTATCCAATATTAGGCGGGTTGGAATTGGGTGTGGGTGCAACAGCGCCGTTGACTTTCCTTATCGATACCAATCGCATGTTGCGCTTTGAAAACGGTGGTCGCTCGGATCGAGAGGCGATTTCGGGGACAGATTGGACGAAGGAGCGAGCCTTTTTCTTTAATGGGGTTTTCCAAGAATCATCCTTTCTCTTTGCCGGGAAGGCGGGAAAAATCATGGGCTATCAGTGGAATGCAACAAATTGCGAAACGGATGTAGCTTTGGGCGTGAATCGTGAAGCTGACGACTATCGATGCAATGTTCGCTCTGGAGTGGAACAGCGTGCCGTATGGAAAAACATTCAAGGGTGGCTGACGATTATTGAAGATCCTGAGCAAGAGCCATTGCTTATGAGTTTTATGCCTGATGATGATGATGCCCTCACTGTCATTAAGGGAGCCAATGCTCCGGTCATCAAAGGAGATAAGACGCCTGGCTCGAGCTTTAATCCCGCCGCTTTTGTGGAAAAATCTGCAGATGTTTATGACTTACGCTTTGCCCTGGATGACAACGAAGGTCTCATCTATGACTTTCCTTTTGATTTGGCTCTCGACGCCACGAGCGAGTCTTTGAATTATGAGGCCTTAAGCTCTGAGAGTGATCTCACTGATGGGGAAAACTTTGGCACCATTACCTTTACCCGCGGACTCTAAGTTTTCTTGGTTAGTCCGCCTTAAGGCCGCCGGGGTTGATTCTTGCAAAATCTTACTCATGGTGGCCCTGGGCTTGCAAACCGTCCTTTCCGCTCAGACCTCTAGCGCCCAGGAAAACGTGCGCGAGCAGTGCCGCATGGCCGTGCATGGGTTGCTATTAACTTGGCATGATGCCCAGCGCTTAGCCCGAATCCAGGAGGATAGCTTTGCCGACAAATCCACACGGGTGCGACTGCAGTTAGAGCAGAAACGGATTTTCCTGCAGGGGTTGGTGAAAGAGGCAGAAAGTCGCGAATTCGATGCCGCCTTGCTGCGGGAGCGTCGAGTCCTGGTCGCAGGTATTGCCGCTTTAGAACAGGAATGGCGGCTGCTCGAAGAGGAAAAGGGGCGGGTGGCACAGACCGCTCGATCAGCAAAAGAGAGGTACGAGCACCTCCTAGAGGCCGCAAAGTCTGTCTTCAAAATTGAGTATGGCGTCAGGGAAGGTTCTCAAGTCAGGAATCCCTATGATCTTAGGGTAGAATACCTTCAGCCTTGCCCAAAATACCGTTTTGTCTGCAAATTGAAGGAAGGCCACCAAAAGCTTCTAGCCGAAGTCCTGTCCCTGGACGAGGCCGCGCTTCATCCCTGTCAGATGTACCTGGATCAGTCGCAATAAGACGAGACAGGGGGCTTTCGAAGATGAAACGTCGATTACTTTTTCGTGCCGCGGACGCGACGTCGAAATCCAAGGTCTAGGTTTCTCTTTTCTAGCGCCATTCGCGTTAGGTCCCTCGTCGCGCTTATCTTCAGAATGGAGGCGATTTGATCTTTGTGAGCCATGTTGGATTTTTGCACGGCTTCGACCAAATCCCTCGTCAACTGATCCTGGTGAATATAGGTGATGATAGCATTGAAGCGGTCTTCCTCAACGATTTGCTTGATAAATCCTAGCCCCTCGCGATAGACAATGTGACTAGCGACGCTTTTAGCAATGATCGCGATTTTATGAGCCGCCGGAAGATTCTTTAACAAGCGTTCCCCATATCGTTTGACCAAGATGGGAGGGCAGTGCTCTTTAATGAGTTCAATGAACTTGGGATCGCTGAGTACTTGGGCCGCGTTTGCCGTGAACTCCTGCAACAACATATCGCTAATTTGATTAATCTCTTTGGAAATTTCCAAAGAGAGATCCACCAGGGAAATTTTTTCGCCGTTTTGGGAATACTCCGCAAAGAGAAGTTTTGCTTCTTGGTCGGCCTTGGTGCGCAGGATGTGGATCACTTCCTTGACATAGTCTTTTTTGAGGGCCAAGAATTCTTCTTTGCTAAGAATCAAAGAGGCAATGATTTCATAGCTTGAACAAATAACACCCGTCTTGTTCGCACTAGAATCCTTGATCATGATGACGCCAGCTTGCTGAAGCTTGACGCGGGCGAGTGGAGTGAAAAAGATGTTTGCGCCCTCAATGATACCCGAAGTGGTCGGCTTTCCGTCGGCATCCAAAAATTTCTGCCAATTCTTATCATTGACGCTGTAGGGACGACCTCCTCCAGGGATGAAAATGTCGGTGAAATGCATAAAATAGATTTCATTGCGGATACGAGTATTTTCAGGTGTGTCAGCGGTTAAGACATAGGCCTTGCTCTTGTCGCTTAGCTTCTCTTTATCGGGGGCGGCGATCGATTTTTCATCTTGAACCAAACGCAAGAGTTCAGCCCAGTCAAGCCCTCCTGGATCATAGGCGCAACCGAGACCGTCAGCGATGGAAAGGATGCGTGCTCTCTCACCATGTTCACGGTG
>JBIKVD010000169.1:0-9054 GCA_044357055.1 Oligoflexales bacterium | reverse complement strand
TCAGCTGCACTTGATTACTAGATGCGACAATTTTTGCAACGAGTATGCCATCGCTATTTTGCAGGACCTCTGAACTTAAAGTCCCGCCTTCATCAGTTTCCCGCTGTTGCTTGAGGAACCCAACATCGTCAAAACAGGAGGACAAAAAACTAAGGGCGAATGCCCATGCCATTGACCGTAAATTTGGGCGAAGTTTACAGGCTCGTTTTTTTGCTTGGCAATACAAGTAGAGACCCCCAGTTTTTGCGCATATGTGTCTCCTCGGAGGAAAGCCAGGAAAATGTAGCTTTCCCTGAAGGACAAATGATTATCGGATCTTAGCATTGACCAAACTTGTGGTCAGAACAGTGGCTGCCTTCAAAGAAAGCCGTCGTGGCGCTTAACTCTATGCCTACTAGCAATAGAGGGGTGGTCGCCACTATAAAAAATCCAAAGAAATTCGAAGTTTAGCAATCTATTCCGGACCTTGTTTAAGTGTGGAAGCTTTTGGGCCGAAGGTATCAAAGAGAGCGTGCATCAAGGTTTTATTGAGGTGTGAATGAGTAACCAGCAACAGCGGCGGCGAGGCTTCTTCTACTGTCGCTATCTCGTGTGCTTTTTACTTTTGAGTTGTGGTGTATTGCCGACGAAGAAGAACCCGTCGCTTCGCTCCCTTGCGGCACCCTTAGATCAGATTGAGGCGCAATCCGAAGAGATTTTAGAAGATGCGATGACACAGACAAGTAAATCCTCCGGGGAAGAAGCTGTCATATCAGAATGTGAAAATGCGCCGATGAGAGCTACGGTGAATCCACTGCGTCGCCTAACCAAGAATGAATATCAGAATACGATGGATACCTTGTTCGGCTTGGACTTTGCTCAAGCTCTGGTAGCCCTGCCAAATGAAACGGCTGTGAAATCCTATGCAAACGATGTCGCTTCTCAGTCGGCCTCAGGAGCGAGGACTATGGCCTACATGACTGCTGCTGAGGCAGTGGCGGCACAAATCGTGGCGTCAGCACCGACTTTGAACAGAATTTACAGTTGCAATATCACCCAAATAGGCTGCCTTACTTCTACCATGAATACACTTGGACTCTGGCTTTTTCGCAGACCCCTTACTACTGGGGAACAGGAGCCTTATCTGGGATTTGCCCAAACATTTTCTGGAACCGATCGCGTGAGGGCACTTATAGGACTCATGTTACAGTCGCCTAATTATCTCTTTCGCGACGAGATGGGCTATGGCAATGGCGGCAGTTTGAACGATTTTGAACTTTCTTCACGACTTTCCTTTATGCTCTTCGGCCGTGGACCTGATGCTGAGTGGCTTGAAAAGGCAGAAGCTGGCCAATTTACCAATGATTTGTCCCTAGATGCTATTCTAACGGACGCGATTGCGTCCGCGGAATTTCAGGATAATATGGAGCAGTTTGTTCACGAATGGTTGCAACTAGATCATCTGAAAAGTGTGACTCGTGAGAACGGTCCCATTCCAGACCCGATTATCACGGCTATGCAAAACGATACCAAGGCTATGTTTCGGCAAGCTCTCCTCACGCCGAGCACCTCGGCTTTTTCTGCCCTTCAAGGGACGGATCTCTTTCTTTCACCGCTGACAGCAGAGTATGTGGAAGGAACGGCAGTTTTGGCTCAAGCAGGGAAGGTAGCTTTTGATTCGCCTATGCGTGGCGGCTATTTAAGTTCACCGACTTTTGCTGCAGTGACCTCTCGCGCTATGAAGACTTCGCCTATTGAGCGAGGCGTCTACGTTTTAGATCGTTTCCTTTGTCGATTCGATGATCTCGCGGCAGCTTTAAGCGCTGCCAATATCGCAGTGCCTGATCTCGATCCGACCGGTGAACAGTCTCTAGCCGACATCGAAAAAGCGCACTCTGAAAATCCGTCGTGTGCGGGCTGCCATAAAATGATTGACCCTATCGGACATGGTCTAGAGATGTACGACACCATGGGACGCCTGCGTGAGCATTACGAGAGCGGGGGTGCAGTATCTGTGGCAGGAAAAGTTCAGGTGCTAAATGGCATTGACTTCTCAGGTGGCAAGTCTTTGGGAGCTGCCTTAGCGGAGAGCCCTATTGTCCATAGTTGCTTAGTTGAGCATCTTTTTCGCTATCAGTTCGGCAGACAAATAGACAACCAGGAACAATGTTTGATCGAAAATATGAGCCATGATTTTCGTGAGGATGGTTTAAGCTTTTTGGCCTTAATAAAAACACTGGTGAAAAGCGATGCCACACGCTTTGGTGTCAAGTAACACAGTTTGGCGATGGGAGAGGATCCAACATGAAAAAATCGTTGCGCCGACTGTCTCGTAGGCACCTACTACGATCTTCTCTCAGCGGAGTCTCCTTTTTTGCATTGCCGCGCTTGGAGGTCATGTTCAGTGGTCCTTCGTCCATGTGGAATGAGGCTTATGGTCAAAGCGATGTGGGTAAAAGGCTCATGATTTTCCACTGGCCTTTGGGTGTTCCTGGCGGGTGGGGTGGGGGGACATTTTTTACGCCTACTCAGACCAGTCTCACGAATTGGACGATTGCTCAAAACTCCTTTTTGAAGCCACTTGAAAGCCACAAAGCGGATATCAATATCGTTTCGGGCCTGGGCTATGACCAGATCCATGGCACCGTTGGATCTCATGGACACTGTGCTGCCGCTTTTACCGGCTCCACAGCTTATTCCAAAGGCAGCTCCATGCCTTGGGTGGATACTCTGTCTGTAGATCAGATCGCCGCAGAGAGTTTTTCGCCTTTCACCACCATACCTTCCTTAAATCTGCTGCAGTATGACAGCGAATCAGAATTTAGTTTCAAGCGTGACGGCATGGCAGCTAAGCATAGTGAATGGATCAATCGGCCCGACACAGCCTTTGCGCAAATGTTTGGCTTGATCGGCAGTAGCGATGCAGAACTGATTGCCAACGAGCGGCTCATGATCGTGGATCTTGTGCTCGAAGACGCAAGACAGCTTTCAGCAAAGCTCGGTAAAGCGGATCAAGATCGTGTTGCAGCCCATCTACAGTCCATTTTTGATCTACAGAGAAATATTGAAAGTGCGCGCACAAGTGTGTGCGAAGCGCCGGTTTCCCCTACAGCCCCTGGTGGATTCCAGGGGAATCCTCTGAGTTGGTTTCCCTACGCACAGATGCGGGACTATTCCAGGCTTATGATTGATCTCTCCATTAAGGCGATGGAATGCGACCTATCAAGGGTTCTATTTTTTAGTATGGGCCGATCAGAGCACTACCGCATCTTCGCAAATTTGGCGCCTCCCATCAATTGGACTCATCATAACCTGACCCACAGCGGGAATGGTGCTAATCCTGAGATGGATCTTTTTAATTCGGGAGAAATCGGCGCCCAGCAGAGCTACTATCAACGAGCTAGTATGTTTATCGCCGAAGAGTTTAGTTACTTTTTGGATAAAATCAAAGCTGCGAATCTAGGCGATCAGTCTCTTTGGAACTCTTCTGCTATAGTCGGCATGAGCGAGTTCGGTGATGGAGGACTGCACCTAGACCATCATTTGCCCGTCATAGCCGCCGGAGGCTTGGGAGGTATGCTTGGTGGAAAGAACATTCAACTACGGCATGACTATGGCGGTGGTAATCCAGCTAATAGCTGGAAAAATAATCATTATGCTGCCACCGGCAATACCCTGACAAATAAGCAGAATCTCCAAGTAACCTGCCTTTGGCAAACCGTTCTTCAAGCCCTCGGCATCTATCAAAACGGCGAGAAATTTGGCGATCCGAGCCTCGATACTATCACGATTCCAGGCCTTTGGTTGGGTTAGGGATGGCGCGATACGATCTATTGCTGACTCTCGGGCTCGCAGCGAGCGTGTCGCCAAAAATTGCATTTTCCCAAAAGAACTTAACTGGCAGCCCAACGCGAGAGGCCGATCGCATTCATTTGGCCTTTACCAACAAGCCGGCTTCATCCGTGATACGGCAACAATACAGCAGTGGTTCTTTAAGCCTTGAGGCACTTTTAGAAAATTTGAGGCTATCACCGGATTTCCAAGATTGGTTGGCCCATTTTTGGTTGGAAAAAATGGGCATTATGGCTCCCGTGGAGCCGTTTGACATAGAGCCGGCCGATGGTCAAGGTATGCTGGAGCGGTTGGAGAAAGATCGGCAGTGGGACAATCGAGTTTTACGCATTCAGAATCATATCGGGTGCCAGGAATTCAAGGATGACCCAAACTACCCCTGGGACGCGGGTGACTACTACTCGATAAGATTGCCGATGAGTGCTAGCAGCAATGCAGAGCGAGATACCATCGAGGAAGTCGATTGCATGTGCACTAATTTTGACTGGCACGAGCAGGGTAATATTCAAACGAACCATTGGCACACTGGGCGTAGCCTTTTAAGTAACCCTCGCTGGGGTCAATTCATAAAGAAGGTCAATCCATGGTGGCTCTTTGGCGGGAGCGTTTGGGCTTGCAGTGCCTTGGAAGAACCAGAAATTTGTGGTCCTGGTCTGGCGAATTGTTACCCCGGAGATGGAGGCACTAGCCGCGGCGACACCAATACCTATACCGGGCGCCTGACGGAAGATATCACGCAGGAACCAGGCATACATGTTGCCAAAGTAGTGATCGATCGGCGCTCTTGGAGTGAGACGGTTGCGTCCACTCAAGGAGTTTACACCGGCGTGATGGGTGATTTTATTGCGAAATGGGGCAGCTTTGTGGTCGACGCAGCTCCGCCAATGACCTTTCGTTCTAGCAATCTTCAATTGAAGCTAACGCATTTGGATCGCACTGACAATCAGTGGCATTGGTACGATAGAGGTGCGCAACATGCCGGTGCATTGACCACCATTTCCTATCAGCGTTCCCATAATGGGTGGCGCTCTCTCGCTAAAAATGCCTTGAAGGCCTTTCTTTGCACAGACTTTGTCGTGCCGCAAAATCAAATACCTGTGGAGTCCGACGAAACCGATTTGACCAAGAAGCCCTACTGCAATACCTGCCACATCGTGTTGGAACCCATGGCACAGTTCTTTGGTAATTGGCCGAATACGGGAGACCTAAATTACCTCTATGATGCCGGTGCTGACAGCACGGGAGCCTTTGCTGGGCAGAGCGGTTCCGGGGCTCCAGCTTTAGGCAGTATTTTTGCCAATCTTAAAAGTTTTCAAACCTGTGGAATTCGCAGGGCCTTTGAGTTCTTGCATCGGCGGCCCATGTCCAGCTCTGAAGTGTCGCTGATGATGCCGGAACTAGAAAGAGTCTACGAGCAGACCAGTGGTGATATGTGGTCCATCATGGTTGCGTTGGCCAAAATGCCAATGTTGTACCAGGGAGCATGGCCTGATGAAACTCCTTAATATTATAAGCCTGATAGCCATAGCCGGTATCGTGATAGCCTGCGGTGGGCCGCTTAAATCCAAAGGTGCGGCAGATAAGCGTCTCACCAATGTGGAAGATGGAATTGATCCAGAAGAAGCAAAGGAACAGGAACTTGAAGACCTCATACCAGCTTTACAGACGGAAGGGTCAACCCCCGGAGCCATAACCCCGCCTTCACTAGAAGTACCACTAAGACCTGATGCACCAAGAGCCTTTCTATTAGATGCTCCCTCCCTGGAGGAAGCCTTGCGCCCGATCTTTGGATCATCACCGCGCTATAATAGCGACACAGGCTACTTTTCCCCTTATTGGATGGACGTCAGGTTGGGAACCAGAGATATTTACTTTATGCCTCAGGAGCGTTTTGCCTTGGGTACTTTCGATATCTTAGGCCTCTGGAATCCAGTCGATTGGTTGCAATTTAATAGTTCGCGAATGACCAATACCCATGAAATCACCCAAGAGTACCTTTTTGCTTTGCGTTCCTTTTTTGCTGGGGCTTGCACCAAACTATATGATGAGGAGAGCCCACAGGCAGGGAACTTGAACAATTTACTTGTAAAAACACCTTCCGGAACGGCTCCTAGCGCGCTACAGATCGACACGTTTATGACAGCGATGTTTGCCTACTCTCCTGAAGCAGGTGAGCTGCATCCAGGAGCGGCTGAGTATGCCGAGCTTTTTCAGGATTCATTGGTAGATCTTCCCGACGGGTTGAATTTGCAAGAGGCCTGGAAAAATAACTATCTCCTGCTATGTATTTCGGTGGGTAACGATCCGAGGGTGTACATTCGATGAGTGTCAAAGCCAATGCCGAAGGGCAGATGAATCGCCGCGGCTTCCTAAAGATGGGAACCTATAGTGCTATTGTTCATGGGGTCAGCGCGCATCCCTTGCTTTCACAAACCGTTCCAGATAAGAAGCGCTTTATCGGCATGATTCAGTGCGGTTCATGGGATGGGTGGAGCAGTGGGTTGTTGCAGGCGATGCCATCGGGAGCTTTAGGAGCTTATCCGGCAGGAGTTTTCGCGGGTTCAAGCACTCAGTCACCAAACCCATTGGTCAACCAACTATATCGCGAGGGGCAGCTACTCTTTAATCAGTATTCTTCGCCGTTGCAGGCGATCAGCTCCCAAACCATGGCGGCAGTGGTGCTTTCCGAATCTCTCAATCACTATGAAACGATGACTCTCCGAGGAACAGGTGGCCTGATTTCCGGTTTAGCAGGTCAGCCATGTTGGGCGGCTGGCCTGGGGCAGGCCCTGCTGGGGGATAAGACGACGGCCCATGTGATTCAGGACATGATCGATGCTCGGGATGGCTCGGGTCAGACTGCGAGTACCACACCCGATGTGGGACTCGCAGCGGCAGCAAATATCAATGCTCTGAAGGAAAAATTTTCCGATCCTAGTTTGATTCCAGGCGGCGTGCTTAGAGATCGCTATTTGGCGGTTCTGCTCCAGTTGCATGGAGACAAGTCACCCCTGCGCCTTCCAGAAAATATCACAAAATCCGCAAGCAATGGCTTGCTCTCCCTCAATCGTGGAATTCCAGGCATTGATCCCGCACATGCGGAAGTGAATGCACAAAATTGGT
This sequence comes from Oligoflexales bacterium, assembly GCA_044357055.1. Taxonomy (GTDB): domain Bacteria; phylum Bdellovibrionota_B; class Oligoflexia; order Oligoflexales; family JBIKVD01; genus JBIKVD01. The sequence continues at coordinate 2,100 of JBIKVD010000169.1, read as the reverse complement.
GGCAGGACGTTCAGTCAGCACTAACAACCCTTTCCAATGCAAATCAGATGACGGATCTTCAAGGTGTCCTCAATGAAAATCCCATTTGTCCTGGAGCCAATCAGAAGCCAAATCTATTGACCCGCCTTGAGCTGGCGGCAGCCTTGATTGAGACGCGAGGTGCCGCGGGCATGACTATAAGCGCTGGCCCGAACCTGGATCAACATGATGGTGGGGGTGCTGTGGATGCAGCCCGTGCCGGTGCAATGACTTGGGCGTGCATCGCTCGATTCTGGCAATGGGTTCAAAGTAAAGGATACGATGACGATGTCCTTGTGGTTGTGAGTCATGAATTTGGCCGCACGGGCAGCAATGGTCACGCTGGAAAATCCTTTACCATCCCAGGAGTAGGACAGGTGAATGCTTTTGGCACCGATCATAGTGTTGCCACCGGGTACATTCTCATCAATGGTAAACTCCCTGGAGAGCAGCGCGTCGGCGGCATGACGTTAACGGGAGGCAATCTTCCCTTCGGGCAAGCTTCGTTGCTGGCGGAGCCAAGTTCCCAGATTAAACCATATACCTCGATGTCCTTGATGGGTTCGGTGCTGATGCGAGTCTATGATGATGTCTTTCCTGACTGGCGAGCAATAAAATCTTATTGGGGAAGCTTTAGCGATGATAAGGTCATTAGCTTCTTGCTATAACCCGTTGACGGTGATTTGGCCTAAATCTCTCGGGTGAGTCTACTCGCGATATCTGTTGCTAGAGTTCGGAGTGATGCTTGATGCTGTTGGACACGGCTCGCTAGTTGGCTTAATTCCAATCGCCATTTCTCTTGCTCCTGCATCTTAAGGCGAACCTGCATCAGGATCTCTTCCAAGGCAATACCTTGCAGGTAGCTTTGCATCCTTTGATCATAAAGGCCCGCTTGCATAAGGTGATTTCGATATTGTGTTACGGCCTGTTTCAGGCTCTCGACTCCTAAATTTGTCACAGAGCTTGTCAGGATAACGCGGTCCTCGTTGTTCAAGCCAGGAATCGGCTTCAAGGAAGCGCGTAGCTGTTCCCGAGAGATTTGCGCCGAGGTAACTTGATCGCCGTCAGCTTTTGTGATGACCACAAAATCTGTCAGTTCTAGGATGCCGCGCTTCATGCCTTGCAATTGATCTCCAGAACCTGGCATTTCAAGGAGAATGAGGATTTCCACTAGATTACGAATAAGAAAATCCGATTGTCCCGTTCCGACAGTTTCGACCAAGATATGGGTAAACCCTGCAGCTTTACACAAAAGGATGGCTTCGTGAGTTCGCCTAGCCAGGCCCCCGAGGTATTGCCCGCTGGGGGATGGACGAATATAGCACCTGGGGTGTTGTGACAGCTGCAGCATACGGGTTTTATCGCCCAACACAGAACCACCTGAGATAGGCGAGCTGGGATCGATGGTCAGGATCGCTAGTTTGCAGGCACTATCTTGCAGGATCGTTTTACCAAAGGTCTCAATCAGGCTGCTTTTCCCGACGCCAGGCGCACCGGTGATGCCAATGATAAAAGGCTTAGATAGCTTACTCGTCTGAGAACTAATGATTTCTAGCAGGGTGCATGCCAAACCCTCGTCCTCTGGCAGCCTGCTCTCTACCAACGTTATGGCTTTGGCCAGCGCTTGGATTTCTCCGGCCTGCAGTCGAGCAAAAAAATCGCTCATCTTGTTTGGCTTCTTCATTTGAGGATTTCCAAGATCTTCTGACAACAAGTGGTGATGTTCGTGCCTGGGCCAAAAATGGCCTTGACGCCTGCTTGTTCAAGAAAGGTGTAGTCCTGGTGCGGAATCACGCCACCGACGACGACCGCGATATCCTCTGCTTTATTGCGTGCTAAAGCGGCCAGTAGCTCCGGTACAAGTGTCTTATGCCCAGCGGCTTGGGATGAGACTCCGATGACATGAACGTCGTTTTCAATAGCCTGCTTAACCACTTCTTCTGGGGTTTGAAAGAGCGGGCCCACGTCCACATCAAAGCCGAGATCAGCAAGTCCTGTTGCTATCACCTTTGCACCTCGGTCATGTCCGTCTTGACCAATTTTGGCGACAAGGATTCTTGGACGACGGCCGCGACGAGATTA
>JBIKVD010000168.1:0-9082 GCA_044357055.1 Oligoflexales bacterium | reverse complement strand
ACCAGCAAGCTTAGAACCTAAAATACACTCGCCTAATGAGAATTGGCACACCAAAGCCTGTCAAAATAACAATAGGGCGGATCAAATGAGCTTCAATGCAAATATAGGAGACCCGGTTGATTTACCTACCCGCTGAGATACTTCGCTTCGCTCAGTTTGACGGTTGCTTCATAAAGACGGGGAGCTCGGCCCCGAGGCAATCACCAGTCCAGGACGTACGCGAAAAATAACGGCGCGACGATGGTGGCGTCGGATTCGATCACAAACTTAGGTCCGTCGGCTTCCAATTTCCCCCAGGAAATCTTCTCGTTCGGAACCGCGCCAGAGTAACTACCGAAGCTTGTCGTGGAATCACTAATTTGGCAGAAATAGCTCCATTTAGGGGTGCGCACATTCATGTCTTGCTCCAACATGGGCACAACACAAATAGGAAAATCTCCCGCAATTCCACCCCCGATTTGGAAAAAACCGACCCCGGCAGTACCAGCAGCCTCGGGATACCACTTTGCCAGGGATAACATATAGTCGATGCCTGATTTTAGACACTCTCTCTTAACGGAACCCTCCAGCACTCGGCCGGCAAAGATGTTTCCTAAAGTAGAGTCTTCCCAGCCAGGGACAAATAGGGGCAGATTTTTTTCTGCTGCCGCTAATAGCCAGCTATCTTGAGGGGGGATTTGGTACTTAGATTTCAGCTCACCCGAAAGCAGGATTTGGTAAAAATACTCATGTGGTAAATAGCTCTTTCCCTGTTTGGATGCATCTTGCCAGCGCTGGATAATGTGAGCTTCAATCTGTCTGATGGCCTCACCTTCGGGAATGCAAGTGTCGGTAACGCGATTGAGGTGGCGCTCGTATAAGGCGACCTCTTCTGCGGTTGAGAGACTCCGATACTGCGGTATGCGCTCATAGTGTTCATGAGCCACAAGGTTAAAAACATCCTCTTCCAGGTTGGCTCCCGTACAGCTGATGGCCTGCACCTTTCCCTTGCGGATCATTTCAGCTAAAGATTTTCCAAGTTCTGCGGTACTCATGGCTCCCGCCATAGTCACCAACATATGTTTGCCCGAATCTACATGCTGCCGATAGGATTCTGCGGCATCCTTTAGAGTGGCGGCATTAAAGTGCAAGTAATGGCGTTGAAAAAACTCACGCATGAAACCAGACATAATGTTTGTTCTCCTGAGCCAAGATCCATAGAGAAAGACCTTGAGCCTTTAATTGTCATCAAGCCTGAACACTCAATAAAATGGGACACGGCGCAAAACTGAAGGCGACTCAAAACAGCCGGGCCCACCAATAATGGTCGTCAACTGGCGCGGTTATATCAGACCGAGGATTTTTTAAAAAGGCTCAAAGCAGCCCGGGGCTAAGGCTGCAAGAAAAAGCCATGAGCATGCAGCGCACTGACATCCTTGCGCCCTGAAATCAGCATAAGGCTATAGTCCAGCCACAAGGCCAAGTGATGTTTCATGGGCCCAAGACCACCTTGAGCGGATACCATGCGAATTTCCTTGGTTTGGGGTTGAAAAAAGAGCGGAGCGGCATAAATGGTGCTGGTTCTTCGAGCCTGACCCCCTGTCACGACGACTTCCCATCCCGTCCAGGAGAGACGGTGCCCCTCTCGCGCGGAAGCCATTTCCAAATCCGTGGTTTCCCAGTTGTTCTGGGCGGGGTTATAAACGCCAAATTGGCCAATCGCTTCAGCTTCGGCGGAACGACCACCAAAGGTCACCATATGCGTTCCAGTCCAAATGGCTTCATGGTTGGCACTTTGTAAAGGAGCACCACGAACCTCCAGCTGGCGCCACTGATCCGTTTTGGGGTCATAAAGGGCCCCATTGCGAGTTGGGCGAGCGTTGGCATCAAGCCCACCCCAGACGATCATATTGCCTCCTGACCAGACAGCGCTGTGGGCGCCATGCACCATGGGCGCTGGCGTCTTCGTGGAGATCTTAGACCATGCGTTGGTGCTGCGTTTCCAGCGAATTCCCGCAAGGCCGGCGGAATTTGGCTGTCCCCAAACTAAAAGTTCTTCTCCCGTCCATACAGCCGTATGCGTCCGCAAGGTACCTCCCTTTACAAAGCTATGGCATTCCATGCCCTTTGGGGGGGCCAAGGATCTCCATTCCAGCGATGAGAGAGAAATCAGATAGCCGCTGCATTTCCCTTGCAAAGGGGCACTGGGATTTTCTTGGGTCAAACCACCCCAAACAAGAAAGGTGCCACCACCGAGCGAAAAGACATTCGCTTCCATGGAGCCGGGGATCTCGGGGAACAAGGACTTCCATGAAGGCGCCAGAGCGCTTTGAGTCGTTTCCTGTCCTTGGTCCCTAAGTTTCAGGACCTGTATACCCGGCAGAATTTGATTCTGCGCATCGATTCCACCGTAGATCAGCACATAGCCGTCAGCATAAGCGCCGGCGGCCATCTCCCGCGGCATGATATGCGTATCCAAGGCTTCCCAGTGGACAAAGTTTTGGTCCATGGCGAGTGAGAAAACCCCCGCAATAAGATCTGGTAAGGATCGTTCGTCATCGCCAATACCAAAATGGTGCACGGACTCATGAATGAGGATTTTGAGAATATCCCTAATTGTGAGGCTGAGACTGCGACAACTAGGGTAAGAAAAGTGCAGGGTAGCCTGAGCTTGCAGCTGAGTTGACGCGCAAGAGCCCGAAGCTTCGTCATGCCACTGATGGGGGCTAAGCAAGATATCCTTCGCCAGGGCTTCCTGCCGAGATTCGAGCCATTCCCACAAACTATCGCTTAGTTCTATCTTGTTTCGCAGAGCTTTAAGCGAAGTTTTCCCCACCAGGTCGGCTGCGATTTTTTTCACTTCCCAGAAACGCTGTCGTAAAGGATCACCGCCATTGCCAACGATGGCGCCACCGCCCCCTGAGAATAACCATTCATCTTCAAGTAGTTCAATGTGAGAAAAATTCCCGAAGGCAATATTCGGCGTCAAGGTTGGCCCCTGACTCTTCCAAACATTGGACTCGCTTGCGTAGCTCATTTGAGGCAGAAAAAGTCCTGCGAAAGCCAGAAAGCCAAGCATCTTTAATTTCCATAGCTGACGCATAGTAAGGCCTTTCAGAAATAGGGTTGAAATGGCCCCTAGGGCACATCATCACTGAGTTGAAAGAACTGCAAAGAAAGGCAATGAACAGTATCGTTTTGTTCTTCCACCTGGTTTACTTTTGCTACCACTTGTCGGGCAAAATCAGCCATCATTCCCTTAACTACCTGTATCGACTTGGGGCTCGTGCAAACAAGGACCGTGTTGAACTCTCGCTTTTCCATACTCTGCAAATGTAATGCCTGAATCGCCTTTTCAAGAATTTGTTGATGGAATTTTCGAATAGACGCCGAGGGCGTCGACTTGCCAAAGACTGGGACATCGATCAGTACCTTAACTTTGCCTTTTTTTATCGAGATCATTCCGAGTCGCTGTATGCGCTCTAGGCCTTCGGCGGCTTCGATCTCACGGATATTGAGGGTCTTGGCGATCCATGGATGATCCAAGCGAAAACTTTGTAACCGCATCAGCTGGAGCAGGGCAAGGTGATACCATTCTGCGATGAACTGAAAGGTATCATTGGCCATGTTTTCAAAAATCGGGTCCCGGTCCTTGGGTTTCGACAAGCGAATCTGTGCCTCCTGCCTAGCGTCGAGACTTCGGGCATGGGACGCCGCAACGAGGTCACAGAACATGGAACGCTCCTCGTCGGTAAAACCCAAGCGCTTGGCAATGAGTGACGCCGCTGGAACCGATAAGCCTTGCTTGCCACTGAGAATTTCGCTGATCCGCGAAGGGGACATAGCTAGGTCGCGGGCAAAGGCGCGAAGGGAGTATCTGGGATTATGCTGGGTCCGATCCGTAAGATGAGTCCTGAGAATTTGTTGATACCATTCACGATATTTATGGGTCATCGCGGTTCCTTATTTTCGCAAATGCTGCAAATGATGGTTTTCGCCTGCTATTTCCGCTGTTGCTAGGGCTGTTGCAAGTTTCATGTTCTGTGGCTCGAGGCTTACAGAACAGAATGTTCTGTTAGGTATTGACATAAGGAGGGGTATGAGTCAAGGTGGGAAGAGGCGGAGGTTTAGCCAATCACGTCTGATAGAAACAGCCAATCTTTTGGGGGAAATTATGAAAAACACAAATGGAATGAAGATGAATCTGCTCGGCCTCAGATCACAAAAAATGGAGTTAGGAAAGGTTCTCTGCTTGGTATCCATCCTGTTGGGAACCTCGCTTTTAAGCAGTGAGCCAGTCGTCGCTGCTGATGTCAAAGTCGTAGGGAGCCAAGCCGCAGGAACAGGCTGCCCTGATCAAAATGTGGGCATCATTCCCTCTGCGGACAAAACCCTCTACGTTTTTTATCGCGAATTAGACCCTAAGCTGACAAACGACCGTCCCTTCGCGCGTGAAAACTGCATTGTGCAGGTAAGTTACCAGCACAATGGTGGTCGTCAGTTTGCGGTAAAGCGTGTGTCCCTTCATATGACCAAATCTCTGGATGACAAAACCGCGACAGTAGCCGCAAGCATGCGAGTGGTGGATCCTTCTGTACAGGCTGATGCTATGGCAGAAGTTGAAAAAGATGTCAGCGGTAGCGGCAGCGACAATATGCTGCTGGATCTCAGCAAGCAGTTGCAATGGGGCCCATGTCAGGACAATGACACTATGTTGCGTTTTTCTGCAGAAGCCCGCATCACAGGGAAAGATGGGAACGGCGAAAGTGTAAAATTGCGCTATGCGATTGTAACGCTAACTTCCCGGCCGTGTTAATACTGCAGTGTTAATTCTGAGCCGTCTTGAGCTAGTTCGTGGAATTAGGGCAATGACGGCTTCCCAGTTGGATTTCGCGGCCCCGGCGCCTTCTTCCCAGGCTTAAAATTCTCTGGTCTCAACTTCCCTATCCATGAATATATCCCAATTGCCCCGGTGGGCAATTCTTTACCTATCCGTCTCTTTACCTGCCTGACTCCCCTACCGATATCTATAGGTCCACCAAGAATAGGGAATGGGCGTTTTTTTAAACCTTCATTTTAAATGAGGAGGTCTGACTATGAAATTCTGGCAAACTTTGCAAGCCACAGCGCTACTGACTCTCAGCTTGGCCAACTCAGAATCAACCCAGGCGCATACGGAAAGTCAGCTCTACGGAGATATTCTGACCAGACAACATCAGACCCTCTATGTTCGCGCCGACTATGAATGGAATACCTTTCAAAGCGAAGCCATTGATTCCAACGCCACGAGCGGGACCAGAGCCGTGAGTATTGGTACCTACGCCGGAACTTCTCGCCATTTCGGGATTTCCCTAAATATGGCTGACACCAGCATGGCGTTTCCACTCAATGACTCGCGGATTGATGCTGCCTTCTATGATGTGACCTTGCAGTCACGCTTCTATTGGTTGTATCCCTCCCTATCAGCGCACTTGAACGAGATGACCTTCAATAGATCTGGAGAGGAGATTGCTGATTTCTATGCTACGGGCTATGCAGTAGGGTTAGCGCTGAGAGTTCCGGCTACCGACCGGATTCTTTTTGAGGCGGAGGGGAGGCAGGTGTTTATCTCTCGCACCAAAGAGCAAGAAGGGCGTTTCGCAGAATTAAACCCCATGCAGAATTTCTCCGTCGGCGCAAATATTGATATTCTCCCCCGCTATTTAGATGGCGTGTTTGGTTATAAAATGCGGCGTTTTGCTCTGGAATTAGAAGATGGCAAATACCAACAGGCACAGTCAGCACCTTTCGTTGGCCTGCAAGCCGGTTTCTATTTCTAAAGGGAGTCGGTTTGCCTGTCGTGCCAAAGGGACTTGCATTTAGGCTCTCAGCTTGATGGCCTCAAATTGCACCTTGCTGTTTTCATCAACTCTCACAAAATGATTTGCTGGTATTTTCTTGAAATCCGGTGCTACCTCCGTTAATTTTTCTGAGACGATCAGGATGGCATGATTTTTCGGATCCATGGGCAGCATATGGCAGACGCCATCTTCGCAGACGTATCGGCTCCCCTCGGAAACGTACAAACTTAACGGTTCGCGATCGGTTCCTGAATAGTACCTCGTCCCCACCATAAACTTTCCATTTGAGATGACCGTGTTTAGGTACGTTTCGTCCTCTGTGACACCGAGCTCTTTCTTCCAATCTTGCACCTGCTGCAGGGCGACTAAGACCTGTTGTTGCATATCGATGACAGTGTAGTTTGGCCCTAATTTTTCCATTCCTTCGAGAAAAATTGCGAAAAAATGCTCAGAATCGGTTTGGCCTTTGATCCAGGAATAGATTTTGTCACTTAACCCGCGTCTTAGCTGACGTTTAAAGAGATCAAAACCCCCGATATTGCCATTATGCATCATTAAAAATTCTTTGTAGTGAAAGGGATGGCAGTTGGACTCTGAGGTATCGCCAAAGCTTGCAGCGCGTACGTGAGCAAAGAAACAAGTAGACTCAATGCGAGGTGCCAAAGAGCGCAAGTTTCGATTGCTCCAAGCGGGTGACATCGAGACAAAAACAGCGGGATTCGGAGACAACTGGGGAGAATACCATCCGATGCCAAAACCATCACCGTTCAGGGGCTCTTCGATCTCCTGAGCTGCGAAACTCTGGTTAATAAGGGAGTTTTTAGGTTGATACAGAAGCTGATCCATGACGATAGGGGAGCCTTTGTAGGCGAGTAGTCGGCACATCTTTTAGGCTCCTATCTAGGGTATTGCAACATAAACGACTAGGGCAGCTCAACAGCGATCCCACCGACTAGGGACCACTCAGTAAGCGATGAGTCAAAAGGGCCTTTCATGACCATGTATCGTGCAGAAGTCTGAAGACTCGTATTTGGTACCAGAGCATAGTCTAGACCCAGCTCTAAGCTGAAGCCCGCGTAGCTAGACTGGATACCTTGATATTGACGCTGATTAAAGGCAAGTCCAGTAAAGGGTCGCCAGTTTTCTATCATGACAAAATCAGCGTTTGCACTCTCGGCGCGAACACCACTGTGATAGGTAAAGGGATAATAGCGCGCCCCAAGATCCAATCCATAACCGAATTCAATCCCTGAACCCGTGAGAATATAGATGGAGTAGCCAATGGACATCATCCACTGGTCGCCTAACCCATGATCGTAGATCAGCCTGAAATGTCCGGGGTTGGACACTTTTGCGGTGCCTTCCGAATTGGTCGCTCTCAAAGAGTAATAGCCTGCCGTACCGATCACCTTGTTCGCTAGGACCGAAGAGGAATAGCACGGGAAGAAGAGCATCATGGTTAGAAGCCAATAAGACCGCCATGAGGATTTCTCATCTAAGCAAGTTCCTCTATTCGACCAGTAATTAAGCAGCGTCGGCATTTTTAGCTTTCGCTTTCTTTTTTCCGGCAGGCTTTTCAGCGGAGGGAGGAGTCTCCGCCTTTGCTACTGCAGGATTCAGCATGGTTAGCGAAGAGGTAGCATGAATCTTATGGTAGTGGCGCGCAATGGCTTCGCGCATTTCTCCCACGATTTTCTCGGACGGGTGTTGCTGATCGAGTTGACGAAGAAATTCGATTAGGAAGTACTTTTGTTTGTCACTCAGAGCGTTCTCAAGCTGCTTACGTCGATCTCTGGGGACGTTAAACATGGCTAGGGCCCAGGACTCCATAGGAAAGGCATTGATAAGCCGCTTTAGCGTCGGTGCATCTAAGTCGAAGACGACGTAGAAGGGCGGACGCAGGCGATGAATAATCGAATTCTGACCAACCGCTTGGTAGATGTCCTGCTCGTCTGGAGGTGGCGCCGTATGGAGGTAGTCCAAAACTCCCCGTTCATGGCGATAGACTTCGAGCATGGAGAGGCTATTCAACGGCAGTAGGGTCACGGCTCTCACGCGCATTTCGTCCACCAACTTTTCTGGCAAAGGATTGCGTTTGAGACTTGGATCTAACAAAATTCCCCAACCTCCTGGGAAGGCACGTTTACCAGCAGGAATGGCAATTTGAGCCGGCATATTGGCTAAGATGGCAATGCCATTTTCTTGGCCCGCTGCGCGCAGGAAATCAGGCAAAGTATCCCCCAAGCGCCAAACCAAAAGTAGCAGTTCGTCCCATTTAGGTGGGCGTTGTGCCCTTTGGCGCTTTGCAAGACGATAAAGCAACTCGTAGCTCGCAAGTTCCAATTGCCCAGGATCCGAAAAGGTCGCCAACCAGCGTTCCCCAATGCCAAATTGAAAGAGGCGGTCCTGCAATTTGGTAGGCAGTTCGATCAGCGCCGCACCCAAAGCCGAAGGGTTCTCCATAGCTTTGCGATCCAAGATCAACATGTCTTCAAGTTGCGGAAAGCTAGCGCAGGCGGTGAGCTCGTCTACAACGGCTTTGATCTGTGTGCGGACTTTGATCGGGTCATCAAAGCGAACCTGACCTAAATTTCCCCGGGCAAGCGTTGAATTGTCGGAAGAAGGCCCAGAATTTGTGGGCATCGACATGGGCGCTTGACCCATTTCCCGAGCTTGACCGCCTTCTGGGTTATGGGCAACGGAGGATGCGATCCTGCCTGCGGCTAAGCGCATAGCAAGGTACATGCCCAGCAAAAACAGCAGAACCAGCCCGCTCGCAACACCAATTTCGTAGGTGTAGTCACGGCCGTAGGCCCAATCGCGGCGCTCAAAGTCGACGCGGTCACGGCCTTGGATCAAATTTAGGTAAATAGTAAGGGCCTCACGCAACTCGTTCAGTTCCTGGTCGGTCACGGTTTTAGGAAGGCTGACCGTCACAAATGTAGAGCGGATTCTAGGTACCAATTCATGCAAACTTCGACTCGGATCATCCCATTCATCGAGGATTTCCATGGGACTATTAGACAAGTAGGGTAGCGATTCGGTTTCGGCCAGACCGGTCGCAATGGTGTCGCGCCTAAGAGGATCAATTTTGACTGTTACCAGCACTGGCATGGCGGGGAAGCGACTTTTGACATAAGAAGTGGCATCGCTGACCATTTTTTCTTCTATTGATCTGCTCATAAGTTGAGTTTGTTCAGCTTACCGAAAAATTTCTTGATGTTGCGTTTGTCTTTTTGGATTTTTCTCATTTTGCCCAGAGT
>JBIKVD010000167.1:0-9089 GCA_044357055.1 Oligoflexales bacterium | reverse complement strand
TTGCCACGGCATCGGCGGTGCCGCGTTTATCTAGCTGGTGAATATAGTGGGAAACGAAGTCCTGGACGGCGCCCAATGCCTGGCGCTGGGCATAGACATCAAGGCTTGTGATCAAATTTGCCCGCGAGCATCCAGCATCTTTCGCTGCTTGTAGAACCCAAGCTAGCATCGGCCTGCCAAGGACTTCATGCAAAACTTTTGCTTGCTGACTTTTCATGCGGGTACCCATACCTGCAGCTAGTACCAGAGCGACGAGGTTCGTCAAAAGGAGTCTCCCCATGGTCTTTCGCCACATCCTGATGGCTGGGTTGAGATTCTAGTGCCTGCGAGCCTAGCACCCTAAAGCGTCTAGGGTCAAACATGCCAATATGATGATTTTTGCAAGATCGAGATCGTTTAAGCCCGGTCTTCCCCGCCCTTTGCCTCCGTCGGCAACTATAGAATTCCCAGGTTCATTTGTGAGGAGCCATGGAATGGGAAGAGGCTAAACCGGCAAGGGAAAGCTGACTTAACATCATAAAATTATTAATTTAAATAGGATTATTGCGGCGCACCTCAAGGTTTTTGCTGGTTTTTCCGATAAGGGGCGGTCCCCGATTTTAAGATCGATAACGCTGGAGCTGGCATGAGAAGCATCAATCGTCAAATGACATTCCTGCAGCTCTCTATGGCAACTTGTTTCTCCATGGTCATGTCTTACTGCAGCACCTTCGAGAAGGCCTTGCATGATCCCCCTCTCTCCAAAGTGTCCTCGGTGGCTTGTGGACAGGCAGTTGGCAACATTGATGGCGTCGCAGCTTATTCGAATGGAGCTTATACAGGAACGGGTAACTCTTGTGCGGGACAAGGAGGTAAGCACGGCTATTTATACCAGTGCAAGGAACTGGTCTCGCGTTACTTCACCGTTAAGTATCAAAGCCCTCGCGTGGCTTGCCACGCTGGGGATTGCCTCGAAGCTTTTGCAAAATACAAAGACCATTTTCGTACCTTCGCCAACGGTGATGTCATTCCTCAGCGCGGGGATGCTGTCGTTTTCAAAGGCTATACGTGGGGGCATATTGCTATTGTCACCAAAGTGACTGCATCAGAAGTGGAATTCTTGCAGCAAAATACCGCCCAGGCTTTAGGGAAAGTGACACGCAACGCCAAGGGTCAAATGGGAGAATATCTTGGGTTCAAACCCCATGGGATCATCCGACACCTTAGAGCTCCCATTGTGGCGGAAGACCAGCTCACGGCAGGCATCGGCAGTGACGATCAACCCAAATTGTCTGCCTTGAGCAAAGGTGGAAATGCCCAGCAAATATGTGCAAGTTTCGGCGCCAATTCACAAGTCAATACCTGCCTGCGCAGTGTCAAAGGCTTTTCAAACGCAGGCGATTTGCTAGTCAATTGTAAGACCAAGACCTTCGAAACTTGTGCTGGGTCTTGTCAGCAAAACTCACTCGGTAAAGACGATTACTGCAAGGCTGCATCCCAAGGTAAAACGGTCAATTTTACAGCGATCTCACCAGCGCGGGTTGCGGAACATGAATCTGAAGTGCAAAAAACGAGGGTTTCCGCGGAATGGGTCACCAATGACCTGAAGCTTTTCTGTCAAAAGCGCTTACTCGTGAATGGGGCCCCAGTAAATACCTGCCGAGGAAACTTCGCGCTTGGCAGCTATAACGGGCGCTTTGATAGCGCCAAGGGGGCGAGGGCCGATGAAAGCGCCCTCTGGTTGATCGATTGTCAAAGCTCCGCTACCCCTCAGTGGGTCGCTTGCCATACCCGTTGTGTCCATGCGGCTTTTGGTAAGCAAGACTACTGTCAGTGATGGCCCTTCTTTAAGGTAGGCCCAGGAGTGCCACTCTAGCGCCCTCGGGGCCTCTGATAAGTTTCTTCCATGCCATGACAGCAGATATTCCCAACCTGCAGCGCTTTTTCCCCCCCGTAAAATTGACAAGTAGAAAATGGGGGGGATAGAATCTCCGGGTCTTATCCTTGGCACACTCGATTTCCGGCCTTGGGTACTTTTCTATTGGCAAAAAGATCGGAGAGCAGAGCGTGGGATGGTTTGATAGCATCAGCCGCTATCGCGGGCAAAAACGCGAACGGCAGTCAGAAAAAAACCTTAAGTACCTAAAAAACCCTAAGGCCATCAAAGAAGATCGTCAGGGGGCCATAGAATATTTTGCATCCTTAGATGATACGGAAGTAGCTGTTCCGGCGCTCTTACAGCGGTTCGAATACAGCTTAGAACATGGTATCAACGACAGCCGAGAAAAAGAAAAGTGCCTTGATGGTATTATTAGACACGGCGAAAAAGCGATCCCCTTTATAACCACCCATTTGCAGGTCACGAACCGAATTGCCTGGCCGATCAAAGCTCTCGCGAAAGTCAGTCAGGAATCTCAACTCGTCGACTCTCTCAAGAGCTGTCTCAATTTTGGTGATATCTCTTTCGATCAAGCTAAAATTGACAAGAATTTTGATATTCTCTGCTACTTGAGGGATTTTCAATTGCCGGGCTTGCTGGATAAGATTGCGGGTTTTTTGCAAGTGCCCGATGAAAGGCTACGATTCGCAGGTTGCGAAGTGATTCTGGAGCAAGATGATCCTAAAGTGCCTAGCATGATTGAACCCTTCTTAGCTGACAGTAGTTCAGAAAATACGCGGCTTCGGCAACTCGCTGTGGAGGCGTTTGTGACAAAAGGCTGGCCTTTATCGAAACCGGAACAATTCCCCAATGGCATTGTCATGAATCGCATTCGCGTGGCAGCCTCTGGCCGTCTCGAGCGCTATTAGGGCTTTTCCAAATCCACACGACTTCCCGAGGAAGAATGCGGTGTCATCTTGGCGTTTGTCCGGACCCCCTCGCGTAAAAGTGCATCTTGCAAAGATATGAAAATCCATTCTGCCTGTGTTACAATTTCTCGCAGACAACCTCCCAAATATACAAGAGTGAGATCCGACATGCGAAACATGCCATGTATCAAGTTTCTATGGATTCTTCCCTTATTCCTCGCCTTTGGCTGTCGCACCGGGGTAGACCCAAAAAGCGAAGCAAAATTCGAATCAGCCCATTCTCGGCTTCTTGATGCACGCATAGACCAAGGAATCATGCATGCTTCGAATGCCCACAAGCCGACGCTGCTTTCCGAAATTTCCGAACAACTCTATTATTTGCGCGGGCAGTTACAAGAAATCAACGGCATCTCCAACAATCCCTATGCCAAGATCGAGATCACGGATATCACGGGAACTCCTCAGCAGGGCTATGTGGTGCGTTATCGGGCAAACATGCAAATCGCGTGGCCTGAGGAAACCCCCTTGCCTAGTTCTTTTGATGCCTTTATTCCGCGCTTTGGCTCTGAGGCTGGGCGTACGGCTTTTTTTGATCGCTACAGTCGTAGATGCCGCACAGGTGGTGATGAGATTGCGGCTCGATACTATTGGTATTACTATCGCATCCAAAGCCAAAATTGCACGGTTCGAACCGATATTGCCGAAACCACTCTTAGCTCACCCGTCAGTTTTCCCGTTTCCGTCGTACCGAGCTCTGAGCAGACCCAAGGGAAATTCCCCGAATACGATAAGATCTGGGATGATGAGAAGCTGGTTATAACTTTTGTCAGAGGAATGTCATCCCACAGCAGTCCACTCCCCACTTACGATGAGGGAGCGAACCATTTTAATCTGGGTATCCGTCGCTATCTAGACACCTGGGGTCCTCCCTCATCAGGAAATTTGAGCCAAGAAGAGATAGCAAACGAGGATTTCGATTTTGCCCGCAATAAACCACAGGTGCAGATGAAATGGGATACCATACCCGAGCATCCAGGGAAAATACTGGATGTGATGGGATTTTTTCTTGAGGAAATTAGTGCTATGCCGAGCGCGATGCGGGTCCCATTCAACCAACGCGTCTTGGAATCGGATATTGTCGTCTATGCAGGGCATTCAGGGTTGGGTGGCAATATCCGCACTTTTGCCGGTTTGCCTGCTGATTTCACCAGAGGTCGCTATCAACTTTTTGTGATCAATGGCTGCATCACCTACTCTTATGTCGATAACACCTTGCTGAACCGTCATGGTACCAAGAATAATGCGGCTCAACCCACCAAATATCTCGATGTCATTACCAACGCTATGCCCGCCTATTTTATGGATCTAAATCAAGTCGACTTTGCCATTATCGACAGTACTTTTAACAAACTGTCTTACAAAGACATGCTCGCGAAATTCCCCCGGGTTCAAAGAGCCAACGTCATCGGCGAGCAGGACAATGCTTTCCCTCAGGCCTTTGTGGAAGACCTACCCACCCAGAGCGCGTGTAATCCAAGTTGGGGTCAAATCACAACCTGTCTCAATCCAAGTGAAAGCAGCTTTTGCCCCTTCGGCACCACTTGTGCGAAGAAAGCCTGCAAAGCTGGAAAGCTTTTAGATTGTCCAGGAGGCTGCACAGCCAATCAAACCGGCTCCCAAGACGATTGTCGGGCGTCCACCCAGCCACCGCCTGCGGCCAATCCATGCAAAGCGAGCTGGGGTAATATTACGACTTGTTTGAATCAATCCGAAACGGGATCTTGCGCCCAAGGTGCTCCCTGCGCGCAGAAAGCCTGCCTATCGGGCAAAATCATGGCTTGCCCAGGAGGATGTGAGGCAAAACCAACCGGTAGCCCGGACCAATGTAATCCCTAGCCAAGACAGCGGCGGACTAGAACGCCATCGACGATTCAGTTTTTTATGTTCGAAATGAGGAGACGTCTTATGAAAAAACTATTGCTGATGCCCCTGCTTATCCTTTTCCTGAGCCATTGCAAAACCTCGGGTGGCTCCGGATCCCAAGCCAAAGGCGAACCGCTGGGCGCGCCCATGGGTCCCGCAGAGACTTCGATGGTTCAGGGCTATATAGGACATTTGGATAAAGATACCAATACCGATTTTCGCATGTGGGAAGACCCTTCAAACGCGGGCAAAGTCTTGGCTGCAGTCCAAAAATCCAAAGATGGCCCATACATCAATCTCTTTCCTATCGGTAGCAAGTCCATCAACGGTACCCACATTATGACCAATGATGAATCAGGAGATTACAGGAAAGCAGATCTGATTGTTTTTGCTGGGTATAAAGAGGGCCAGTTCACCAGCGCCTGGGCCACGACACTCACGTTGCAACCATTCACGGGCAAATTTACCGCCACAGTTAACAGCGATGTTTCCACAAAAGATACAGCCCAATACAGTTTTACCTTTGACGTGTTCGGAGGTGTACTTAAGGACGAGTTCGAGGAGTTGGGGGCCATATTCTCTTCAGTGCCAAAAGACATTTCGAAAGATAGCGCCTTTGCGCCCGATCAAAATCTCTGGTTAGGATTTGAAAAACCTAGATGTTCTTGCCCCGCGGGATTTCAATATCGCGAGTCAGGCGATGAAGGGGGAGAATTAAACATTTATGTAGATGGAATAGGCACCAAAGCGCTCAAGCCCTTTGCTATCCATTATTTCGCGGGGAGTGCGATGACAAAGGAAGGACCCGATCTTTTAGAAAAATATGAGGAAAAGCCTGCGAACTTGTCACCTGAGGAGCAAGCCCTAACGATCACGGACTTGAGCTTCAAAGCCGTAAAATGATGGTCACGACGGAGGTCTTTCCCGACGGATTTCCTCTTCGACCCACTGATGATGCCAACTAACACGAGTGTAGATGGTTGGCATTTCGGGTTCACCACAGCCCTCACCCCAGCTCGTCACCCCGATCAAGATCTCTTTGCCATTAAGAAATGCGGTCATGGGACCACCCGAATCCCCCGTACAAGTATCGGGGCCGCCATCCTCTTCTCCCGCACATATGACAGAGGCGGGAACCGCCTGATACCCGCGAAATTTTCGGCACTCGGCTAGAGGGATATTGGGTACCTGGGCAAAATGAAGTTTGCCATCCCTAATGGGTAGGAGTGGGTGCTGATCCCCCATACCATAGACCCGCAATCGCTTGGTGTTACGGTGGGGAAAATCCGGAAAGGAATTCGTTGGCAAAATGTTTTCAGAGTTTATCCATGGTGCAGATTTTAAAAAGATGAGGGCAATGTCATTGCGTCTGCTTTCATCTTCTCCAGTAAACCGCGGGTGAAGCACGACTTTTTTAATAGCGGTAGCGCGGATTTGGTTCTTTTTTATATCTTCAAGATGAGACAAACCGAGATAAACAGAAATGTCTTTGTAATCTTTGATCGACAAAAAGCAGTGGGCCGCTGTCAGCACGACCCCAGGAGCAATGATCGAACCGCCACAAAAATGACCCCACTTTGGGTGGCGCAAGCTGGCAACCCAAGCTGGAGAATCCTCTAGCGGCTTTCCGCCAACAATCGTCACTTTGGAATCAGGATTTTTTGCCTCGAACTTTCGGTTTCCTGGACCGCAAGCAAGGGTCAGGAGCAGAATACCGACGAAACTTAGGAACGGCCTCCCAGCAGACGAAACGCGAATCTTGACTGAGGCTAGTAGGGATATCAAAGATAAAACCAAGGAAGCGATGGGATACCTCATTTCGCTATTTTGAGCAGCGACAAATTAACGGCGGATTCACGAAAGTATGTCCGACCATTCCTTAAATATTGGAAAGGCGCAGCAAAATGTACATAGCAAGACTGAGTGTCTTTTGCAATCGGGCCTAGGAGCTACTTCTTAGTAAGGGGGTGATCAATACTTGTTATGACTCAGAAAAAGCCCGAAACGCTGACCATCAAGATCGGCCAATTCCCAAACCCAGCCGTATCCAGGCTGAAACGCAGCCTCTCTCAGGATGCGCCCCCCCATAGCCGCAGCATTCGCTATGGTATCAACGCCTTCGGTTTTGCTGGCGATTTGAAAAGTCAAACAAGCCCCGCTTAGCGAATAGGTTCTCGCTGGGTCATGAACGAGAGCTATGCCAAAAGGACATGATTCGGGAACCTGGAGGACATGATAGCGGTAGATTTCGCAGGGAGAAGGCAACCAGCCAAAAGTCTGGCGATAAAATGCGAGGGACGCCTCGATATTCGCTACCTTGAGCTCAAGTTGACAGAGCCGGGTTGGATCAATAGTTGGCACCACATTCCCACCGCAAAAAAAATTGGTCAGTCCAGAATCTTTTTCGGAATGTCTGGATGCAGTCGACTCAGGATCTCGTAGTCGATGGTTCGACTCTTATCACCTAAATCGGCGCCGGACAGTATCTCATCTCCATCCTGGCCAATGAGAATGACTTCTTCTCCCGGCAAAACGTTATCCAAGTGACTCACATCGATCATCATCATGTTCATGCAAATACGACCAATAATCTGACAGCGACTACCTTGTAGCAAAACATGGGCTTTATTTTCCCCAGCAAGTCGGGGATAACCCTCAGCATATCCCACAGGAAGAATGGCTAAGCGCATAGCTTGAGGGGCACGAAAGGTACATCCATACCCAACATAGCTGCCCTTCGCGATGTCTTTCAGGGAGTCGACTTCCGTTTTCCATGACAACACGGGCGACAGAGAAAGCAGGGCGGAATTCTGTTGTAAGTAGGAAACGCGAGTTAACTCAGAGGGCCATTGTCCATAGAGAGAAATTCCCACCCTACACAAGTCCAAACGACTTTCGGGTAGAATAAGGGACGAGGCACTGGAAGACGCATGCCGTATCGCTTGGGGAAAAGCGCCACAAAAGAGCTCCCAGGCACTGCGAAATTTAGCGAGTTGCAACAAGGGATAATCAAATTTTAGGACGTCCTCTACATTGGCAAAGTGAGTGCAAATGCCAGCGACGTGTGATTTTGCAGAATTTTCACCGGATAGTCGTGGAATAAGAGCAGCGAGGTTTTCAAGCCAAAACCCCTGCCTAGACATTCCGGTGTCGACTTTCAGATGCAAACGTGGTTTACGCCTAGCGCTCTCCCAGGCCTGCAGCAGCGGTTCGTTGCCCACGACAAGATCTGCATCCAAAGCAGCTGCCATATCCAGGTCTCGAGGGGCCAAAGGTCCTACAATGAGAATTCTTCCTGAGTATCCGAGCTCCTTTCGCAAGGTCTGGGCTTCGGCCAGATAGTTGACACAAAGCCAGGGCAAGCTCGTCGACTCGCTGAGGATCGAGACAATTTCCCTCAAACCATGGCCATAGGCATTCGATTTAACAACGGGCGCAATGATCGAATCTGGGCAACGGACGCGAAAGGCCTCTAAGTTTGCTAACAAATGTTTTTTTCGAATCTCAATCAAGCATCGCATGGCAAAATGTTAACCTGGGAACGGTTTCCACACAACGAATATGGTGAATTTCACCGAGGTTGATGTTGCAAACGCATAGGTGAGATCCCCTGTGAACCATAGCGAGACTCTACTTCAAAAACGAGATCTTGCCGCTTATGGCCCTGCTGCAGGGAGGAGTAACAGGAAGCCAATTTGGATTGGGTTAAGATGCCAAGCACTAGGTTATTTTGCAAGTCGACTCCATAAACCTGCAACCCCGCCTTGTTACATCCAGGCAGCAAACTTTGGCTTAGCGAAAATCCGTCTTGTTGTCGGTACTGTAAATTTGGGGCGATGATCTGCTGTCCTTGCAGGGGAATTTCCCGTTGAATTGAGACCAAGACCTTTGAGTTCTTAGGCTGAAGGCCAGACAGATCTAAAGACACTTGCTTCTTATCGCAGGTAATGGAGGCCTTATGCCCTGAGCGAGTCAGTCGTGGATGGTGCACAACGAGGGCCGCGACCGTCTGCCTTGCACTTTGGGTGTCAAGGGCGACGAGTCCGACGAGATAGTCTCCACAAGATAAAAGGGCGGAAAGGCGCAAGGCCGCTCGATCCTTTGACAACTCCACAGGAACCAGACGCCACTGCGCTGCCGGCTTGCTTTGGCCCCTTGATTTAGCTAGGGGGGTTCTCAAATTTGAAAACTGTTGATCGGGAATAAAGGCCAAACTGACGTTTTGCGGTTGCGTCTGGCAATCCCCCCGGACCGTCTTGCCAAAATAGTGCAGTGCCTCCACAGTATCCTGGCCGCCAGAGCGAGATGGTCTTAACAAAACCCCCACGAAGGTCGCACAGGAGGATTGCCAAAAATCTAAGCTCGGCATGATGGAGACA
>JBIKVD010000322.1:0-4931 GCA_044357055.1 Oligoflexales bacterium | reverse complement strand
AAGTGGTTAATAGAATTTGTAGACTGACGGATAAACAAAATTTTCTTAGTGATTTGAAAGTCTATTCATTGCGAGCAATTCTTTCTGAACTGTCGCGCGATCAAACATTGCTGTCGAGAACGCGATATATTGGCGAAAATAAACCCTCAGTTGATATTGTTCTGCCAAAAGAAGGCGTTCAATGGGTAACTCCGAATAATTTTCGGCGACTGAATGAAGAATTTGATCGACTCGCAGGGGTCGGTGAACAATTCTTTCCAAAGTCTCTATTGAAATCTGACATCAAAAGATTGGATAAAGTTTGCAAGAGAATTCGCAAATATCGAAATAAGTTTTTGGCTCATACTTCTGCAGACGCCCCCAATGAGACGCCAATAAAGACATTGGAAATAGTGAAATCAATAGACGAAATCACCACACTTGCAAGAAAATATTTTTTGCTATTTAACTGCGCATCTTATTTGCATGAAATTTCCTCGGGAAATTTAACAGAAATATTTAGAAAAGCGTGGATTCAAAACGATTCTCATCTAAGTTTTATAAACGAAAAAATTGAGAATAATAGAGCCGAGCTAAGAAAATTAACCACATTAGATTGGAACTGATCTGCTCACAAAAAAGCGTAGTGTGCTTCGAAAAAAAAGGTATTAGGAATAAATTTTTGACATGGTGGACCAATGAAATCACCTAAAAATAAATTCTTGTTGTTTAGTGTATTAGGATTGTTAATTTTGGCATTGCTTTATATTGGAATTTCCATTTTTAGGGTAGCTCAATTGGATATTCAACGTTCAAACAAAGGAGTCGACGAGAGTATTGTATATGAGGGAGTTCAATTTCGAACAATTGACGATCTATATGCAATGTTAGATCAGGATGAAGCTTGGGAATTTTATCGAATTGGCTTTTTTCTTCCCGCAGATTTATTACCACTTTTTGTGTCTATAATTGCAGGTGCATTAGGTGCTATTTCTGCGTGCTTCCACCCTAAAAGGCTAGGCAATTTGAGCTATTTTTCCCTTGCTCAAAGAATAATTTTTGGAAGTTGTATTGGATTTGCCTTTGGTTCAACGCTTAAATTTTTAGTAGATTCATTAACCATTAATATTAGCGTTTCTTACCTTGCGGGTATTTTCCCATTAGAATATTTCAGGAAACTACAAACTAGGGCCAAAAAATTATGAGAAAATGCATCTTTTTCAACATTCGATTTCTATTAGCAACTTTGACCCTTCTGTTTTGCGTTGAGTCGAAGAGTCAGAATTCAGATCTGAGTGATCAATACAGAAAAACTAATTTGGAAGGAATATGGAAAATACAAGCAATTGATAAAAATGACCAACAAATAATTCAAGAATTATTCGGAAAAGACTCAGAGGTCATTTTTAGAAATGAGAAATCTTGGATAGCGGTTATCTCGAATGTTTCCAATAGAAAAGAAATTCCACTGCTATTTCATGAAGGAGACGTGTCATTTGAGTCTGCCTTAAACGATTCTGGTTCAGTAAAAGTAACGTTTATAAATAATTCTGATCAAAATCTTACTGGCACAATACAAATTCCTTCTGGCAGGATTGTTAAATTCGAAGCAGTCAGAAGAAAATATTTTTTCAGTTGTAGTAATCATTCCCCAGCTCATATTGCTCAGTCATTAAATGATGCTAAGGAAATGACGAATAAGTTTGGATGCCTAGACTGGCATCGTAATTGATTTTTCAGCAATCGGGAGACGTAAGCTTTTTATATATCGAATTTTTCTTACAAGCGGAATTTCGAAATTAGTGAAAAGGGCTGCTGTCGGGTTAGGCCATGTTTGTGATTTTTAGCTTAGTAATTTATGATTTCCTTCAAAAGTTCCTGTCTTTTCAAAATCAACTGAATCAACCTCACTACCGGCTTCCCCGGCACATTCGTCCCTGCCTCCCAGGCTTCCACGGTCTTCTTCGATACGCCGATTACCGCGGCAAAAGCCCCTTGGCTCATCCCTAGCTCGGTCCGAATTCGCTTAACGTCCTTTGCATTCAAATCTGGCACTGGCTTGATCGAGACGGTATTCAGCGTGATGCCCTGCACAAGCTCGCCTTGGGCATGCTTGGTCATGTCGCCGATGCTTTCTTTTAGATCATCAAATAGCTTGCTCATTTTAATCCTCGTTTCATGGCAGCGATCATGGCTCCCAGCTCGTTGCGTTGTTCTTTATTCAGGTTTTCCTGATCGCCTTTTTGAATCACTGCTAAAAGATAAATTCGCCCCAGGCTGTCGAAGTCGTAATAGAAGACCCTGATGCCACCACTCTTGCCCCGGCCGGGGACTCCGTGGCGAATCTTGCGCACCCCATTGGTGTCTGGGATCAACACTCCAGCTTTGGGATTCTCCAACAACGCCAGTTCTAATGACCGGCGGGTTTCATCGGTAAGGCCATACTGCTTCCATGCTCGCTCGAACGCTGGCAACCCTACGAACAGCCGACTTATTGCTTTTACCTTCCCGCTCACACAACCCTCTTCAATAGGACCCTAGCCTATAGGACCTATTATATAGGGTATCGGCATATGGGTCAAAAACTTAAATCGGGGCTCACATCTCTTTAAAATCATTATAAATAATAAAATTGTTATAATAATCTTTAAAATAGACTTGACAATTAATGCAATAAGAACTAATGTTATGCGTTTGTCTCCTGAGGAGTCTGTCTAGACGCCTCAACAGAAAGTCACAGTTCCTACAGTTCAAATCTAAGTCTCGAATTTTTCTAACAATTTGAAAATTCGTCAATGGGAGGCGTGTATGCCAGACGACAGTGACTTTCACCAGTTGCTTCTGTTAGCCGGTCCAGTGCTAATTGGAGCTTATCTCCACAAGGAATCGAAAAAGCCAAAACCACAACCAGTCCAGACTCAGACCATTGAGCAAGAGCCCTCAACCCCTTTCACCTTCATGGGGGCCACCCCTAGGGAGATTGTGCTTTGGGGAATTGGACTGACCCTATGCCTAGGCTCGAGCTATCTGCTCTACCGGCTGGGCAAATGGGGCAAAGCTCAATTCCAGCATTTCCAAGACATGCGGAAAAAAATCACTGAGATGGTGCCTGAACTTCAAAGCCTCAAATCCAATATCCGTTGGCTAACTCGGGAGCAGGAAGAAACCAGCTCCAAAATCTCAGCCGTTAGCAAAAGCATCGAAACCCTAGAAGACGCAATTACGAATCCTCATGCTGCCGGCGCAGAAGTCATCAATGCCACGGTATCTGAAATCATTAAGGGGGCTAAGTGATTTACTTTACCGAACGCGACAAGACCCTGCTCAACAAGCTGGCTGATTATGAACTGCTTTCCACGCGGCAGCTGATACAACTGGTCTTTCCCCATGTAACAAAGACACGGCACTCAGAAGACTGCGTAAACTAGAATCGGAAAAGTTGATTCGACGAGTGCATGGCCTCAAGGCTGGCGAGTTGATTTGGACTCTGACCACTCCCGGTGCGCTTCGCATCCATCGGGAGCATTTTCTAGAAAACATCAATCGCAACACGTTGGAGCATGATGTCACGCTCAACGATGTGCGAATTGTTTTCGAGAAATTGGGGCTCGTGGTCGGCTGGCACACCGAACAAGCCTTGCGCCGTGCCGCTGGTGCAAAACAGAAGACTCTTGAACCAAAAATTAACCCGGACGCTATCATCTCGGTCAAGACCGCCGAAGGTATCAAAGCTGTCGCTTTGGAGCTGGAACTATCGGAGAAGAATCTGAGCCGGTATCGCAAGATTTTCGCCGACTATGCTCGCATGCGCACACTTTGGGGCCTTTGGTATGTCGTGCCCGATTTGAATTTCGGAAAAAGACTTTTGAAAGAATGGAGCCGGGAGAATTCGCGAGTTCAGTCCCCGCAGTTTTATTTCTTATCCCTTTCAGAAATTTTAAGTCCCGATTCGTCCATCAAACTTTGGGGCGTTCAAGGTGAACGCTTGATTGAAAGGAGACCACTCAATCCTGCTCACCCCGCTGCATAGGGAGTGAGCAGGGCGGCGAGTCATTTTGTAAATGATTCCGTCTACAAGACCCATCTTCCTTAACCGTCCCCCTACCCCATAAGCCGAGCAACACTGAATCTGCTCATGGGGTGTGGGGCCAATACCACCAGCTCTGGCCTGGACGCCAAGCTTTTGGTATAAAGAGGAGGCTAAGTCGATGAATGATGTTCATTCAAGGCTTATGTTCTTTGACAACCGAACGGCATGCGAATGGTTAACAACCAAAGAAGCGGCTGCCTATCTGGGAATCTCACCCAATGCCCTACGTATCATGGTGCATCGCGGTATGATTCCCGTTTACAAACTCGGCAGCCGTCTGCGGTTTCGATTCCAAGATCTTAGGTCAACTCTCAAACGAAAGGGAGATGACCTATGTCAATAAAAGAAATCATGGAATCAAATCATAAAACCTATCTCGTCTATGTGAATGGCTTTGACCGACGAGGCAAACGAATCCAGATGAAACGCCGGGGTATCAAATCCAAGCGTGAAGCTGAGATCGTTGAATTCGAACTCAAGCGGCAACTGGCGGAGATGAAAGAACGTCCTGTCAGTTACACCTGGGACGAATGGTTTAAAGTCTGTGTGGAAAGGATGCGGGTGGAAATGAAACCCACCACCATTCTCAACTACACAGGCAAAAACACCATCTGGCTCAAGCCCTTTCTTAAAGGCAAGGATTTGAAAACGATTACCGGTGGCGACATCCACGACATCGTCTACAATCCAGCCTTCAATGTCTCCTGGCATACGCGCAAGACGACTCTCAAGATCGTTAAACGCATTCTCCAGATGGCAGTGGAAGAAGGGGTGCTAAACAGAAACCCAGCTCTCAAGGTCAAAGTGAAAGTCCCGCAAGCTAAGCAAGCGGTGCTGAACGCCACCGAGATTCAAATCCTGC
>JBIKVD010000362.1:0-4165 GCA_044357055.1 Oligoflexales bacterium | reverse complement strand
AAGCATCGGTTTTTTGATGTCTGGGCTTTGGCACTGCTGACAGGAATGAGATCCGGCGAACTCTATGCTTTGGAGTGGAGCGACGTGGATTTTGATACCGGGCGCATTGTGGTCAGCCGCAGTTGGAGTTCTAAAAATGGAACCGGCCCAACGAAGACGGCAAAGAACCGCATCGTGCCTATATCATCGGAGCTGCATCGTTTCCTTCATGAGCTAAAAGCCAGAGACCCAAACCGCAACCCTGTATTGCCACGACTTTCTGAATGGGAAAATGGTGAACAAGCCCAAGTACTCAAGGACTTTTGCCAAGCGATCGGTATCACGCTGGTAAAATTCCACGACCTGAGGGCTACCTTCATCACCCAGCTGCTCAGCAAAGGCGTGTCACTGGCAGCGGTGATGGCGATCGTGGGGCATTCCTCACTGCGAACCACCCAAGGCTATCTCAGGCTGGCAGGTGTGGACTTGGTGGGAGCTACCGAGAAACTGGGCGTCACACTTCCCTCAGATGCAAACTCTGAGGTGATTGATCTCAACGCCCATATGGCTCGTAAAAGACAAGGTGAAACGCTGCCGCTTGCTACCAGATAAGGGATTAGGCTCGGGGAACCGGCGGCTTACACGGCTGACGGTCACCCCGACCATTATTTTCCGCTGCGAACCTGGCTTCGCCAGTATCCCGTTCTAACATCAACGTCCAGACCGCATAGAATATGACCCGAGGCCGCTTTTCTCATCCTCTCGATACAAATAGCTGTCTCGCTACAGACGCCATTATAAAAAATGACGAAAGCATCATAAAAATTGTAATTTACTTTTAAACTTTGGGGAAATTTCCCTTAAAACCATCATTGCCCTTATATTTCTAACGCTGTCATTTGCGGCGGGGCTGTTCAATAGCGAATTGAGAAACTATGAAACTTATACTCCTGCTCCTGGCTATCGTGTTTCCAATCAACGGGAAAGCTCAGGACATCACTAAGAATTTTTATGTGAAGTTATCCGGCAGCAGCACGGAATTCCGCCAGGAACTACTAAAGGTTTTAGCATTGAAGAGTTGCGTTCGCGATCCGTCGGTTTCCGCCCCTACCGAGAAACCTGACACTCGCCAATGTCATAGTTTTCGACCTTTTGACAATGAGTCATTAGTGAAAGGCGACTTTTTCGAAAATGGCTCTTCGCTTTTGGTGACTGTGCAAGACAAGGGTAGCAGCCCGATGAATGGGCAACAGAAGCTCCCAAGAAAGTTTTACTTGGAGTTCCTCCAACGAGAAGGGGTGAAGCTACGAACCTATATGAAACCGGGAACATTTTCCTTTCCATCCGATCACTTCATCAAGAGCGGAACGGCTGAAATGTCGGATCATCAAGAGCGGAACGGCTGAAATGTCGGAGCATCAAGTAGCTCAGAGCCTGGCTGAAACCATCATCCTGCTATCGTTTAAGTAACTTTGGAATAAGAGATCCAACCAACAGTGCTGAAGCCAGCGTCATCATAACCTGAGCGCACGAGCTAACCGCAAAAATGATTAGACAACCCCATTTAGCCACCACGCGCTAAAGCGTTCCTCTTTATTAGGCACACTCCTTGCGGCTTTCTGGTGACCGAGATAGAGCTCTGGCAAAAAAAACGGAGAATTCCTCGATGAACATATGGACTCGGAAGAAGGCGACGCGGCATGGATACTCGGTATTGACTTTTCCGCGATTGAAATCGAAAACAGCCGGCACGGGGAACGTCCCTATCTGTTTTCATTTGCTAAGCCCAGCGCTCATAATATTGTATATATTAGAAATACGTTTCCCATATGGTTGAGGTGTTTGCCACGCAGTTTTCTCGTTGAGGCGCGTAGACAACATTCGTGACTCTCCGCAAATCGATTAGCTTGAGCCAGAAATTAGCTTTTCTTCGTATTAGGTAAGGGGATGCAGAGTCGTGGTCTGCCATGCAACGCAAGATCCTAACTAACCGTAATCATAAATAAATCTAATTTATTCCGTTATCTGGATGCAACGTCCCATCATTCCCCTTGTAGATCCAAGAACTCCCAGAGAGAATGTCCTCCAGAATGTGAGGATTCCCCTTTGACTAAAATAGCTAAACCCCAAGTTCCCATGCGGCGTTTGTGGGAATTTGTTCGTCCTGAGTTGCCTAGGCTCGTTTGGGGAAGCTTCTTTCTGCTTCTGGGCTCTGGCATGATGCTCGTCTTTCCGCAAACCGTGAAGTTGATGATCGACCAGGCCCTGTCTGAAAGAAACACCGCCCTCATCGATAAGCTCGGTGCCATCATGCTCGGGGTATTGCTTTTGCAGTCCATCTCTGCCGCAGCGCGCTACTATTTGTTTACCTATGCTGGGGAGCGGATCGTTCGCAATTTGCGGGAGAAATTATTCGCTTCCTATTTGCGCTTAGATGTCGGTTTCTTTGACGGGCAAATGACCGGTGATCTGATGAGTCGGCTCACAGCCGATGCCACCATGATGCAGAATGCACTCAGCGTCAATATCTCGATGATCCTGCGTAATGCTGTGGCTGTGATCGGTGGATTCGTCTTGCTCTTTGTCACCTCTTGGCAGCTGACCCTGGCTCTCCTCGCCATCTTGCCACCAGCCGCTTGGCTGGCTGCCAGTTTTAGTCGCAAAGTCAAAGGTATGTCCCATGCTGTGCAAACGGCGGTGGGCGAGGCCTCATCCGTAGCAGAAGAGACGATTGGCAATATGCGAACGGTCAAGTCTTTTGCCGCGGAGAATATCGAATACGAGCGCTACGGTACCGTGTTGGGTTCTGCTCTCACCCTGGCTCAATCCCGCATTATGGTGATTTCCCGCTTTATGGGAGCCATCTCCTTGATCGGCTTAAGTGGAGTGACTGCCGTGGTATGGTACGGCGCACGAATGGTGATGAGCGGCGAACTCAGTATTGGTACACTCTCAGCTTATATCCTTTATACCTTAACAGTAGCGATCTCAGTGGCCACCTTAGGTGGATTATGGACTGATTTTATGTCGGCCATGGGTGCCGCGACCCGGATTTTTGAGATTATCGATCGACCCTCCGCCCTCGCCAAAGAAGGTGGGAGAACGCTGCCCGAGCTTCAAGGTGCTGTTACCTTCGATAAGGTTAGCTTCGCCTACCCGATGCGCCCCGAATCCGCGGTGCTTAAAGATTTCGATTTGCAAATTGCTCCCGGCGAAGTCGTCGCCCTGGTTGGCCCCTCAGGGAGTGGTAAATCCACCATTGCGGCATTGCTGCAAAGGTTTTACGACCCCCAGCAGGGAAAAATCCAAGTCGATCGCGTGGAGCTGCCGGAGTTAGATCTTCATTGGTTGCATCAACAAATCGGCACGGTTTCCCAAGAGCCTGTGTTGATGTCAACTTCGATTGGACGCAACATCGCCTATAGTCGCCCAGATGCAGCTTTGAAAGATATCAAAGCGGCAGCCCAACTTGCCCATGCCCAGGACTTTATCGAGTCCTTCCAGGAAGGCTACGATACCAAAGTGGGAGAACGGGGCGTGCAGCTGTCGGGTGGCCAGCGCCAGCGCATTGCGATTGCTCGCGCTGCTCTCAAGAATCCAAAGATCTTAATCTTAGACGAGGCTACCAGCGCCCTTGATGCCGAGAATGAGTATCTGGTTCAAGCAGCTTTGGAGAACCTGATGCGGGGCCGTACCACCATTATCATTGCCCACCGCTTGTCTACGGTCAAGCGCGCTCACCGGGTGATTGTTTTGCAGAACGGACATATCGTCGAGATGGGAACTCCAGAGGCTTTGCAAGCGAATAAGAACGGTATTTACTACAGCTTGATCGAACGTCAACTGAGCTAAACTTTTATGCAGGAGATCTGAACATGCAGCGCAACACCCTTACACCGCAAAGCGTTCTGCCCCAAGCAGCACAACAAATGCTTTCCTTTCATGCCGATGTCACTGATGAGATCCAGGCTGCCATCTGTCAGCATCCCGTCGTGGTCGTCGGGATGGCTCACAATCCCTTCGTGGGCAAGGTGCGCAGAGCCTTAGATGCCGCGCAAACTCCTTACCATTATCTGGGTTACGGCAGCTATTGGGCCAAGTGGAAGCAGCGCCTGGCAATTAAACTTTGGAGTGGCTGGCCCACCTTTCCTCAGGTTTTTGTCAAAGGCATGCTGGTGGGTGGCTG
>JBIKVD010000478.1:0-2648 GCA_044357055.1 Oligoflexales bacterium | reverse complement strand
ATCCGTCGCACCGATTTTTGCCAGATGCAATTGCAGCTTGGTCAGGTCGCCTTGCGTCTTCGATCGTAAAAACATATGACAATGTTTTCGTTCATGGCACTGATGGCATTTGCTGTCGGTCATGCCTTGCTGGGCACGGGCAAACTCAAAAGCAGGTGATAAGCAAGGCAAGTTTTCGTTGTTAAGTTTCTTTTGCAGTCGAGGTAAAGTGATGCATGTGAGGTCCAGTTTTCTTTGCTGGAATTTTCTTAAACTACTGGCGTAAAAGTTCATGATATCATCGGGGCTCTGCCCCTTGCCTATGAGACCCAAATAAGTTGTGGGATCGTTGCGCAAATGAGAATAGCAATCCTCCCGCTTGGCAGCACCCATAAGCTGATAGTGTACTGGACTCAACCAGAGGCTAAAGCCAACGCGATCACGACCTCGCCTCCCAGCTCTGCCCAGCATCTGCAAGACCTCTGAGCTTGGATATCTCATGGGGCCGGTTTCTGAGGGACGGGAAAAATCGCTGATCATCGTGGAACGTACGGCAAAATTAATGCCGAGGGAAAGCCCCATCGTCGCAAAACAAAATCGCAACTTTCCTTCTTTCAAGAGGCATTCGATAAGATAGCGAGTGCCAGCCGCAATACCTGAGTGGTGGAACCCCACTCCGTGCTCCGTTAGCATGCGATACAAGTCTGCTGGTAAGCTGGTCTCGATTTGTTTGGCAAGGGTGTCAATGTCCGCGCTAAGGCGCGCGCTTTCTGTCGGATCCAGGTATGGCAAATGCATGCACACATTAGCGGCTAGTTCCTCACATTGCATTCTTTTCGCGGCGTAAATGATAGTTGGCGTGAGTTCCAGTGCCAGGGCATTTTCCAAGGCGGCACCGAGCCGAGCCACATCAAGGGCTTGCTTAAAAGTCCCTTCTCCTTTTTGTGTGCTGGGCTGCGATTTAGGAAAATGTGTCACCTGATCGCTGATCCAGCTTCCCCCAGTAAAAACCAGGTTTTCCAAAGGTACCGGTCTCTCTTTGACTCGAATCAGTTCGCATTCTCGCTCTTTGATATTTTGTAGCCATTCTTGAAAACTCTCTGCGTTCGCGACGGACGCAGAGAGCATAAGAATTTGGCTGGACTGAGGGGTGAGAATAATTGATTCTTCCCAAGCGCTTCCCCGACTGGGATCTTGGATATAATGGTACTCATCAAAAACAACCAGTTTACGCCCGAGGTCGGGCTCTACTCCAATTAAAGTATTGCGGTAGGACTCTAAAGTAGCAACGACGATGGGTGCATTGAGATTGTCTTTGATTTCGCCCGTAGACAAGCCCACCTGCTCTTTACCGTAGAGATCGCGAAATTCTCGCATTTTATCGTTGGCAAGGCTTTTCACGGGACAGGTATAACAAGCGCGAAATCCAGGGTTGTGAATATTTTCAGCAAAATAGACTTCGACGGCGCGAGTTTTTCCTGCCGTTGTTGGCGCGTCGACAATGACATGCAAACCCTTATCGAGGAGGCGTTTTACTTCTTGCTGCCAGGGGTCGAGGTACTCCGCCTGATGCACGATATGTTCAGGTGGTTGCCTTAAGAGTTGAATGCGGTCAAGAGTCAATTGAATGGCTTTTTCAGGCACCTTTTCCCTGACGCGCTCCCCAGCACTTTCCCGCGATCTTTCGCTACCCTTGCCTCGGGAATCTCTATTATGCGCTGGTCGCGAAGGTCTGCTGCTATTTCGTTTTGTGTCCTTGCCCTTACGGGCCTTATTTTTGCCGGGTCTTTTCTCTGTCATGCTCAATCTTTCTCAGTCTTGATGCCTGTAACGCCAAACCCTGTTCTAAGTCGGTGATGGACCCCTTATTTTCTAACACGAAAGTTGCAAAGGGGATTTGTTGATCAGAATTCCATTGGCGTGCTAGCAAGGGTCCGACTTCAGAAGAGGTCAAACCGCGATTGTCTTGCACGCGGGTGAATTGAATTTCTCGGGGGGCTACTAACAGCCACGTTTCCCAATAGTCTTGGTGGCGGCCAAGTTCAATCAATAAGCTTGCTTCATAAAACCAAAAGTGAGGTTGCGCAAAAATCTTGTTTTGCCGCAGGTTATCCTCCAAGATGCCGTCAAGATGCCTGTGAATGACAGTCTCCAGGGATTTTAACTTTTCCTCGCTTTGCGAAACTAAGGTCCGCAAAGCCGTGCGGTCCACTAGACCGTTAGCATGCAATATGGAAGGGCCAAAAAGATCGACGAGTTCTTGGTAACCAAGGGTGTCAGGTAGCATCGCTTGTCGAACCAATTGATCCGCATCCACCACATGGAATCCCAATTTTAGCAAAATCTTACCTGCCGTCGATTTCCCGCTAGCCATGCCTCCTGTGAGGCCAATGCCCCAATGCTTTTTGATTTCCTGGAGTGTCTGTGCCATGGGTGTCATTTTGCTATGCGTCATTATCTGGCCGCCATTGCCAAAGCTTAGGATTGTCCCTGTTCATGATCTATCCAGAGGCTATCAGGATTTTCTCAGCAAATCTATTGGCTACAGGTCCCAACTCATGGCAAGGAAGGGGAGGCTAGAATTTGGGGCTCGACTGGGGCCATTCGTATACCACTGCAATTCAAGCCCGTAAGGCTCAAGAGTGGAGGGCAACCAATCGTTAAGGCCC
>JBIKVD010000166.1:0-9146 GCA_044357055.1 Oligoflexales bacterium | reverse complement strand
GCGATTTTTTAGCTCTGAAAAAAGTGGCGCCAGCAAATCAACAGGCCTTATCGTATTAAGAGCCCCATCACTCTTACCCTTGCCGCGCGGAGTTCGCACGGCATCGAAAACAAAGACCTTATTCATGGGTTTCATCTCTCCCTGGTTTGTTGCAACCGCCGCCATTAAAGCCATTTTTGACTTACCGGCAGGTTTTATGGTCGAAAATCTCTGACAGAGAGGTTAACCTACTTCCGCCTCCGGGCAAACGACTATCTCAGGGAGGAAGTGTTCTAAATGCCAGCAATTTCAGCACTTAATGGCATTCGCGTGATTGAGCTTTGCGAAAATTTGCCTGGGCCCTTTTGTGGCAAGTTGCTTTTTGATCTTGGTGCCCATGTCCTCCGTATCTCTCACCCCACGCGCAAGGATCCTGCAACCCTCGTTCCAGCATTTTATCAAGCGCTGAACGGAGGCAAGGCTCACTTAACGCTCGATCTAAAAAACGAGTTACACCGCCATGAGCTGTCTGAAAGGCTCAGCACCTGCGATGTTCTCATAGACGGATTCCGACCTGGAGTCCTTGACCGTCTAGGCTTTGATACAATTTGCTTGCAACGCCTTCGGCCCAATCTTATTGTCTGCCGCATCACTGGTTATGGTCAGTTGAATGTTTGGAAATCCTTGCCCTGCCATGACCTTAATATCCAGGCTGCTAGCGGCCTGTCAGCCATGCCCAGCTCGCCAAACATTGGTTCGGGAGCCACGACGCTGCCTGTCGGCGATTTTCTTGCCGCCTACCATGCAGCGATGCAAATCACGGCAGCCCTACTAATCGCAGCAAAACAGGAACGCGAATCCTTAACGCTTATCGATCAAGATATGCTCACACCCTTAGGCCAGGTCGTACAGACCTGGGCTCCCATTTGTGAACAAAACTTCCTGGAACATTTGCCTCATTATGGTCTGTTCATGTGCCGAAACAAAAAACGCCTCGCGATTGGCATTACAACGGAAACGGACTTCTGGGAAGGCTTGTGCTCTTACCTTCCCTGGGACTTTCGCAAACACTATCGCCATTGGCCCCTGCATCGACGGATCAAGAATCGACGATGGTTGAGGCTGCGTTTAGGTTTTGCTATCGCGCAGCGAACCCAAGAAGAATGGATGTCGATCGCTCTCAAACAAAATCTGCCACTGAGTCCAGAGGCGAACTCTTTTATAGGTAGCGGTGGATAATGAACCCATCCTTTAGAGCTATTTATATTGAAATCAGCAATATCTGTAATCTCAAGTGCAGCTTCTGCCCCGAAGTCAAACGTGCTGACCAGATCATGTCCATTGAAGAGTTCGCTCATATTATCGACCGCGTCGCCCCTTATACTCAGAGCGTCTACCTCCACCTCATGGGAGAGCCCCTCGGCCACCCTCATTTTGATGAAATCATTGCCGTATGCGCGCAGAAAAAAGTCCCGGTAAATCTTACAACCAATGGAGTCTTGCTTCGGGCCAATAGACAAGACGCTCTGCTAAATCCGGTGGTGCGCCAGATCAATTTCTCTCTGCACAGCTTCACTGATAATTTCGGTGACCAAGACCCTGGACCTTACATGAAGCGGATCGTGACCTTCGCAAAAGCATCTCGGCACGCAAGACCTGATCTCTATATCAACTATCGTCTATGGGACCTCGATCCCTTGCAGCAGGCCGAGAACAAGAACACGACCATTCGTGATTTTCTCGCGGAAGAGTACGCCTTTGATTATACTAGTCTAAAAATCGACGTGCGCCGGAAAAAAGGATATGCCATCGGCGAACGCACCTATTTGCATTTTGACTCCAGGTTCCATTGGCCCGATCTAGCCGCGGAATCTTATGGTAATCGCGGCCGTTGCTATGGACTAATCGACCATGTGGGAGTTCATGCGAATGGCACCGTTGTTCCTTGCTGTCTGGACAAAGAAGCAATCTTAACTCTAGGCAATCTGAAAAATAACACTCTTGAAGATATTCTCGCCTCACCACGGGCGAAGAATATCAGAGAAGGCTTTGAAAAAGGTGAGCTTCGAGAGCCACTCTGTCAACGTTGCCATTTTGTGACAAGGTTTACGCGAAAAAAGCCTTAGCTGAAAATCCTTGGAAGGGTTTGGCTCAATTTAGGGTTTCAGGTCGGACTTAACTGGCCACAAGAGCCTGCTGCGTAAATAGCTGGGTTCCGCACTGTTTTTGTATTTCAGTTTTAACTGAATCTCGAGCCCGGGTTCTTTGTCAACCTTGAGCTCTTTCGATGAAACCTTAAAATGACCAAGCTGAGGGTCAAACATTAATTCTTCCCAAGATAAAGCATCTCCCGAAATCTGCTCCACCGCATTGGTTGTTATCAAATCAGAGTAAAACCAAGCACGCTCAATCTCGTTTTCAACCAATGCTGCAATGGCGCTTGCAAGTTGATCGGCTTGCTCAACTTTGCGATGCAAGAGCTCATTGTTACGCGTAGAAGCCATTTGTTTTAGGATCGTGTCATCGCCCGCAACCATGATCGTCGCAATGATAACACCCATATTTTTAAGTTCTTGCGCAATCGGTAAAGGATCAGCTCCTTGAGGCTGCCCGTCGGTTACAAAATAGAGCTCCTTTTGTGTGCCCTTTTCTGAATTCCCAAAGAGCGCCTGCACTTCCCGCAAGCCTTTATCATAGAAGGTGGAATCCAAGGATTGGCAAACCACCTGACTAAGGCTTGGTGCCGCTCCATTGCTACCGCTTAGCAGATCTGGTGCTGAGCCGAATTTTTGTGATTTAAAATTTACCTCACTGTGAAACGTTACCATTGCGAAGCGAGCTTGGGGATTCTTGCCGTTGGCCCCAAGGACTGTCTCTATCGCCGCCTGTCGGCCACAAGTCATAGCTGGCTCGGAAGAAGAATCGGACTTCGGGTAGCGCTTATCGTTAACTCCCATGGAGCCTGAAACATCAATCAAGAAGACGATATCCCTCTTGATGGCCTCTGCCTGGCATACTTGACCCATAACGTTAAGGTTGGCCGACTTAAAAGGGCCATCCCGTTTTACTATCAGGTCGGGACCACCCACGCCCATCAGTTTTATAAGCTGAGAACTGTCAGCTTCTATCCTGGGTGCGGCCCGTGGACACGGTAGGTCCCATTCAATCTGCAAGTTCGCCTGAATGGGTTCTTCCCTGGAGGACTTCGCTTTAAAGCCAGTAGAATTGCAGGAAAGGAGGGTCCCATATGTCAACAATTTGAGCAGCAAAACTGTCAAGGAACTTGGCATTCTTTTGCATTGTGTCATGTGTTTTCCACCCCTTAGAAGATCGCTTTTTGCTATTGGGATGTAGTAAGCAATGATTGTGCCAAGAGAGACGAAGCGTTATATAAGTACGACCTCAAGGCCATATTCCACTATCAAGTTGAAGCCATCAAGCGACCGCCAAATAAGATTAAACTTTCTGTGTACTATTGCCGATAAGCCGAGACCAGACATGCTGCTAAAAATCAGAACCGGGGTTGCATGTGATTTTCCATTTCTATTTTCTTCCCCTTCTATTTCTTGCCATTGGCGCTTGCGCCAGCCAGTCCGAGCGTGACGGTTCGGCCCCAGCGCCAAGAAACAGATCATGTTGGAAGCAAGCAATCATAGCCTTTTGGACAATCAAGCGAAGAGCTTGCCTCTTTTCGTCTATGCTTTTTCCAGCGATCCGGCGCTAGGCATTGGGCAGTAGAGTCCACCGAACTGCAGTGGTACTTTAACCCCGACCCCAGTCCCACAGGTTTAATAAGGCGGTCTAGGCTACGGGCTCTTAGCACCTCCAATTTCGTTCCCAAAATCCAGGGATTGATGAAGCTCATTTCCAATGAATATTAGATACTTACTTTGGACAGCCTATTTCGCTCTTGCGCCCCGGCTAAATGAACTATAGTCCTGTGGGTTAACGTCCAAATGACGTACCGACCTCATTCTAGGTTCGGGTTAGTGAGGAATAAATGACTTTGAAAAAAACACTCAGTGGCCTTGCGATTGTCTTTAGTCTTATCCGTTGTTCCCCCGCAACTGTAAAGACCCAAGAAAATAGCGAGCCGAAAAATCTGATTTCTGGACAGTGCAATTTTTTGGAAAAAGAACTTTTCGAGGATCGGTGCTTGAATACCCTGAGCCCCTCCCTTGATGCAATGGTTCAGAAATTTCCGGACGCGGCTGCTAATGCTAAAACGGATGAGAATCCGAAAATCATGTGTCCATTCTTGCGTCTTATGGAAAGAGCGAAGGCTTTTGTCAGGGACGCTTCAGCTCCCGTTGGGGCTATCTATCCAGTTGAAATCAAGGAAATTGTCGCTAACGCGAGAGAGTTTGGCTGCAGCAGCTTAGAATGCGGCAGCGTCGCTCTGCTGGTGGAACAAGCTCATAAAAAGTTGCCAAGTTACCTGCCAGGTCATGTGGACCTGGGAAAATTGCATTTGGCTGGGCCCGTATCTCACGAATGCGGCCTTACTTATGACTTTGGCGGCGACCGGATTAGCGACAAGGTGCGAGAGCGTACCCTAGCTAGACTCGCTGAGTTTGCTGATGCGCAGGGCCAATTGCAGTGGGAAGATCTCTTTGAAGTCAAACTAGAAATTTGCGAGGATCAGCAAATGCCGGTCACGACTGCTGGTGAACTGGAGATCGATCTGATCTACCTCTACTTAGGGGGCTTAGATCGGGACAGCATTTCTCTCAGCGATGTCGATCTATTTCTCCATGCGAAATTGCCAAGAATCAAAATGAATGGCTGGATCAACGCCCACAGCATTGCCAAAATAAAATTATTGAAAATAGGCGAAAGATCGCGCCTTCTGAAAAAATATCAACAAGCCTTCTTTTGATTTCTCCCTAACCAGCCTGCTAGCATCCGTCTGTTAGAAACAGGAGCTTTGACATTTGCCCCTCAGGCATGCTAGCCTCTTTGCTGCTAGATCATCATGAGGCTTAGAATTCCATGTCCCTAATTCACCTTCAAATTCTTGGCGTGTTCTTATTCCCATTGAAGGTGGTGGTCGATGCAAGTCAGTTATTCCTTTCACAATATAGATTTACAGTTTAGCGGGCGAATTCTGCTCAAATCGGCGGATATTACCATCGATCGCAGGATCGGCCTCGTCGGACGCAACGGTACCGGCAAGACCTCTTTGCTCCATTATCTACTCAAGCGTATTCCCTATCAGGATTTTGGCTATTTGCCTCAGGAACTGAGTTCAAGGGAGCTGCAGATGGTGCTCATTGAATTTCTTGGTTTCCATAAGATTTGGCAAGCCTGGGAATGCTCTAACGCCGGCCAGGCAAGCACAGAAGATCTCATATTGTTAGAAGGGCACTGGGAATTACCGAACCAGCTTGTCAGTGAATTGGAAAAAATTGGCCTGGACCGCCAGTGTCTCCGGCGGCCACTAGCTCACTTCAGTGGTGGTCAGCGGACGAGTTTGGCGCTGCTCAAAATCCAATTCGCCACTCCCAATATTCTGCTTCTGGACGAGCCTTCCAATAACTTAGATGAAGCTCACCGTGTAAATCTACAGCGATGGTTGAGTGCCTGGAATAAGCCCGCTTTGATTGTCAGTCATGATCGCGATCTTCTCAACCTGATGCACGGTATTTGTGAGTTGAGCGACCAAAAAATCCTGCGTCATCCGGGCAATTTTACCACCTTCTGGCAAATCCGAAACAAAGCCTTGGAGCTCGCGGAAAAATCAAGGCACGACGCAAGGGAGGAGATCAGGCGCTTAAAACGTCAAGCCCAGGAGCGTGCCGCTAAGGCGCAAAGAAGGGCCAGAGTCGGCAAAGAAAAGCGTAGCTCCGGTAGCCAGCCGAAGATGTTTGCCGATTTTAAGAAAAACAGAGCTGAGTCGAGCTTTTCCCGGACCAAGACCTTCGAGTCAGAGCGACTTGCAAAAGCGGCGAATTCATTAGCTAAGGCGACCTCGAACCGATGCAAAGAAGCGGACCTCCATTTTAAATTGCATCCAGTAGAACCTGTTAAAGGCGGCGCGGTAGTCACTATCAGAGAATTGGAATGGAGCCATGGACCACAAATTGTTTTTTCTAACCTGAATTGGCAGTTGATAACTGGCGAGCGCGTTGCATTGGAGGGCCCCCATGGCTGCGGCAAGAGCAGTCTGTTGCAGATCCTTTGTGGCAAACGAAGACAAACCAAAGGTATCGTTAAAGTCTCGAGCGGAAAGATTGCCATCATTGAGCAGTTTTTCCTTTATCGACATCCCCACCTCACTTTATGGGAAAATTTGGTGCATGGGCAGGAGCTTGCCCATATGTCAGATAGCGACTGGCGCAATGAGTTAGCGCGGTTTCTCCTGAACGCGGACCTTCTCTCGCGACCGGTCCTCGCCCTGAGCGGCGGCGAACGGGTGCGTGCGCAGCTCGCGCTAGCGTTCGCGGGGCAAATTCCTGATCTGATTTTGATCGATGAAGTTACCAATCACCTGGATTTGGATACCATCATTATGCTGGAGAGCCTTTTTCGGGCTTTTAAGG
Organism: Oligoflexales bacterium; assembly: GCA_044357055.1. Classification (GTDB taxonomy): domain Bacteria; phylum Bdellovibrionota_B; class Oligoflexia; order Oligoflexales; family JBIKVD01; genus JBIKVD01. Next base: position 2,625 of record JBIKVD010000166.1, on the reverse strand, counting down.
GTACGCTTGTGGTGGTCAGCCATGACGAAGTTTTTAAACAAAACCTTGGCCTGGAACGCATCCCGTTCAAAAGCCTTTTAGCTCCTTCAGGGCATGCGCTATTTAGGGAGTCGCGACAGGTTTTTCAGCCTTTATGATGAAAACTTGGATTTCCGAGTCACCAGCGGCGTTGCTCGCTTTAATTTCAACGTGATGCTCACCAAGTTGGGTGGCAGCCGGTTGCCAGGAAATGACCCCGGTGTTGACGTCAATCGTCATGCCTTCAGGATGCTTCTGGAGCTCATAGCTAACGGTCGTGCCGTCTTCTGAATGGGCTTTGGACGTATACTGATAGGTAGGTGATGGCTGCAGTTGGATCGAGGTTTCTATGTAAAATGTCGAGGCATTGGTATGCCGCTCGGCAAAGAACAATGCGAAGGAATAGTCTTCACCCAAAGTTAGATTAAGGTCCTTTAGGTTAACGGAGGCTGAGTCCGTGCCATGAACGCCACCAAGATCGATGACCAGTTTACCGTCGATAAAAACCCACAAATCGTCGTCACCTTTGAATTCAAAAGTTTCCTCCCCTGTGAAGGTGAACATTTGGTTGATTTCAAAAGTAAAATGATAATTGTGGTCCGGTGTTATCTTACTGGCATTCGAGCTCTTATAGTTGCCGTATAGCTTGCCATCGACGGGAAAGAAACCATCCGTCTCGCTTGTGGGGGTATCGACGTAAGTTGATGTTGAAACATAGACATTGGGTTTGCTAGGGTGCCTCGTCAAGGTCAGAGTGAGAGCCTCTGTTTTATTAACCGTGGGATCGTCTCTGAACCATTGTGCAAAGCTTGCCTTGGAAGTGATCAAAGGCGCGCCGCTTCCGGGCACATGCACAGGCTTACCATCTAAATCCAACACGGCTTCCACCAAACCTTTTTTGACGCCACCGGATGAATGACTAATTTCAAAATCGGGATGCCGAGGTTCCAGCTGGGCATCCATGCCGTTGAAGTCTCTTATTTTACCGGTGACTTTCATTTCATCACCAGCATCGGCGACAAAGTAGAAGGATGTGACCGGCGACGAGGTAAAAAGAATTTTGTTTGGCACCGGATCATCCGGCATGGCCGCTTCCTCAACTGGAGGTGTAGGGGTTGGCTCAATTTTTTGGGAACTAGCCACAAAGCCTTGATCTTGGCAGCTTACAACACCGATCCATGCTCCGAGGATGAGCGCCTTGGGCTGCAGAAACCAATTCTGAACATGTTCTTTCATACGGCCCACCGTAGTGTCAGTTTGCAAAAAGAAAAACATTTTCTCAGATATCGCCACCATTGGCTTATCGGCACAAGCAAGCTAAAACTCAAGAATATTTATTTAGGTTAAAATCTTTGGCTAGTTAGGGCACAGGTGGGCGCACAGCTCCCTTGAGTCGAGTCTTATTAACCATCGATATCGTCCCGGGCTAATTAATCAGCTATATCGTCTCCTACGTCGTAAAGTCATCTGATCAAAATCAGGGGATTGGTGAAGCATCTTGTGGTTTGCTTGATTGCCCCGAATCCCAAAGAAAGGATCGGGTGAGAGCCCCATAGGTCGCTTTCTAGGTCACGGATAAGGGTGGGGCTACTCCCGTAGCACTGCTTGAATGTGCTGCAGCCTTAAGAGGCGAAACCAGCCAAACCGCTTCGGCTTCGGCAACGACTTCGCGCTCGCTGTTGAGAATTCTGACCTGGATGGGAACTTCCTGTTTCTGCAAACCATCCACGGCTGTAAAATCAGCTTCTGCACTCAAGGTTCCTCGTGCTTTTTTCAAGTACTGGATCGAAAATTTCACGATGATGCCGCGCGACAGATTATTCAATCCGCAGTACAGCGGCACACCTGAGGCCACTTCTGCCAAATTCACCAGAGCAATGGCATGAATCGAATTCAGATGGTTGCGCACGCATCGCTTGTCCGGCATACGCACAACGGCTTTGCCGGGAGCCAGTGATTCAAAAACAAAGGGAATGGTACCGGTATAGGGGGCTACCAAGCCCAATATACGACTGAACAGCCAGCGCCCACCCGGATACATGGTGAGCTTATTCCATAAGTGATACATCATCGTCGGTTGCGACAGACTTCTAAACATCCACTTTCTCCGGTAGCTATAGGACCTATGCGTCCAGGTGCCTCTTGAGGATAGGAACCGTTTCGAGCCAGGAAGACTTTAGTGTCTTTTCCCTCACTTCCATCAAGCCTAAGAAAGCGCGATTTTCTGAAATTTTTACTGGCGTCTAGCGCTAATAAAAACCCAATAGTTTTTGAAAACGGAATTGTCGTCTCTAATGTAGGCGAGCCCAAACTCACCTTGTTCTTGATAGAAGCTGATCTCACCTAAAACGTGAGTGCGATGCCCTGCACTCGAAAGCCAGCCTGCAAAAGCGATCTCGGGAGTTGCATAGCCTCCTGCAAGAGATTCGATATTATTGCCGTCCAAAGCCGAGGAATAAAAAGAAGGCAAAGGATACCCCAATAGTCTGACCCAATAATTGGGACCATAACCATCCGGATCGGTGTGACTAAAGTAGCTTCGCAGCGCCATGTCCTGGCCTTTGCGTTTTGCAAAGTCATAAAGGATTTTGTTGCAGGTTAACACTG
>JBIKVD010000165.1:0-9150 GCA_044357055.1 Oligoflexales bacterium | reverse complement strand
AATTGTCGAGAGAATTTTTGCCATAATGCTGGTCACGACCAAAAGCAAAATGACTTTGCTTGCCATGGGGTATTTACCCTGAAACCATTTTTTCACGGCTTGGTTGTCAATTTCTGGCATTTTTAATGGCACGTCTTCATCCGCCTACGAATCAACACTTCACTGAAAATCAACTGCCAGTGGCATCTTACCTGCTCCGGGCCGTTCAATAACAACTTCCAACTGCGATTCATTCCGTAACTGATTCATCAGTTTGATAGCTTGACTGGGATCACTTAGAGGAATGCCGTTTATCTCGTGAATGATGTCATCATTCTGCAGCCCCATTTTTCTGTAGATCGAATCCTCGCGAATTCTCGTCATAATGTACCCCTTGATTTCACCATTGACGATGTTAGGGGTGGCTTTGGCATCTGAAAGTGTCTTTGCCAACTCGGGGCCGAGGATGCGGTCCTTGAAACTTTTTGAAGCGCGCACTGCTAGACCACTCCGCTCAAAACCCTCTTCTTTATAGTTTTCAGGAGGAGGATCATTCGCCAAAGCAGAAAGCCCGAGCGGATTGGCGGTCTTCGGCCCGTCTCCCTTTGATCGCGCCCGCCGACGTTCGATTTCCTTTTTTTCCACTTCGAGATATTCCAGGCGATTGCCCCGGTCTAAATAGATTTTTTCGTGATCGACGCCACTTAAGACGGCATTAGCGGCTAGCCGGTCTCCGACCAGAAAGCTATTTGTAACTTTTTTCTCCGTGTTTTCTATAATGGCTAAACCCGTTAAAAGATCTCCGCTTGCGATGGTGCCAATCAGCTTGAGGGGAAGGTCTGTTTTACTAATTTCGTCGGAGGCTTCGCCATCCTCTAAGGACTGTTTATTTTCATCATCCGCAACGACACCTTCTGAATTGAACAGATTTCGCTGAAGGATCTTTTCAACTTGATTCGCATTTAGACTGGAAGGCTTTTCCATTACAAGCGACGAGCTCAGGTCACTATCTTTCTTGCTTGTGTCTGCAGGTCCCTTAATGAAAACAAAGCTCACCGCGACAGAAAGCAGTCCTGCAAGCAGGAAGCTAGCCGTCAAGGTATAGCAAACGCCTTGCCAAGCTACGGTACGTAATAGGCTAAGCAGTTCTTCGCCACGTGTCACGAAATTAGTCTCCTAGAGGCCAATGGTACGTGGACTATTCTATCGTAGATATGTATAGGAATCGAAAATCCCTGGACACCTTTTTTTATCAAAAAAGATATGAGGCGAATGTGAGAGGCGTCTGATAATAATTTAGCTCTTCTGCCAAAAGGCTCGAAGTTCCCTGGCTAAACTTTGAGCAACAAACTCAGGCGTGCCGAATCCATTCAAAACTAAGACATCGGCACCCAGAAACCTTTGGCTCCTGCGCTCCCATAGGTCCTCAAGGACCTGCAGAACTTTGCGGGAACGCTCTTCATGCATTTCAATCACGATCAGGTCCTTAAAAAGGGGGCGACGCTCTAGCTCCTTGGCACTGCGAGCCAAACGACCACTTAATAAGCCAAGAGGAGTATCAAGAAATCCAATGGCCCCCATGCGTTGCAATGCAAACCAATTACTATCAGACTCTATGGCACCACTACCCAGGGCAATGACGTGATTTCGAACTGATTTTAATTGATGTATGGCTTTTTCTTCAATCTTCCGAAAGCCATCTTCTCCGAACTTTCGAAAGATATCAGAGACGGATTCTCCGGCCTGCGTTTCAATCCATTCATCGAGGTCAATGAACCCCAGGCCCAAGACTTGAGCTGTTAAGCGCCCGATCGTTGACTTTCCAGCCGCTGGAAGCCCCGTTAATAGCAGATTACCGGTGGCCATATCTCTGGATGAATTCTCCCGACTCACCGGCATAGTTTGAATCTTATCTATTTCTAATCTAGCTTCGCCGCCAATATCCATGCCGTTCATCTTCGGAACTCCTAACCAGGTCGATCTTGGAACTTGGTCCACACTTCCCTGGCAAATTCTCTGTCAAATTCTATCTGAGAGCATACCTTTAAGAAGCCTGCAGCAACGCCGCGCAGAGAATCATGCCTTTTCGCTACGCCAGAGACAACTCAAATGCTACTTTACTCTGAGATTCACTTCGATATGGAGAGAGTATGGGCGACACACAATCACCCTTAAGGGTGGAGAGAATCAAAGATGTCCTAATTTGGCATATCCATGATCCCGACAGCTTGAATGCCCTTGGGCCTAAGCTCTTGGCCTTTCTTGAGTCCGCTTTGCAAGAACTAGAAAAAGTGAGTGAATCGGGAATACCGCCTAGGGTCGTCGGTGTCTATGTCACAAGCGTTGCCACCAAATCCGGGCAAAAAGTATTTATGGCAGGCGGCCACCTTAAAGAGCTCGCGACCCTAAGCGAAGAAGAAGCGCATGATTTTTTCCGTCGCACCCGACTGCTCCGGCATCGCATGCAGACATTGCCCCAACCCTTTGTTTGTTTCATTGATGGCATCGCCATTGGCGGAGGAGCGGAATTTGCCCTTTTCTGTGACTACCGGCTGGGTTCGCCAGAAGCGAAATTCTATTTTAAACAATTAGAAATTGGTCTCCCCTGCGGGTTTATTGGTACAAAGGGTTTGTGTCATCTTATTGGAATCGCCAGAGTGCAGCAGTTACTTTTCGGCAAGAAACTTATCTCGGGCAAGAAATCTCTCCAAATGGGACTCGTACATCGTCTTATGAAGACCTCACTCTCACCGGAGCGATTTGCGAGATGGCTTCAGCGAAATTTCGCTGGATTAGAGCTTTCCGCGTTAGTGGCGACGAAACAATCGATGTACGGGAGCCAAGATGCCCTAGGAGAGGAAAGAGAGCTAATCTCATTCATGAAGTGTTGGCGCAATGAGACTCACGCGGCCGTCTTGGAGCGTTTCAAATGATGGTTTCGCTTTCCCAACAAGTGGATGAGCTATGGATCCTCCAAGGCAATCCTCTGCAGCCCCCCTTTCATTTGTCTTCTGGAGGAAAAGGAATCTTTTGGCTACATGTTAGAGTCACAGCAGGTGACTCAGTTCCGTCACCTCTTTTGACCATGGAGGATAGTTCTGGTTTATGCATCTCATGGGCTCCTGCAAGCTCCACTATGACAGTTGCCAGTTATCGGCACGGTCAACTAGAACGAGAGTCGCGAGCCACAGGAACGGAGATGACCATTGAATTATCTTGTGCAGGATTGGGCACCATAAAGCTACTTGTCCTTGGAAAGGACTTCGCGTCCCCTGTCCAAACTCGGCTCCAAGGAGACCTCGAACTACGGATTTATTGCCAAGGGACTGCGGCGAAAAGTGATTCCTACTGTTTTTTCAGCGGCCCCATTGAGATATGGCGACGGAGTGAGAGGCTCGCGTTTGACGAAGGATTCCGACCAACTTTATTGCGACTACCTGGCTCAATGCTATTTTGGGACCCTACAGACACCTTACCAGAAGAAAGTGGCTCGGCCACCAGAGCGCCAAACAGGCGTCATACTTCTTTTCGACCCGCCCCTATTCTTGAAGCCGCCATTTACTTCGTGCAGGGGTACTTAGATCGCCTGATAATCCGTAAGCGGAAGGATTTTTTAATTGAAATTGACTCCCAAAAATCGTGTCAGGTTTGGACTGTGGTCGTTTTGGCTTTGGCGTTGCAAAGCAAAACGCCAAAATATCGCTTCTCAGCTAAGCATGAGAAAGACATACACTGGTTGCGTTTGATGCAGAATTTGGCATTGCCACTGGCGAAGGCCGGAGATTATGATGGCGCTTGTATCTTAAAGGAAAGTGACTTTCAGAGCTTATTTGTTAAAGTTCCCGAGGACCTTAAGATAGCAATTATGGATCTGGGTCTGGTGCCAAGCACGCTTGCACAACAAGCCCTTGAGACAGAAAGAGCGCAAAAAAGTCATGCACCACAAGAATGTTGATAAACAGCCCTGCCAATTACTCATTACCGATATTGATAACACTCTGTTTGATTGGATTAGCTACTACGCACATTGCTATGGCGGTCTCATCAAGCATCTGTCGGAAAAATTTGTCATTCCCTATGACCTGCTCGTTGCTGAAAGTGCCATGGTCTTCGAAAGTCATGGATCCATCGAATACCCCTTCGTGGTACAGGAACTGCCGTCCATTGCAGAAAAATTTAAGCATTCCATGGACGAACTTCTGAGCCAGGCGGTGCAACCGGCGCGGCAAGTCTTCCTTGAAATAGCCAAGAGTGAGATGGTTCCTTACCCCGGTGTTACCGAGACGTTGCGGCGATTTAAAGAGCATGGGGTCAAATTAGTAGCGCTCACGGACGCGCCCCGGTATGTGGCCATGTGGAAGCTAAATAAATTAAATCTCCTTCATTTCTATGATGCCGTCTATGGCCTGCCAGACCCGAAAATCCCCATTAACAGCTCCGGTGAGGCTATGGTTCATCCGAGTATATTGGTGAAACATTTGCGTGGCTGGGATTTTGGCTATTCGGGTCATATGCGAACGTTACCTGAGCACTATGAAAAGCCGGATCCCAAGGGTTTGAAGACCGTCCTGATGGATTTCGGGCTGGATGAACCTACGATCGATAGGAAATCCATCTACTGGGTGGGTGATAATCCTCGCAAAGACGTCTATATGGGCCATCAGCTGGGGCTGACCACGATCTGGGCCCAATATGGTGTGCGATTTGATGCTCAACAAAAGAAGATCATTGATGCCTTCTCATCCCCCCGCACCTTGCACAGGAATGCCTCTTTCGCCAAAACTTTGCAGGTTGAGGTCACGCCCGATTTGACGATTCAAAGCTTCTCTGAATTACAAAAGTTTTTTTGACTGGTTAAATCGCGACGGGTTCTGAAAAGTAAGTTTCGCAGCCTTCTAAAACGAGCTTCGACCGTCAAGACCGTCTTAAAACGACGACCCCTTTTCCTTTAAAAACTCCACCTCCTCAGCTGTAGTGATTCGCCCCAAAATATCATTTCTATGGGGATAGCGGCCAAATCGTTCAATGATGTGTTTGTGTCGCCGTTCGAAATCAAGATTGAATTCCATTCCCGGCTGCAGAAACAATTCCTCAGCCCATGCATGTACGACTGCTGATTCACTGTGCATAAAAGGCATATAGAGAAAGGATCTCTTTTGCGCCTCCAGGGCCTGATCATGCCCTCCCAGCACTGCCTCTTGAGCAAGGACTAAAGCTTGCGAATCTTGGGCAAAAGCTCTAGGACTATCGCGAAACATATTTCGAGAGAATTGATCAAGAACAATGACTTCTGCCAGCCGACCCCCCGCTGTTTTCCGCCACATATAGGTTTCACCCGCTGCGGCGGCGAGATGTACGTTGGCGAAGCGTTCACGTATCCTGTGATCGAGAGCTGGATTTTTCTTCCACCAGTCCGCTGGGCTCAACTCTTTAAACCAAAAATCCAAGATGGTATTGAAATCATCCATCACATCTCCGCAATCGATCGGCGCTATACTCCCCAGTCCTGCGCACGCTCGGACCAATAGGGCAAACTTTAACACCCATCCGCACTAGAGGCTTAGCCTAGATTTTTCCGACTGTACCAGTGGCTTCACAATGTCCGGCACCAAACCAAAACCAAGGTTTCACGACTCTTATGTTCAGCTGTTTGACAAAGTCCTTGCCGATCTTGGCTTTCGCTGTGAACCAGATATTTCGGCCCGAGATTTCGGAAATGACGAAAGAATTCGGAACCAGGGCAGCGCAAGACTCAATTTGCGTCTCATCCATAACTCCGACCAATAGGTCGTGCAGAGTGACCCAGGCATCCTCTAAACAGCTGCCATCGTACTTGGTAAACTGAGCCCAATTTGCTGGGCCTTCTAATGTCGGCAGGGTTTCTAAAGTGCATTTTTTGGTATGCGCGATAAAATCGTCGATCGATGCCGACGCAGTCATAGGGGTGGTCAGTAAGAGCACTTTTAGCAATAAATTCTTCATTCTTCGTAACTCCACTTCTATAGTCAGATTACACGTTAAACCTAAATTCCATCACATCACCATCATGGACGATATAGTCCCGTCCCTCGGTGCGAATTTTACCCATTTCCTTCAGCTTGGCTTTAGAGCCCGCAACCATTAAATCCGCTATGGCAAAGACTTCGGCACAGATAAAGCCGCGCTCAAAATCGCTGTGGATCTTACCTGCGGCAACAGGCGCACTATCTCCACGTCGTATCGTCCAGGCGCGAACTTCTTTTTCTCCAGCGGTAAAATAGGTGGCAAGGCCAAGCAAGCGGTAGCCCGCGCGAATCAAACGACTGAGCCCCGGCTCAAGCAGGCCCATGGCAAGGAGCATTTCCTTTTTGTCGGCGGGCGGGAGATCTGACAGCTCTGCCTCAACCTTGCCGCAAAGAATGACGTATTCAGAACCCTCTTTGGTGGCATGTTCCGCCACTTTAAGAGTGTATTCGTTTTCTGTCTCGCCACTGGCCATAGATTCGTCCACATTACAAATGTACAAGACTCGTTTGGCGGTAATCAAATGCAAATCGCGAAAAGCGATCTTTGCTTCGTCAAAAGCCACGGTGTATTTTTCTTTGGCAAAGGAGCGAGCAGGATGTAGGCCCTGCAAATGTAGGGCTAAGGCTTCTAGCATTTCTAAGACACTGAGCAAGTTCTTATTGGTTCCAGCTTTTGTCGTACGCCGATACCGATCAAGGGCCTTTTCTACGGTTTCAGAATCTGCGAAAATCAACTCAGCTTCAATAATGCCAATATCCCGCAGCGGATCCACACTACCCTCGACATGGATAATGTCGTCATCGTCGAAACACCGCACCACATGACAAATGGCATCCGTCTCGCGGATATTGCCAAGAAACTTGTTTCCCAAACCTTCGCCGCGGGAGGCGCCTTTTACGAGCCCCGCGATATCAACAAATTCCATTGATGCAGGGATAACCTTTTGAGTAGCAATAATGGACTGAATCTGCTGCAATCGTGGATCTGGAACTTCGACAATGCCGATGTTGGGATCAATCGTGCAAAAAGGGTAATTTTCGGCTTGCGCACCTGCCGACGTTAAAGCATTAAAAAGCGTCGATTTACCAACATTAGGCAAACCGACAATCCCACATTTAAATCCCACAGTAGATTCCCCTCTTTTATCTTTTCATGTTGGTAAATTGCACAGGAAAACCCAATTCAGCTCGCTGCAACTGATCCATGACCTCTCTGAGTTCGTCAATGCTCTTGCTACTGAGCCGAACCTGTTCTTCCTGAATCTCTGGATTCACCTTGGTTTTTAGGTCTTTGACTAACTTCACTACTTTTTTGGCCTCTTCCTTGTTCAGGCCCGTCTTGACCTCGAGTGTTTGCTTTAGGAGGCCCATGCTACCCACGATAGGGTCGGGAAACTTGAGGCATCTCACGTCAATACCTTGCTTGGCCATTTTTGCCATGAGAATTTGATGGATCGACCGCAGTTTGAAATCATCATCGGCGACAATAGAAATGATCTTCTTCTGCTTTTCGAGCTCCACACTTGATTTGCCCCCGCGAAAATCAAAGCGCTGGGAAATCTCTCTTGACGTTTGGTTCACAGCATTATCTAATTCTTGCAAATCAACATCGCTGACTATATCTAATGATGGCATATGAAGAAAAACTCCCACGCAACGACGGCTCACCAGCGGCTTTGTACCGCATTTTCGGCGTATTGGGAAGGCCCTGGTCCCAATTGAAAGCTAGAATCCTCTCCATTCTTCTATTAGGCATTATTGGCGCAGTTGCTACTGACCAAAGTCATGGCAAGTCCAAACCCTCTTCCCGAAAGCGAAGTGGTCCTGCCACGGCAGCTCTTGACTTTGAAAGTTGTCGAAAAGAAACCCTGCAGCTTCCCAAACCACAAAGAGCGGCTGCCGTCAAACAGTGCAATGAAGCCTACCCAGGTTCTCAGGCCTACATCGACTGCAAAAAATCCGCTTTTAAGGCTTTTCAGGGAAAAGGCAAGAAGCTCTTAGAACGGGAAATGGAGTCCTGCAAGAAATTGCTAACAAGTTTGTCCTTCGACCCTAAAGATCCCAAACCTTTTGCGATGATGCAGGGAAAAGCCTATTTTGCCGGCATCAGTTTGCACCGCAAACTTAAGGCAAAGAAAATCGCGGTACAGAACTTCAGTTGTGACGAGTTGCGATTGGCCCTAGAGGAGCCAACAGCGGCGGAATACTTGCTTTTTGGAAATCTGCCCCAACTCTTTAGTGGATTTAAGTCAGAAGCGAGCCCTGAGCTACTACCAAAACTGGCCAAGGATTGGCAAAAGCATGACAAGGATTGGCTCATCCCGCATTTGGGAGTTATGGCAGGCGGCGCCAGCAAAAAATTAGGACCCCTTTACTTCCCTGCGGGCCGATGCGATTTCACCCCCGATACAGGTGATTTTTTGAATGGAATGAGCCTCTATTTTCTCCTAGATGCCAAAAATTTGGAACTCACCCCATACTTCGGCATCGCCTTTTACAACGAAACCCATGCGATCAAAGCGCGCGCCCAAGCCCAGAAGATGAAGGAGTTGTTGGGAGAGCCATACAAAATCTTGAAAAATAAGGGTGGTGTTTTCTTTATCACTTCAGCGGATTTGCTCGAATATGATGACGAGGGAGATCCCATGAACGTTTGCCGAGCTCCGCGAAAGCATAGCTTGATTGGCATCGTCAAACCAGGCACCGATGATCTTGCAGAGTATGCCGTCGTTGCCAATGTCACGAATCTATGCCGCTTTGGGGACGAACTGACCGTCGCCTTCTGAATAGCGGTTCCAAAATCCCCTATTGGCTCATAGCCAATATTCTAGAACGGAAATCCCTGGGAAACGAGTTCCTGGAGGGCGTTGATACAAAATCTACCCATGTCCAGTTTAGCCTCTTTAGAATGGGCGGCAATATGTGGCGTGAAATACAAATTGGGATGCATTTCCTTTGTCCTAGTCTCCCATGGTTCCTGCATAAAAACATCAGCCGCATAGGCGGACAGTACCTTAGAGCAAACGGCACTTACGACCGCATCGTGATCGACCACACCGCCTCTCGAGGTGTTAATGATTAAGGGACGTTTACTAGTCAGGTCAATCATGGACTGTCCAAACATACCCTTGGTCAATGGAGTTAAGGGCACATGAAAGCTGAGTAC
>JBIKVD010000477.1:0-2662 GCA_044357055.1 Oligoflexales bacterium | reverse complement strand
CCGCCACAGGACTCACAATGGATAACATCGATCTTGAAGACTTTGGCCAGCATTTTCGACCAAGAATGGTTTTTGATGCTGCCATGTTCATCTTTTTCGGCGTGTATTTGGTTGCGGTGTGGTTTCTAAAATTTCTTCTGCATCAATCGCAATGACTCGCTCTGTTAGCTTTCCGTCATAGATCAGATAAGCAATGTCGTTTGCTCTACCATCGAGGATAATTTTTTGAATCTCAATTTCCAAAGTGTCAGCGTTTATCTCATCAGCCGCAGGAAAATAGATCGTATACCCAGATATCGGGCCACCAGCATTAACGTCAGTTCGGTCCACATTGCCGTATCCGACGATGCAGTGCTTTGCAGTCACAAAAACACCGTGTTTCAAGATGGTACCACTACAGCCGCCCCCATGCCTTGCCATAAACCCCACGCTTGGATAGTCGGCATCTGAAAGCATTCTCGTTGGCAAGTCTTTGTTTTCTGAATTTTCATCAATGAATTTCTTGTCTTTTTCATTATCAATACCATCTTCAGCCTCACGACCGCATGACGACAGTACGAACAAAATCACAATCAATGGCAAGAAAACTATTTTCATCGATACTTCATTTTGAATCCGGTTTCGAAACTAAATGAAAAGGCACCTATACGATTTTGCTCTTGGTTCAACAGAACTTTAATGCCGTACCCCTGGCTTTCCTTAGCCAGAGGTAAGAGTGCATAGAGTAGATCTATTTCCTACCAGTGCTCATTTGCCATGTATACTTACATAAGAATCTGCCCCCGCTACCGAGCACATGCCGTCGGCCTGACGGAACACGTCACGAACCATCGCAATAGCCCAAGCAGAACCGGTCGTTGCATAAGAATTACGAGCATGTTTGTAAGCTTTAAGTACAGGTTTTGCGCGATTTGCAAGTTCCACATCAGCGGCATTCAGCGAATGTCCTTTTGGAACTGCATAAACAAAGGCTCCTTCTTCCGCAGCAAAGGTTGGAATATTTATAAATTCCCGTTCGACAAATCCTCCACCATTAAGTTCATTTTCCTCAGCCTCAGCAAAGAACTTGACCGCGTGATCAGGATAGCCAAATAGATGACCATAAGCGCGAAAGCGATCCGTAGTAGGGTCGGCGTCAACGATATTGACCACGCTCAGTGGATCCATATCAGAAGCATGAACACCAATAGCTGAGAATGTGTTGGAGTAAACTTCGATAGCCTTCTTAAACGCACTTGTTCGAAAGAAAATCGCATCAGCATATCTAGTTCCTTCGTAAACTCCATTAAAAATCTGGACTTCTGCTGTGATCCCGCTACCGCAATTGAATACATCAGCAATCTGCTGTAACTCCACCAAATCCAACGGCAATGCGGCACCTTCAGGAAATGTCAGCGAAGCCCAACCGGAGCTCATCGGTTTGACATCCGATAAAACCGAATAGAGTGCTTCGCTATCAAGTGCTTTAAGCAGGAGCTCGGCAGCGTATTCTTGTAAGTGAAGAGGAAGCTTTTCAATTGCGAAACATTCTCCGCATGCAACTGCTTCGGATAGTTGTGAAATTTGCTCAGCGCCTTTATTTCCTCCTGACACTTGAGCTGTCGCATCATGGTAAGAATTCTCTGCCTGACATCCGATCAATAACGATACTAAAACAAATGAAACAACACTCTTTAACTGCATTTACTAAACTCCTTTTAAAGAACGAGAACATTTCAATGACACAACAATGAGCACCGCATTGGCATCCATAATCGCGAAAATGTTCTCTTATACTACATATCAATAGATGTTTACATATTGATTGATGCGAAATATCGCATTATCTTACTGGCTGTCAACCCAAATCATCTAGGATTTTGTAAAGCAGTTTTGACAAATTCCAAAAAACTCCAGCCTATGGGTAACTTTATGGAAGCCTAACTTCTTTGGCATTTCTTGGAAATCTTTTACAGGATTGATTTCAACGGTTTCATTTCTCTTGCATTGATGGTGATGGTGGTGTGCTTCACGAACTAGCTCATAACGAATACATCCATCGTTGAAATCACATTTATTGACCAACCCAACCTCTTCAAAAGCTGCCGTAGCACGATAGACAGTTGCAATATCGATACTTTTCGATGTCTGCTCAAGAGCCTTCAAGTAAAGTTCGTCCATTGTCAAAGGACCACGCTCTTTTGTTAGTACCGCAATCAAAGAAAGACGTTGGCCAGTCAGCTTCAATCCTTCTGACTTGAGAACGTTAACAATTCTTAATTCCGCTGAACATTTACTTCGAGAGGGATTTTTCTTTTTTCTTCGCTGCATAAATATCAAAGGCGTCTTTCATGGATATATATTTACGACGTACATCATGTCTGTTCGCGGACAAGCAAATTTGAAAAAATCTTAGTCATTGGCGCTTTATAATCAAGTAGAAAGGTATGAATTTTCATATATTTTTTGCATATGCTGGATCCACAATTAATATAACTATTTGTTATTTATGACATAAATTTCTCATCTAATGCAATTATTCGCATTAGACATTGCAAAGAAGACACATCGGAGTTATACGTTTAGCCATAAATTTTTTTTGAGGCACACGATGAAGAAACTCCCCGTCACAGTATTATCTGGATTTCTTGGAGCGGGAAAAACGACACTTCTAAAACATTTA
>JBIKVD010000318.1:0-4978 GCA_044357055.1 Oligoflexales bacterium | reverse complement strand
ATGGCCAGATAGACGTCTCTGAATACCCGCAAATGCTGGATATTGCCGAGACGGATGTGTTGCCGTGTTTTTTCGTTTTTGCCGAGCAGAAAATGAAGGGCAAGCTCATTGGCTTTAAGGGTATTAAGAAACTCGAGGAATTTTTGACTTTAAGTTTTGGTGGTGAAGAGAGCGGCAAAGAAACCAGTAGCAGCTAATGGTTCCAAAAAATAATTGAGTGCTTAAAAAATAATGTAGAGTATCAGGCCTAAGCAAGTCCGATAGATCGCAAAATATAAGAAATCGATGCGCTTCATGAGTTTTAAGAAGAAGTGAATCGTCAGAAATCCCGTGATCAACGCTCCAAAAAATCCCCAATAAAAACTAGGGTCACTGAGGCTTGGGCCGATGTCACCACCTTGGAGAACAAGAGCCCCCAACATCGCGGGCACTCCCAATAGAAATGAGAAACGGGCCGCGGTGTCACGATCAAAGCCAAGGTATCGAGCCATCGTAATGGTAGCACCACTGCGAGAAACGCCGGGGATCAGCGCTAGCGCCTGTCCAAGACCGATCAAAATGGCCTGGTGCATCCCGACTTGCGAGAGATGATGGAAGCGCGTTTCAGATCTTCGATCGATCCACCAAATCAACCATCCAACGATAACAAGAGGGATGATCACACTGCGGGCGTGGTGAAAGAGCAACTCGATTTGGTCCTTGCTTGTTAAGCCTACCACCGCTGCTGGTATCGTGCCGACCAAAAGAGCGAAGTTTAAGCGGTTGCGCCGGAAATAGTCCGCGAAAGGGCCCGGCTCGAGGGCTGTCTTCAGCATTTTGGCAAGGTCTGCCCAGAAGTAGCTTAAAACCGCCAGCAGCGTGCCCCCATGGAGGCCAACATTTAAGGCCAAAGGTAAGGCAACCCCGTTTACCCATTCGGAGTAAATAATAATATGAGCGGAACTTGATATTGGAAGAAACTCTGCAAGTCCTTGCAAGATGCCGATTACCAGAGAGTCGATGACGGACAGGGACGCAGCTTGAGTCATGTCATTTCCTGCTTAGAGCCTCATTTTTTTGGAAGCGATTCTTTAGCTTTGCGGTGGCAAGCCCCTTAGGTTTTTTTATCAATCGGCTTGCCGTCAGCATCGAGCAACACGAGTCCACCCTTGTCTTTAGCGTAGTCCCGTAGAGCATCGAGGAGGGTCGTCGCCTTACCGTCTTTCATCATAGGGGCATCTTTGGCTGCTTCGCCGTCTTTGGCGGGAACACGCTCAATCAGGGGCGATTTTGCGTCGCCGACGATAAATATTTTCATTTGCTCGGCTTTGATCTGGGTGAGGGCGGTCTTAGCCACATCTTCCGGAGTTAAAGCAGCAACCATATCTGGTAAGGTGGCGTAGTAGTCAAGGGGAAGACCATAGTCGATCAACTCTTGGTAGCTACCCATAGCTTGGCGAGAGGTACCGAACCTAGCAGGCAAGCTTAGCACCATGGCATTTTTTTCTCGCTGCAGCTCTTCAGCACTAACGGGCCGGATGCCTTGGGTCAGCTCCTGAATTTCCTTGTTCAGCTCATGGAGAGACTGAAGACTAGAATCCGCGCGGACGGAGCTTCCGGCCCTAAAATACCCAAAGGTTAGGGAATAATTCACATAACCAGAGGCGCCATAGCTGTAGCCTTTGTCTTCTCTAAGATTCATGTTGATGCGGCTCGCAAAACCGCCCCCCAACACGCGACTTGCGACTTGGAGTGGCAAATAGGATTTGTCTAATCGGGGAGGAGCCAGGTCCATAAAATAGATCACCGATTGGACGGAATTTGGCACATCAACGAAAAAGAGATTTCCCGCTGCAGGACTTGGCGCCTGGATTTCTTTTAGGGGAGCAGGGGCTCCCTTCCAAGCGGCCAGATGAGTTTTAAACAGCTGCTCAATCGTTTTTTGCTCCACATCGCCCACGACAAACAGTATCGCTCCTTGGGGCTTGATCGCTGCGGCATGAAAGTCTCGGCACCAAGAGGTTTGTACGGCATCGATGTCTTTCTCAACCGTGACGCGGCCGAACGGATGTTGAAAGCCGTTAACGACGGTGTCTGCAACGCGGTTTGCAACACTCTCGGCAGAGGCGCGGCTTTGTTTCAGTCCTTCATGAGCGGCTTTTTTCATCCGGGTTAAATCTTCGGCTCGGTAGCCTGGCTCTTTGATGACTTCTGCAAAAAGGGCGAAGGCTCCCGGCAGGTCTTTGCTGAGTGAGGCAAGAGAAATGGATTTGAACTCTCGACTTGCACTGGCGCTAATGGAAGTGGCAAGGTCAGCCTGTGCCTCTTCGAAGGTGATTTTGTCCTTGGATTTTGTCGCTTCGTCCATAAGGCCGACGCACATGGATGTCCGCAAGTTTTGTTGATCGGGATCATGGGCGGATCCACCTGCGAACTGCAGGCCCATCGTCACAGTGGGCAAACTGTGTTTTTCCAGCAAATACACTTGTATGCCATTATCCATTTTGAATTGTTTGATTTCCGGCAGCTGAAAGCTTTTCACGGGCTCCGGGCTGGGCTGCTTAGCGCGGAAATTCTCTTTCTCATCAGCGGGGCCCGATTGAGATTGCGCGGCAACG
This sequence comes from Oligoflexales bacterium, assembly GCA_044357055.1. GTDB lineage: Bacteria > Bdellovibrionota_B > Oligoflexia > Oligoflexales > JBIKVD01 > JBIKVD01. The sequence goes on along the minus strand of JBIKVD010000318.1, from coordinate 2,381 downwards.
AGCACTGTCGTGCACAACACTGTGGCTACCGCTGCTGATATGAGCGAAGGAAGAAATAGAGTGACAAATTTGGATGATTTCAATCGTTTCATAAGGACCTCTCTGGGAACGTGAAATAGGATTCGGCTAATGGCGTTTGCTACCAAATCCTATGACTTATGATTTTGGGGCCGGGACCGTGAGCAACTCAAGGCGATTGTCGTTCAGAAAGCTGCGAGCGACCTTCTGGATTTGCTCTGGTTTCGCTTGTAAATATCTTTGAAGATCTTGATTTAGGCCATCAGGCTTGCCCCAATAATGGTTATAAGTTTGGAGCTTTTCCGCCCTTGCCATCAGGCTTTCCAGTCCCCAAATAAAACTACTCTCCCATTTTTTTAAGGCGCGGTTTAGTTCGGCTGCGGAAGGTGGTTGTGTTGTAAGCGTTTTCACTTCCGCCTGGAGGATTTTCTCCACTTCAGCAAGATCGGCTTCGGGGTTTAGCAACACCTGCACCATAAAAAGGGAAGAATGCTCTTGCGACCGTTGCCACGCAGTAACCTGGGTGGCTAAACGCTTTTCAATCACAAGTTTTTTATAAAGACGCCCCGTGCCTGTATCTGCAAGAATGTCGGCGCAGAGGTCCAGCAAGGCGTCGTCTTGAGAGTACGAGGATGGGGTATGCCATGCATAGGTAATCATGCGTTGCCGGACCAAGTCCTCTTCTATCTGCTCCCTTATTTTACTCATATTAGGGAAACTCAAGGTTTTGCGCTCTGGCTTGGGTGCGCCTGTTAGCTCGCCGAACCATTTTTCGACCAGCTCTTTCGTCTTTGCTAGATCAATATCGCCAGCAATGACGAGGGTAGCATTGGCGGGCGTGTACCAGGTTCGGTAGAAATCGATCACATCTTGTAGCTTGGCATTTTGCAGATCTTCATGTTTTCCAATGACACTGTAATGATGAGGATGGGCATCTGGATACATGAGCTCATTGATTCTCATAAAACTTTTGCCATAGGGACTATTATCGATGCGTTGTCGTCGTTCGTTGCGCACGACTTCGATCTGATTTTGTAGGCTTTTTTCTGTGACCAGAGGCAGGAAATAGCCCATGCGATCGCTCTCAAGCCAAAGCGCCGTTTCCAGCTCGTGAGAAGGAACTTGCTGAAAATAGTTGGTTCTATCCGTGGAAGTAGACCCATTCACTTGCGAAGCGCCAATGCGCTTGAGGATCTCGAAATGCATGTCCTCCCCGACATGTTGTGAGCCCTGAAAAAGCATATGTTCAAAAAGATGGGCAAAGCCGCTTTTGCCAGCGGTCTCATCGGCGCCACCGACGTGGTACCAAACGTTGACAGCGACCAATGGGCTGCTTTGGTCTTGATGCAAAATCACCTGCAATCCGTTTTTAAGCGTCATCGCCTCATAAGGAATCTCAAGGGTGGCTTGAGCTTTAGGGTTTGTTTGAGAACTGGCCGTGCTTCCTTTGCTTGCTTGTTCGCCATATAGGGGATTTGCAAGGAGCGAGAAGAGAGCGGCTAGCCCGCTACAGCAAAGTTTGGCGCGAAATAGACGAAACTGTTGTAAATGGGTCATAAGCTGCTGTCTCCTTGCAAGAAGAAACGAACTCTTCTTGCCCTTGAGTGGTGCTGATTTGTCTCATTGCTGCCGATTCACGAAGCTACTTAACATCGAGTAACTTAACCCAGCGCAGACTCGAGGTTGGAGGCTAAACTTGCTAAGAATTCATCCGTGCTTTGAAAGCTCCCAGCAGGAGGCTTGTTCCCATGGATGCAAACGGCTAGGTCTTTCGTCATTTTCCCAGACTCAATGGTCTGCACGCAAACCCGCTCTAAGGTTTCGGCAAAGCGAGTGAGATCAGGGGTGTCATCCAACTTGCCTCGATGGGCGAGACCTTGTGTCCAGGCAAAGATGCTAGCGACAGGATTTGTACTAGTGGTCAGGCCTTTTTGATGATCGCGGAAGTGGCGAGTCACCGTTCCATGGGCCGCTTCTGTTTCAATGGTACGGCCATTAGGGCAAAGCAGTACGGAGGTCATCAGCCCCAAACTCCCAAAACCTTGAGCAACCGTATCGGACTGGACATCTCCATCATAATTCTTACAAGCCCACAGGATGCCCCCATCCCACTTCAGAACTTGTGCCACCATGTCATCGATTAGTCTATGCTCGTAGCTCAAGCCAGCCTTTTTAAAAGGCTCAGCGTATTCTCGTTCAAAAACTTCCTGGAAAATATCTTTGAAGCGGCCGTCATAGACCTTTAAAATGGTGTTCTTAGTAGATAAATAGACGGGATAATTTTTCATTAAACCGTAGGCAAAACAGGATCGGGCAAAATCAAATATGGACTCATCGGTGTTGAACATACCCATGCCGATACC
>JBIKVD010000445.1:0-3196 GCA_044357055.1 Oligoflexales bacterium | reverse complement strand
GAGCCTCGGCGTATAGACTGATAGTGATCGATTCCTGAAGCTGCAGGCGCGTCAAAAATGGCGTTCATCACCAGCTCTTCCGTAATTCCTGCTGCAAGGCGAGTTTGGGTCCCGGACAAGCGAATCGATTCTGCAAAATTCAGGACGTCGGTCTGGGCTTGGATCCGGTCCCTTGATCCGCGAATTTGCCGGTGAAAGGTTTGATTCGCCCCTTTCAGATACTTTTCCACCCCAAAGAGATCTTGGCTGGCAATCTTCTTCAAAGCGACACTTAACTCCTGAAGCAGAAATTCTCCAGAATCGTTATCAGCAAAGAGATGCTGCACTAATTGGTTTTCTTGGCCTTGCAGTGCTTGACTGTAGGTTTCCATGGTCTCAGAGGTAATGAGTAACACTTTCGCATCGCACTTGGCATGCACTTCACTAAGGAGAGCAAATTCCAGTCTGTCAGTAAGCAGATAAGTACTCTCGCCGGGAGACAAGTCTTGGACCAATTGAATAGGATCTGTGTAGTTTCGGACCACAAAATCACGACCGAGATGGCTCAGATAGTGGGAGTCACCATAGGGGCGATCGAGCAGCTTTAGACAAATTAACAGGTTATTTTGCATTTAATGATAAAGCCCCGAGCGTAAGTCTAATATCGAGTCTATCAAAGATTCCCATGTACTTCATCTATGTCCCAGAATTTACGAGAGACGATTTATCTGCAACTTTCTCCTTTTGAATAATTAGCGCAAAAGCACAAACGTTGTACTTAGTTAACAAAGGCGATGGAGGGGCGCGCATTGACAGAACTTGCAGCTGTTCGTAGACTTTAAAATAAACTCCACACGTAATTATTAATTTTGTCTGTAGGACAAAGGGGGCCGCGCGATGTTGTTCAACTCTCTTATCGAAATCTTTCACAGGGGCGGTATTCTCGTTATGAGCTCCATTACGGCGGTGCTTTTCTACTCGATCTTCATTATCCTGGAGCGCGCCTACAAGTATTTCATGGTTTTTGATACCGCCAATGCCAGTGCCCTCATGGGGCAGGTGCAAAAGCTGATCATGAACAATTCCATTGAAAACGCCATTCGACTTTGCAAGAAAATGCGGCCAAATATTCTGCCTCACGTCTTGGCCGAGGGGCTTAAGCGCGCCAACGATTCGACAGAAGAGGTTGAGCACGCGGTGGAACATGCCTCTTTAGAAGTACTGCCTAAAGTAGATGCCCGAGTGCCTTTGCTTGGTACCATGGCGAACGTGGCAACCTTGTTGGGGCTGCTGGGGACCTTGTTTGGACTGATGAAATCCTTCAAAGCCGCTGCAAATGCGACCGGCGCTCAGAAGCAACAGTTGCTCGCAGAAGGAATCGCCGAAGCCTTGACCGCTACGACATTCGGACTATCTACAGCCATGATTTGCCTCGTGGCCTATGGTATTTTGTCCTCAAAACAATCCAAAATTAAAGCTGCTGTGCTGCAACACTCAGCGCGGCTTGTTGATTTGCTCTATACCCGACACATGAAGATCAAAGTAAGCTCTCGCTGAAAAAAGGGAAACACTGTGAGCAGTATCAGTCGAAAAAAGAAGCATCGTAAGAAGGCCCTTGCTGGTTATGAAGAGCCAGAATTGAACGTTATGCCATTCATTGACGTCTTCGGGCTTTTGACCACCTATCTACTGTTTTCGGCGGTCTTTGTTAGCGTCGGTATCCATGAAGTGCAAATTCCGTTCTTTTCCAATGCGAGTCCGCCAAAGGAGTCGCCGCAAAGGTCTGTGAGTCTAAAGGTCGAGGTGGAAAAAGAAAAAATATTTCTTAGAACTACTTGGTCTCCAGGGCCGGAAAATCCTGAAAGCTTTGAGTACCCAAATACCAAAGAGGGTGCAGCGCAGCTTCACGATCAGTTGATAAGGCTAAAATCACAAAATCCCGACACGGATCTCGTGACGCTGTTTACTGAGGATGATGTAACATGGAGTGAACTGAATGCAGTGCTAGATGCTGTAAAACTCCGTTGGGAAAATGACCCCGTGCTTCCCGCCGCTGGCAATGAGCCGCGGGACGCGACCAATCTCTATCGCAAAGTTGTTATGGGTAGCGTGATACTTTAAGGACCTGGAGTTAATATGGCCAGCACATCCAATAGTGACGAGCGCTTAAATGTCATGCCGATGCTTGATATCTTCAGCATTCTCATCACTTTTCTTTTGATGAGTTTTTCCGCAGAACCGGTGTCCCATGATATCAACGAGGATATCGAGCTTCCCGACTCAATCACTTTAACGGCTTTGGATGAAATTCCTGCCATTGTGGTGACCAAGCGAGAAATCTTCGTGAATGACAAGTCTGTATCGACCATCGTCGATGGTGATGCGGCCATGCAGGATCGCGCTCAAGGAGCTATTTTCCCGCTTTTCACTGAGTTGCAAAAGTTGGCAGATGCTAACAAAAGGTATTTGGATAAAAAGGCCAAGAGTGTCGATGACAATCCAACCTATTTAACGATGGAAATGGACAAAGAACATAATTTTAAACTTATGAAGCGGATCATGTTGTCCGCTCAACAGGCTGAATTCATCGCATTCAAGCTGATGGTTGCCAAGGAAATGAATTAATTGACATGCGGCTGTTGACTGGTCATTTGCGGAATGTTGCCGTCCTTACCTTCATGCTGGTCTGGATGTTTGTTGGGGGCCTCTTGGTGCCCAAATTAAATCTATTGCCGGCGGCTCTGGCGGCAGAAGAAGACCTCTTCGAGAAATACGAAATTCGCGTCATTCGTCCCCGGTATTTCGCCAAACGCAAGCGCATCGAGCTGGGCACCCAACTTAACATCGTCATGAATCAGACCTTCATTTACAGTTACCTTATGTCGGGAATCGTTAGCTATCACTTTACGGAGTGGCTCGCCTTTGAAATTAACGGAGCCTATGGAATATCTGTGGACAAAGACGACAAAAAGATTCTCGCAAAAGACTTTGATATCAAAACGCAGATCCTGAGACCTAAGTACCTCTTTACGGGCTCGCTCATCTACACTCCTATCTACGGCAAGTATCAAACCATGAGCGGGGGGGTGATCTATTTTGATACCTTTCTATCCGCTGGGGCCGGCATGACAGGAGTGGAATACCTCTATGACCATTGCACTCCGCTTGATCAGATTCCTGCGGATCGCCGCGAGACAGCAAAAGCGCCGCCAGCTGA
>JBIKVD010000476.1:0-2667 GCA_044357055.1 Oligoflexales bacterium | reverse complement strand
GTCTCGAGGCTCCGTTTGATGTTTATGATGTCGGGGTTATTTGCTCGGTGATGCGAACGCGGAAACTTCCCGATGGACGCACCAAAGTATTGGTGCAGGGTTTAGAGAAAGCACAAATAAAATTTCTCGATTCTGTAGATCCATATCCCAAGGTAAGGGTAGAAAGTATCCTGGAACCCGTCTTCGCGAGTGGTACTCCCGAAGTGGAAGCATTGGTCCGAGTGGTGCGGGAGAATCTCGAAAAAGTGGTGAGTCTGGGCAAGATCTTGTCGCCAGATATTTTAATGATACTTGAAGATGTGACTGATCCCGCAAGGCTTGCAGACTTGGTAAGTGCCAATTTGGGGCTTAAAGTTTCCGACGCACAAGCCATCTTAGTCCTTCATGATCCCATGGAGCGTTTGCGCCATGTCCATCAATTTCTGGCTCGAGAAATTGAAGTCTATCAGATGCAGGTTCGAATTCAGTCCCAAGCCAAAGAAGAAATTAGCAAAATGCAACGCGAGCATTATCTGCGCGAGCAGATAAGAGCTCTGCGCAGTGAATTGGGGGAGCATGATCCTAAAGACGATGTGGATGAGCTGTGGAAAAAAATCGAAGCTTTGAAACTTCCAAAGGAAGTCCACGACGAAGTCAGTCGCCAAGCTAAGCGCTTGGAACGAATGCATCAAGATTCCAGCGAAGCTAATCTGATTCGAAATTACATTGATACGATCACAGCTTTACCTTGGAATACCAGATCAGAGGAAAGCGTCGATCTGCATAAAGTCCAAAGAGTCCTAGACGAAGATCATTATGGTCTCAAACAAATTAAAGACCGAATCATAGAATTTCTCGCAGTCAAAAAACTGAATCCAAAGGCTAAGAGTCCTATCATTTGTTTTGTCGGCCCCCCAGGCGTAGGAAAGACTAGTCTAGGTCGCTCCATTGCAAAGGCTGTGGGTAGAGAGTTCTCACGCATCTCGCTTGGTGGAGTTCGTGATGAAGCTGATATACGTGGACACCGCAAAACTTATGTTGGGGCCTTTCCCGGCCGCGTCATTCAAAGTATAAAGACCGCGGGAACCAGCAATCCCGTCATTATGCTCGACGAAATAGATAAGCTAGGTAGTGACAGTCGCGGTGATCCCTCCGCAGCTTTGTTAGAAGTCCTTGATCCTGAGCAAAACAAACACTATGTCGATCACTTTCTCGGGGTCGCCTTTGATCTTTCTGATGTTATGTTTATAGCGAATGCCAACAATCTCGAAACGATTCCAGCCCCTCTCCGGGATCGACTCGAAGTGATTGAGGTCTCTGGTTATACCGATGAGGAAAAAGTAACCATCGCCTTTGATTATATTATTCCTAATAAGCTCAAAGATATGGGTCTTGAGGGCGCTGGCATTACCTTCAGTCGCGCGTCGCTCGAGGCCATCATCAATAACTATACGCGTGAAAGCGGCCTGCGAGGCTTAGAAAAACAAATCTCCTCGATTTGTCGAAAAATTGCGCGACAAGTGGCAGAGGATCCCGATCTTTCGAGCAAGAAAAAATCTATCAAACTGACACCGGTTTTAGTCGAGAGGCATTTGGGTGCGCACCGCTTTACGCGAGATTTATTGTATCGTGAGGGCGCCATCGGTGTGGCCCTCGGTTTAGCTTATACGAGTTATGGCGGAGAAGTTCTTCCCATAGAAACGAACCTCGTGCCAACGGGCAAGGCGGGGCTGGTTTTAACGGGCCAGCTTGGGGACGTCATGAAGGAATCGGCACAGGCGGCCTATACGTTCGTACGAGCGAACGCTCAGCGGCTTGGAATTAAAGATGATGTGATCCAAAAACATGAGCTTCATGTGCATATGCCTGCTGGTGCTGTTCCAAAAGATGGGCCAAGTGCTGGTATTGCATTGGCGACCTCGCTGATTTCCGCCCTGAAAGGTGTGATGCCTAAGGAATACCTAGCCATGACCGGAGAGATTACCCTCAATGGGTATGTTTTACCCATTGGCGGATTGAAGGAAAAAATGCTTGCAGCGGCAAGGGACGGCATCCAAACGGTATTAATTCCTGAACGCAACCGCTCAAACTTTAATGAAATTGAATTTCAAGGACGTAAGAGGCCAAAAGTCATTTTTGTGAAAAGCTACTTTGATGTCTTTGAACAGTGTTTCTCGCCTGCTAGTCCTCAGGTCACAAATCCCCCACTTGGCATTGTTCCCGCTAAAGCAAGCTAGTCAGTTCCCCGCTTGATCAAGGTCAGCTAGAATAGAAAGGCAGCGCAATCAAAGCTGCCAGGATCTGGCTATTCAGAACCATGCATGGGAGGCGGGGCGATGTTTAATGATTTTATGAAGTGGTTTGGCAGAAACCTTTTGATTGCCGTGGTTTGGGTTTTCATATTTTCCATCAATATAAAAGGTCAGACCTTATTTACGCATTCCAATGAAGTCTTGGTTCAGAATGAAATTGTCCGTGCGATCGATGAACAAATTGGGCAAATTTGGTACAAGATCAGCGAGACTGCCCGGATCACCTTTCGTAATGTGTCCGGTAAGGAGGAAGATAGGGGCTGAGGCTTTTTTGAACGCCCCTGCCGCCCCAACCTGAATCGACATTTATCTCAGATTCTACTCCTTCGTCGCATCCCGGGTAGTCATTGAATAGGAGCCATTTGGGTAGGTTCTA
>JBIKVD010000164.1:0-9192 GCA_044357055.1 Oligoflexales bacterium | reverse complement strand
TATAAGACACATTGCGCGTCTCCATATCATATTGAACCTCAGAACCGATAGATCCCAGACGAACCTTGAGAGGTTGTTCAAGAGCCACTCGGACAATGCGACGATTTTCACGCTTAGCGTTCATGAAAAAGCCTCCTAGGGGGCAACCCTAAGAGGCATCGGCAAACTTATGAAAGAACTTAACTCAAATATCAATTAATATAGCAATATCAGGTTATTAGGACTTTTTCTTGTTTAATTCATCATCAATAACTCTCTTAAACTCAGCATAGGGGAGCGCTCCCGACAACTTTCGACCATTGATAAAAAAGGCCGGAGTACCGGTAACACCGTACTTCGCACCTGATTCGAAGTTCTGATCAATGACTTTAGCCACAGCATCGGGTGCCGCCACACAGGACTTCCATGTCTTCATATCAACACCGATTTTCGTGGCATATTTCTCAAAGTCGGCGTCTTCCAGGGCTGACTGATTTTCAAAAAGCTGCAGATACATCTCCCAGTATTTGTTTTGGGTTCCCGCACAATGCGCCGCGATCGCCGCTGGACGCGCGCGGGGGTGAAAACTCAAAGGAAAATCCCGAACGATCCAACGAAGCTTACCCTCGTAATCCGCCATCAACTTCTTAACATCCGGCAAAATTCTTGAGCAAAATGGACATTGAAATTCTGAATATTCAACAATGGTAACGGGGCACTCATCACCCGCACAACCCTTCGGCTTGGTAAAATCTGGCCCAGCATTATATCGGACGTGATCCTGATCCGTTACTTTGATGCTAAAGAGGGGTTCGGTTGGCATGGGATAGGCGATGACCAGGTCACCTTTCTTCATGGCTGCTTCAAATAAACTCTCTGTCAGACCCTGCTTCTCTCGTTCGCGAAGATATTCCACGACCTGACGCTTTTGTTCATCTTTATCTAATTTGCTTAGTTGGGGATGATCCTTGAATCGATCGATGGTTTCCTGAATTTCCTTATCTTTTATCTTTACGTTCTTTTCAAAGTAGACTTTCTGAGCCTCTTCCACGGACTTTCCCGTATCTTTTGCTTGCTTTTGCCAGAAGCTATCAAGATAGGTCTGACGCGCTAGCTGCTCGACCAGCTCGTAACGCTTTTTTTCAACTTCGTAGAAATCCGACTGATTCTCTTTCCGCACCTCACCCATGGTATAGTTTTTGCCATTTACCTTGAAGGCAACATCCGCATCGCTATTGCCAAACGACGGAGCACCCGCAAAAGCTAAAAACAGTACGGTACCAGCACCGAAAAAACTGCGGTTCCCTGAAAACATAATTCACTCCCATGACAAGTTTAGTCGTTCTGTATACCAATCCAGTGATCGGCAACATCGTGCACCACTCAATTTAAGAACTTAATAAGGTCTGTTATTATGACACATTGTAAGCAAATTAAAAGAATCTTTCTTGCAAATTCGTAATTACTTCTTGGGTGCCTCGCGGCATTTCTGTATTTTGACTTGAATCCAAACCGGCATCAAGCCAATTTAGCGCCCCGAGACAGGGTAAGAGGAGACGCATGGGAACTTCAGCTGAGCCAATGATTGTTTGGATGGATTTAGAAATGACCGGTCTCACGCCCGAAAACTGCCGCATCATGGAGATCGCCACAATTATTACGGACTATCAACTAGAGCTGATTGCTGAGGGACCAGAACTGGTGATTCAGCAAAAGGCGTCGCAATTTGCGAGCATGGACGATTGGAATCAGAAACATCACATGAGTTCCGGGCTCTGGCAGAAAGCTGTAGATTCCAAAATGACGATGATCGATGCGGAACACTTGACTTTGCAGTTCCTGAAGAAGCATATAGGAGCCAAAAGCGCGCCCCTGGCTGGTAATACGATCTGGCAGGACAGACGGTTCTTATGCGCGCAGATGCCGCTATTAGAAGACTATTTGCACTATCGCACTATTGATGTCAGCTCTATAAAGGTATTGGTAAACCAATGGTATCCAAAAACTTTTCAATACCAAGGTAAGAAGGAAGCTCATCGAGCCCTCGATGATATCAAGGAAAGTATCGCCGAGCTTCGCTTCTATAAGAGCATCGTCTTTAAGAGCGCCGATCAGATGGTCCCGCCTATCCTGCCGTAAAATGCCATCGTCAGGAAACTCCACTGGTGGATCTGCAAAAATGGTCTATTTATGAACCTCTCAGCTTTTCAAATTCAAGTCTCACATACTGGACCAGTTACATTCTTTTATTTACCCCGCCAACAGGAAATCGACCTAGCGGATATGATCAGCGTGCTACATCCACAAGAACATTCCTACTACCTGAGCTGCAACTCGAAGACACGAAGAGACGAATTCCTGCGCTCGCGCTGGTTAATAAAAAAGGCCCTGCATCAAAATCAGCAATTCTGCACCTGGCCTCGATCAGATGCTGGAATTGCTTGGCCGTTTGGCATCCAAGCAAGCCTTAGCCACAAATCGGGAGATATCTTATTTGCTTATACTCGGGAGTCTTTAAATGTTGGTGTTGACCTAGAGGATAGTCATCGCGATCTCAGTCACATCAAGAACAAAATCATGTCTGAATTGGAAATGCAGCATGTCTCTCTCGTATTAGGGCATCGCCTGTCATCCCTGGAAATATCCGCCGTTTTTTCCTTTAAGGAAAGTGTTTTTAAATGCCTTTATCCGAAAGTTGGGCAATGGTTCTGGTTCCTCGACGTCGAGATTTCTACTTATGATCAGCAGAGCATGGCGTGTCAACTTAAGCGAGATCTCGGCCCTTATCCAAAAGGCACATTCGTTCATGGCAATCGTTGGATCGTGGCCCCCAATCGCCTTGCAACGTGCGCTATTCATCCTGATGTTTTAAGTCAGAAATAAAATTTGCATCGGCTCTGGCGACTTTGGTACAATTCTCGTAAGGCCATATCATAGGGTCTGCCGAGCGCGACTATGATGACAACTGGCCTATGAGCTATAGGCTCAGGAAAGGAGGTGGTGCTATGGATTGTTGTCAGAATCCTAGTACTATGGAGGTTGGTGACTCATAAATTGAGCCCTATCTCCATAGTTTGTCCCTGTTTCACGGCTGATGCCCTGGACCGGGGATTTTTTTTGGGTGCTTTGGCTATTCGAATAGGGTCGTATCATTCAGTGGACTATCATCCAGTGGACTATCATTCAGTGAACCGTGGGTCTATTCTTCTGGTCATGTTCACGCCTTGCTCCCACGGCTCCAACAACATCATAAGCAATCGTGGCAATGCAATAGAGTTTGGTCTTTTTAGGCTTCTCAGCCAGTTGATTCGTCATATCAACTCTGAAGGTCTTCATTTTCACACGTAACATTTCCAGGTCATCTTCGTCCATCGCCACCAGGGAGACGCCAGCACACGTGTCATAGGGGTCACCGTAATTGAGAGCATCCACGGCACGCTCGAAACACTGCCTAAAAAAACGATTCACCGCCGTTGAGTCTAAGGCAACCAAGGATGACGACGCCTCTGTCACGAGCTCTAGACCATTTTTATTGACTTTTATCATCCCCAACTGCTTCAAACGAGAGATGGCCGACATGACTTCGAGGGTAGACGTCCCCAACTTCTCAGCAATCCAATCGTAATCAAACTTGAAACTATTGAGCTTTACCAACTCAAGAATTGCCAGATGATACCAATGAGAGATCATCTTGAATTCATCATCGACCAGCACACGATGCCGACGTTTCGTGCGAAAACCTTGAATCTTGGCATAAGACTCGTCACGCACACTAACATCCGGAGAGTGAATGAAATCGTAAAGACTTAAGAAAAATTCTGCCTCTTCGTCTACATAAGACAATTTATCAATGAACTTCACAGCAAGCTGGCGAGATATTCCGTGTTTCTTACGGATGATTTCCGAAAGCGTGGATGGCGAAATACTAAGAATCCTAGCAAAAGCGCGCAGGGAAAAACTCTTGTTCGAACGTTGCCGACGCTCTAACTCTGCCTGAATAATGTCGGCATAGTGGTCATAATCGGTGATTTCGAAGGATGTTTGCATTCTATCCATAGATCAAAGTCGCGAAAAGCCTGGAAAAACTACGCCAATCCTACAGCAGAGCGCGTTTGGTGTCCACCAGAAGCATATAATTTATCGTCTAATCGAGGCCTTAGGGTCCGCCATTCGCCATCTCTAGCCCGAGGGCACTGGATCGACTTTAAAATAGACACTGTGGCGATAATCTAGCCATCGACCCTGGCACCATTCCCGACCCCTCTCAAAGTAAAAGTTCAATTATATCAGCACTCAAAAGGTCATGGATACGTTCGGCAAATGCCGCGTACAGACTTTGCAAGGTCATGCCTGAGTCGCACGGAAAATGAACTATCTTTCACAAAACCAGGCGTTGAATTATGACTCGGAAAATAACTGCAAAAATCCTCTGGCAGCAAATCCTACTGATTGCCCTCACCGCGCTGGCGCAAACTGGATCGCAAAGTGATCACGGCGCCGCGGCTCGGAATTCCTGGTTACTTCCCCCGGCGCACTTGACCAAGATTGCTTACGTCAAGCATTCCCTCTCTATCAAAAGTAGGCTTGAGCAGCCCATCGAGCTGTATCGCTTTGAACTCAACAAAGCACCCCGACTCCCTGAACAAAGGATATTCCTGCAAAGTGGTCTGCATGGAAATGAAAAAACTCCTGTGGCCTTTAGCTACTGGCTGATGAACCGAGTGGCTCAAGGCAAGAGCAAATTCAACCAGGTCGCAGACCGAAACTTGGTTATGGACTTCGTCCCCATTGCCAATCCAGATGGATTCGCGATGAAAATCCGGCAAAATTCGGCAGGCGTTAATCTCAATCGCAATTTTGCCGTGCATTGGGGTCGATCGGAGGAACACCCAGGGGGTTCCGCATTCTCAGAGCCGGAAACCGCAGCTATTGAAAAGCTCTTTGCAGAGAATCAATACCATCAATCTGTTGACATTCATGGCTATGTGAACTGGCTAGTGTTGCCATCCAAGCCTGTCGGAAATATGATGAGCGATGCCAAGATTCAAGCGCATCAAGAGCTGCAAAGGAAAATTGAAGATGCGAGAAGACGTCATTTGCCAAGCTACGAAGTAAAAACAGCACTGCAGCTCGGCGACGGTGGAGCCTTCGAAGACTGGGCCTTTTGGCAAGCAGGGGTTGAAGCCTTCTGTCTCGAATTAAGCAGCAGTACGCGTTATCTGACTAAAAACCCGCCCGAGCGCGGTACAAGTGACCTATTCCTTCGCTACGAAGATTTTCTTTACGCAGCCTTTGTAGAAGGCACCCCAGTCAATGAGCTAGCTACCAGCGAAAAACATGCCAGAAATTAATTCTTGATTCGCTAAAGCAACAGATTCTGATTGGAATGACCCATGGGAGCCAGGAAATAAGTCTTATAGCTCACGATTAACCTATTGATTTCTATAAAATCCTAGCAAAAAAACCTAAAGCTCTTAAGTTTCACGAGGCAAATTCCGATACGCAGCACATGAGAATGTTTCGCGCCATAGCTATGTTCATCCTCTTCTGTGCCTGCACAGATGGCAGCGATATTGTCAGCACCGGCGGGAAAAAGGGTGGCAGGACGGATCCAGTCGTCGATCCAAAAGTTGATCCCATAGTCGACCCTGTGATACCCGATTGTGCCCCAAATGCTTTGACATGTTCGCCTGGCGTCGTGTTGGATACCAATTTTGTGAATGCTAATCATTGCTATCGCATCAGCTCCTGGAATGCCTCAGATTATCAGTCAGCTTCAGGTGGAAATTCTGCTAATCGCTACCCATCTTTTGCCATCGGAGACTTCTACTATGTCAATACGAAGGGCAATAAGACCGTCGCTTTAAAGACCAATGCAGACGGCACACCTCTGACTTGGACCGATACGGGCTTCGAGCACGGGGGCGTGCACGGCTTCACCGCGGTATCAACGGGTTCAGAGGCCTTCATGTTTCGCAACGGACACGTTGGGCGCTACTCTTTGAATGCGAATACAGGGACTAAGGTGAATAATGATAAGGGCGAAAACGAGTATACTTTCTATGAAGGGGATGTTGATCAAGTCTTTGACAGATATCGATGGGTCTGGGATTCCGCGGTTTATGCTAAATTCGCCAATGGCAACAGTTTCTTCATTCATCTAGGAGGATGGGGTCACACAGTACCGAACTCAGGGCTTTATCATCACGCTAGAGACATCTTTCGCGTTAAGTTACCTATGACCCCTCATGGGACAAAATTTGACCGCGTAGACGGCGTTGATAACCCGGAAGATAAACCCGGAAAGTCTGCTTTTCTTCTAGCACCGTCCGGCACCAGCGGCTTCTTGTTTGCTTCGGGCCAAAGCCATGATCGCTTGCATCGCATCACCGTGAATGACTCGGGTGATTTTGTTGGCTCATGGTCACAGATCAATGCTCAGGGCGTTGAAAGCTCAGGCCAAGGCCGGGGCGATTTAGTGCCCGTGGGGCGCAGCTTACTTTGGGTACGCGGTAATAAGGTAAACCTCTTCGACCTTTCGACGACTGGCGAACTGAGTGCGAAAATCGCCACCCCTGATCTACCTGTTGAGCAGCGTGTCGTCGATGATTGGGGCGGGGAAACAGATGGAGCAAGCTGGGGTATTATCAAAGACAAGCTCTATCTAACAACCAATCAGAGCGTTTACTGGACATCTCTACAAAAAACCACTTGCACGCAGAATTAGTGCCTCATTTCTTGTTTGCCTTACAAAGACCAGTCCGTCGCAGCCACAAGATTTTAAGCCTGTTCCAAACCAATCTTTTTCTTGAAAAAATTCGGAAGCGTGAACGATGTCTGCAGCAATGCAGGCGTGAGGTACTGCAAATCGGCACTCCGCAATCCAGCTGAAAAATCTAATGAGCTAGGGCGAATCCTTTCTTGGGCGGCCACCGTCCAAGACCAAAAGCCTCGAGGATAAGTCGGGATAGGTGCGACATAGGGTGATACAAAATTGAAGTTTGCTCGCAAATTCTCCTGGATGCTCCGCAGCATCTTTGCGTCTAACCAAGGGGACTCCGTCTGCGCGCACATCACCCCTCCTTTGGCCAGAATCCGTGCGACTTGCTGGTAAAAATCCCGATTGAAGAGACCGATCCCAGGGCCGACCGGGTCGGAAGAATCGATCAAAACAAGGTCATACGATCCTGCCGGCGTGGATTTCACGAACTCAATGCCATCAGCAATCAAGACCTTGACCCGTGGATCGCCGAGTCCTGCGGCTACCCTTGGAAAATAGGTCTTTGCGGATTGGACAACCGCACCATCGATTTCGCAGAGCGTGATTTGCTCAATTCCCGGGTATTTGACCAACTCTGTGACGGTACCACCGTCGCCACCACCGATGACAAGAACTCGACGGGGACTGCCATGCACCGCCATGGGCACATGGGATATCATCTCGTGATAGACAAACTCATCATGCTCGGTCAGCATCACCAGGCCATCTAAGGCCATCATGCGCCCAAATTCTACGGTGTCAAAAATCTCAAGCATCTGAAATTCAGATTTTTCCTGATGCAGGATACTCTTAAATCGTAAGCCTAAAGATACCGTGCGCCCATCACTATATTCCGTAAACCAGAGTTCTGACCCGTCCATCCATCCATCCAATGTCATAAGGCTAGCGCTGTTTCTTCTCTTGATTGCGGACGTATTCCATGAAGGAGGCTTTATCCTCGATCAGCTTGTGAATATTCTGGGGATTTCGTCCCCTATTCGCATTGTTGTTTCGACGATTTTGATTGTTGCCATTGTTAGGGCCGCGATTTTGGTTTTGCCGATAGCGATTAGGAGCGGCGGGGCCATTCCCTTGCGGACTTTGCCCCTGGCGCATGGTTGACTTCTTTTCAACGATTTCCCAAGCCCTAATAACCGCACCTTCCGCAATCAATTCAAAAGCTAGATCTTCGATGGAGACGCCTTCGTCTTGGGCCATAAAGGTCAATTTGCGGAACAGAGATTTGGGGAATTGAATGGAGAGTTCTCTAACCTCTTCCTGTGGAGCGTTGCGACTGCCGGGAGCTTGTGCTGATTGGTTCGCGTTGCCCCGCGAATCCTTACCATGGGACTCATTGCCAAAACTGGAATCCTCTTCGTGATTCTCCTCTGAATCTTCTGAGAAGGCCTCCCCGCGGTCCGCCTCTGAGTCATCATCATGAGCTTGCATCTGCATGCCATGGATGCCTTGATCCTCGTTTAAAGGGAGTTCCGCCACATCGGCGGGGGACTTGAGAGATTCTGACGATTGTTCTGACACGGTAGTATCCTTATTTTATAGTTCACAATCGGGGCCATTCGGAAACACCCCCACTTACGCGGTCGTCTAGAGCCAGCTTATCGGGTCCCCATTTGCATGAACTTCCCAAAATTGCTGGGGCCTATCGAACTCAGAGAGTTCATGAGTCCAAAACCTAAAAAATTTGGACAGAAAATAGCCTCAATTAAGGGATGTTCGTTAAATTCATCAGACCCTAAAAACAGGCTTGATCGTTCGTCAAAAGTATCCGGCAATATAAGCCCTGAAACTCAAGGCAGAGGACTAACGCCCACAGAGGAAGAGTCATATCGAGGAAAGACACTCTTATCGCTTCTTTAATCATATCGCAAAAATACTTGGGACAGCTAGGAAAAAATAGGGCCAAGGCGGCGGCAAACCCATGTGTTCCAATCTATTTCAACACTTACCCCTTACCGTATTTCAACCCTTCCTGCAGATCTTATTCACGTACGATGGCAGGATTTACCGCCGATTCTCCAACTCTTCAATCTTTTTAGGTATTTTGGCCGTCAAAACTCTTGCTGGACCGTCGGTGATAAGGATGTCGTCTTCAATCCTGACCCCGAGACCGCGAAACCCCTCGGGAACATCGCTCAAAGCGGTTTGAAAATACAGACCAGGTTCAATGGTAAAGCACATGTCCTTTTGCAAAGCCAGCGGCTTTCCAGATTGGCGATATTCCCCTACGTCGTGGACATCCATCCCCAGCCAATGGCTTGTGCCATGAGGGTAGAATTTTTTATAGGCTTGCGTTTCTATGACTTCGTCCACGGATTGCCGCAACAGCCCTGCACTGACCATGCCTTCCATTAACCATCGAATCGTGTGCTGATGAAGGTCTTCCAGATTATGGCCAGCGACACTATATTCTATCCCCCGCTGCTGCGCGGCAA
>JBIKVD010000163.1:0-9212 GCA_044357055.1 Oligoflexales bacterium | reverse complement strand
TCCGATCTGTTAAATCAAATCTTTGCTGTAAAACGGAATATGAAAGTTCTTGCTTATGCCAGGGCCTTATTTTACGCCAGCCGTGACGTGTGGCTCGTGGCCGCTTTACCCATCTACCTATCCCAATCCGGTGCTACCAACATTGAATTAGGCATGCTGATGAGTGCTTCTTATATTGTTTATGGCGCGAGTCAGCCCATTGGAATTCTTATCATCAAACAGGTGTGGAGATTTCGCACAAAAACGGTCAAAAAGCCGTGGCGTTTTCGTAATTCGCTTATATGGCTGACACTCCTAGCCGCGCTGATTCCAGCGGCAGCTGCGTGGCAAAGCGACAACATTGACCGCTTCGCATTTCTCATCTTGCTGGCCGGAGTTGCCAATGGAATATTAGTCACCTCCCACAATCATCTCCATCTCAAATTCGCCAAAAAAAATCGCTCTTCCCTGGATATTTCGTATTACAAGACCATCGCAAACCTCGGAAAAATCCTCGCCATGGCTGGCAGTGGAATCCTTTATGATCGATGGAGCATGGAGGGTTGCCTCTATGCCGCCTCTGGCATTCTGTGTTTATCAGCTATTTTGACCTTGCGCCTGAGAAAGCCAGAAGATCCCAGCAAGCGCTTCCTTAAGCAGGATGCAAACAAGAATTCCCCCAGACCGCAGGTGCTCTAAAAAGTAGCTGTCTGGCTTGCTCCGTACATTATTTTTTATAATGTAAAAAATTCGCAAACAAATTCCCGCCCATGGGATAGATCCTTCCCATCTTACTTTTCAAATTTTTCCCTACCGTCGTAACACAGGAGTGACCATGGCGTGGTACAGAAGAGGGCTATCAATATTCGGAGCTTCTTTCCTTATGATAAATATGTGGAGCTGTGGCTCCCCCGATCAGGAGGGGCGACAGGCTTCCGAATACGAGTTGGAATATTTAGCTTTGTCTCCCTACTGGTTACCAAACACCCTGATAGCTCGATCGCTAAAATCAACCTTTTCTATTCAAACCGACGGGACACACCGCAGTTTGCGGGCCTCTCATATTGAACAAGCGGTTCTAGCTTGGTTCCAACCAGTACGCAAATATAGCCAGCGCGTCGCGAGTACCGTGAACGTCAATAAAGGCGGACAGTCTGATGTTGTCATCCGCTACTCACCTGGCAATGGACGCGCCTATGCCATGGTCAATCAAGTACCGGTGACCATCCAGCTATACGCGGACGATGGTTATGAGGTTCTCTTGCATGAACTTGGTCACGCCGTTGGTCTTGGCGATACTTACTTGGAGACTGGGGGATGTCGACCTGGACAACCGGATTCCGTTATGTGTACCGGTCGCAGCAATCAGCTGATGCGTGACGACATTACGGGCGTCGAAGAACTTTTCTGCAGCCTTCATCCCAACGAATGCCGTGGCAATACAGGGGGCGGAGGGGGTTCTGTAGTCACGCCACCGATTCAGGGCGGGTCCGGAGGAAGCTGTCCAGTCATTGGCGGAAACCAAACGAGTCCTGCGCGATGCGCCAGTGTCCGCATTGTGGGCCTCGGCGGAGACCCTTTAAATGTTCGCTCTCAGCCAGGCCGGAATCAGCAGAAGGTAGGGAGCATCACAGAAGGCAGCACCGTACAAAGCACATGCAGATTTTCGGGGGCGACCAATTCTAACTACTTGGTTGATGATCCAGCGAGCGGTCGCCCTGCAAGCTCCGAATGGATCTATATTCAAGGTGCAGGGCTACAAGGTTGGATCTCCTCCGTCTACGCGCAGTGTCAATAAAACCTCTCCCTTGCCCCAACAGGTGCCGGATCGGCACCGTCTCAACATCTTTCATGAGAAAAAAGAGTTCTTCCTCCATTCCAGGTGAGGTCAAGGGCCGCATAATTCTGCTAGACTCACTGGCAAAGGCACGAAGTGCAAATCCCACAATAGACGATTTTAGAACCCTAGAGGGGACACCCTAAATATGACCATGCTCGCTTGCAAAGGACTCTCGTGCTCTTTCGGGGGTAAACCCATTTTCAAAGATCTCAGCTTAACGGTTGAGGCTGGAGACCGTTTAGGGCTGATTGGACCCAACGGCAGCGGAAAATCTACTTTAATGGGATTTTTAGCTGGCCTGGAATCCGCCGACTCAGGTGAGGTCATTCGGCAAAAGAACGCCCGGGTGGCTTATGTGACACAAAATTTTCCCTTCCCCAGGGACCAAAGTCTTTGGCCGTGGCTGGAGAGTACGACCCTCAAGACCAGTAGAGACAAGCATGAATTGGAAATCTCCCTTCGCCGATGGTTAGACATAGGAGATTTCTATGATCCAGAGGTCAACTTGGGTTCCCTCAGTGGAGGACAAGGGAAACGTCTGCAGATTGTCCTGGCGATGGCGCAAAATCCCGACATTCTTTTGCTAGACGAGCCAACCAACCATCTTGATATGGATACCAGACTTTGGTTGGAAAAATTGCTACTTGGTTTTAATGGGGCCATGGTTCTGATCAGTCACGATCGTCGATTCCTACAGAATGTTTGCAACCGGGTCTGTGAACTCAATCCCATTTTTTCTAAAGGAATTCTGCCCGCCACGGGGAGCTACGACCAATTTCTGGAAATTAAAGCCGCCTATCTTCAGGCACAAAACCAGGAGCTTCAAGCCCTAGCGGGTGTTATGCGCCGAGAAATGGAATGGCTAAGACAAGGGGTCAAAGCCCGGACCACCAAGCAACAAGCTCGCATCCAATCGGCTATGAAACTTCAAGAACGTGTCCAAGACCTTCAACAAAGAACAAAACAGGACGGCGTTGACCTGGATTGGAACGCGTCGGGCCGGCAAACGAAAATCCTGGTGACGCTAACAAAGGTCAGCAAGAGCTTTCCCGGCCTTGGCACCATCATTAGCGATCTTAGCGAGAAAGTCGTCGCCGGGGATCGTATCGGAATCGTGGGGCCTAATGGCGTTGGCAAATCAACGTTGCTGCAGCTAATTGCCGGGACCTTGGATCCTGACCAGGGAGAAGTCAAACTCGCATATGCCTTACGCATCGTCACTTTCGATCAGCAACGCCAGGCTCTGAGTGGAGGGCTGACCGTCAAGGGATTCTTGGCACCTGAGTCCGATCAAGTGATTTTTCGCGACCAGGCCTATCATGTCAACGCCTGGCTCAAACGCTTTGCCCTTAAAACCGAACATCTGAAACAAGCCGTGAGTTCGCTTTCCGGCGGAGAACAAGCGCGTTTACTGATCGCGAAACTAATGTTACAGCCGGCGGATATTCTTCTATTAGATGAACCAACCAATGACTTGGATATAAGTACCCTCGAAGTGCTGGAGGAAAGTCTGCAAGATTTTCCTGGTGCTGTCATACTTATCACTCACGATCGCATGATGCTCGAGAAAGTCTGCGAACGATTTCTTGGCTTCTTACAGTTAGGTGAACTTGGCACCTTCAATACTTTGGAGCAATGGCAAGACGCTCTGAAAAGCAAACAGAAGAAAACCACCTCGGCAAAAGTGGCGCCAAATTCCCAAGCGAAGAAGGCCTCCAAGAAACTAAGCTATATGGAACAGCGCGAGCTAGATCAAATGGAAGCGCGGATATTGGTTGCAGAACAGCATATGGCGCAATGCCGTCAGAATCTGGAGGATCCGGATATTCTGACCCGTCCATCTCTGCTGCTGGAACGCAGCCAAGCTCTCAGCCTTGCAGAAGAGGCCGTGCAAGAACTTTATATGCGGTGGAGCGAGCTCGAAGCCAAGACTCGGTAGTTTCAAGGCCCTCATCTAATCCTGTTCGAAGAGGATCGAATACTCATTCCTCACCCCTTCCGGCGGTCTTGCAATAACTGCATAACTGGCGCATTTCTCCACCGATAGAGTGATAGAAACTCTATCCCGTCAACCCAGATTGCAAAAATGGAGATATTATTATGAAAACAAAATGTTACGGCTTTTTACTCCCTCTCGTTTTTCTTAGCCAGACACTCTTCGCCACCAGCACCCCACTGAAATCGTCTGCTGCTGAAGTGCAACTGGTTCAATCTCTTCTAGATTTCTTTGCCCAGGACCTAGCGAGTTCCAATAGCAAGTCAAATTCGGCGAGCCAAGCCATCGCAACCCTTGCAGATATGGACGTGATCAGTTCTGCTTCCTACAAGACAGTCGGCAACACGACAGAATTTGTTATTTCGGGATTTGCGCTAAATTTTGACATACCCGGTCAGCACTATGTTCTCAAAATCTCCAGCAAAAAGTTGAATAAAATCGTTCCCACCTACACCTATGTTGTTGAAATCAAAGAGCTGGACATCGACGAACTTAAGAACGAAACCACCTTGGAGGGAGACCATCTCGGTGCTGCGCTTCCAGAAACCATCTTGCCCACATTGCAGTTGTTTTCAGCTTATTTTCGCTATCTAAACGCTGGCCTTTACCAAGATCATCTTCCGCAGTGGCAATCGCTTCTTCTTCATTCGGACAAGGTTAGCGCGCTTGAGCTTTCTACGAGCGATGATCAGTTGAAGCTAAAGATCGTTGGAGAAACCCTGTCAGACCTGGGCAAGACCGAGGGGGTCGCTATACTGACCTTAAATGACAATTTATCCAGAGATCCAATGACTTATGCCACGATCCATGACTTCAAAGTCAGCTACCAGTATCTTGCGGTGTATTAAACACCGCCCCATTCCTATCGTGAACTCTCCAGTGTCCACGATCCAGCCCTCTCTTTCCTTTGGGCTAGACGTCATCCAGTACTACTAGATATGTTCCCGCCTGTCAGGCGGACTCATGCTGACTCACATCATTTTTGAGGGGTAACTCTTTATGAAACAACTATCTATCGCTATCGCAGGGCTCTTGCTGAGCAGTTCGACCCTGCTTTCCGCCTCACCGGCGCAAATCTCTAAAGCTAATAATGATTTCGGTTTCAGCTTGCTAAGAGAGTTGCACGACGAAAAGCGAAATCAGAATGAAAATCAATTTCTTTCTCCTTTTAGTATTCAAACCGCCTTTGGCATGGCCTTATCCGGAGCTTCTGGTGCAACGCGAACGGATATGATGCAAGCTCTAAAGATTCCGAGCGCCTTAGACTCAGTACAATTAAATAGCGACTTTCAGGATCTCTTAGCAGAACTTAAAGGCGAGATGGCGGTCCAAGGTTATGATTTATCGGTGGTCAATCACTTCTGGGCCCAAGAGGGGTTTGGCTTCCTCCCTTCTTATATTGCCACCATCGAGGATTACTACGCTGCAGGTTTGCAGGAATATGATTTTAAAAATCAATTTGAAAGGCTGCAAGCCATTGACGATATCAATCAATGGGCGAAAGACCATACGAATGGACGCATCACCGATGTGGTATCCGAAGATACCATTACGAAAGATACGCGCTTTGTCCTAACCAATGCGATCTATTTTTTGGCAAAATGGTCGCACCCTTTTCCAAGAAACCCTGGCGCAGACTTGCCCAAGCTTCCCTTTGCAACTTACAACGGTGAAAAAGCTGAGTCTGCGTTTTTGATCGATCAACGCTACGTCCCCTATTTTGAGGACAGCAACCTGCAAGCGATCGAACTAAATTATAAAAACAAGGAAAATTACAGCTCAGACTACAGTATGCTGATCATGCTGCCAAAAGAAAATAGCACCGTGGATGCTCTGCTTAGCGCAACCAACGATCAACGCTTACAAGAAATACTGAATGGTCTGTCGGGTGAGGAAACCTTGGTGCAAATTCCAGCCTTTGAAATCAAAGCGGAGTATATGCTAGCAGAAGTCTTAAAGCAGAAAATGAACATGAAAATGCCTTTTTCGGAGTATGCAGACTTTTCTGCTATGACGGGGAAGCCAAATCTGAACCTTTCAGAGGTAATCCATAAGACCTTTATTAAGGTGGACAATGAAGGCACAGAAGCCGCTGCCGTCACCGCCATCATTGGCATGGAGCTTGCGACCGCTATCAACGTCGATATCCCTAAGGTCTTTAAGGCCGATCGACCTTTTGTCTATCTCATACGCCACAAAGCCACGAACACCGTCCTTTTTGCAGGAACCTTGTTGGCTCCAGCGGGCGATCTCTAAAGCCTGAAGATAGGGTTTAAATACAGCACCCACCCGCGCTCATCGCGACCATAGGATCGGATGGGCGCTATCTAGATTCTGGGGCGGAAGCGCCAGGACCTAACCATCTAATCATTCTAAGTTATATAGATAATGATCCCCTGCGAGCGACAATCCTGCTATCTTGCCGTTCGCGCCACATTGGCGTTTGAGATTTCGTACACAAGTCCTCTTCACGTCATTAAATAGGCCTCCCATGACAGCTTCTTTTTCGCACCTTCCAATCCGCAAAGAACTTATCACCAACCTTGAATCTTTGGGCTTTGCGGCAATGACCCCGATTCAAGCGAAGGCCCTGCCACATATTCTTCAAGGGCGTGACTTGATTGCTCAAGCCAAAACCGGCAGCGGGAAAACCGCAGCGTTCTCCCTGGGGATGTTAAACGCCATTCAAACTCGGACGCCGCTGATCCAGGCCCTCGTGTTATGCCCCACTCGAGAGTTAGCCGACCAGGTCGCCAAAGAAATACGACGCTTGGCACGTCTAATTGGAAACGTAAAGGTGCTTAGCCTGTGTGGCGGAACTCCAGGCGGCCCGCAACGCATGTCCTTGGAGCATGGCGCGCATATCGTGGTCGGCACTCCAGGTCGCATCCATGATCACCTGCAGCGGCAAGCTCTTGATCTGCGTCACGTCACTACCTTTGTTTTGGACGAAGCGGATCGCATGCTGGCCATGGGTTTTTCCGAAGCCATTGCGGAAATTGCCACATTTTTGCCAAAAAAGCGGCAAACTCTGCTTTTCTCAGCCACTTTCCCTAGCGCGATTGAATTGATGAGCCAAGCTTATCAATCTGAGCCCCTGCATATCAAAGTCGATGAAGTGCACAAGGAAAACCAAATAGAACAAGCCTTCTATGCCGTGGACCCATCGATCCGAGCCCCCGTATTGCTACGAATCTTGCGGCACCATCAACCGGCTTCGGCCCTTATATTCTGCACGACAAAAATTCAGTGCCAAGAAGTGGCGCTCGCTCTCCACCAGCAAGGCTTTTCAGTCCTTGCCTTGCATAGTGATTTTGACCAATTTCAACGAGATGAAATTCTCACCAGATTTACCAACAGAAGCTGTTCCATTTTAGTAGCTACGGATGTTGCTGCCCGCGGCCTCGATATCCAAGATCTCGAGATGGTGATCAATTTTGAAGTCTCTCGGGACCCCGAAGTCCATGTGCATCGAATCGGCCGGACGGCTCGCGCTGGAAAGAAGGGTGTGGCCATCAGTCTGTTCACACCGAGAGAAAAGAACAGAGTGGAAGCTGTATCTGCTTTTATGCAAGTTCCTCTGCAGCTGAGGAACCCCGATGATCTTCCCCAACCGAAATCCAACACGCTAAGCCCAGCGATGTGCACGATCAAGATTGGCGGCGGGAAAAAGAGCAAAATCCGGCCCGGAGATATCTTAGGCGCTTTGACCAAGTCCGGAACGATCCCTGCAGCTGGTGTGGGCAAGATTGAGGTCCGTGATTTTCATTCCTTTGTTGCGGTAACCAAAGAAATGGCTCCCCTAGCACTAACACAGCTGCAAAATCATCGCGTGAAAGGGATGGATTTAAAAGCCAAGCTCTTGCAAACTTCGATTTTGGATTTCCCTACCATGCCAGTCTTGGAATCCTAGTTCCATTGACTATCGGTAAAACCCAACCGGCAACCATCTGTTAGCATAAGATTAGCTCTACGTTAGGCTTTCGTCAGGGCAATTGCCATCCACCGGCCCTTCGCATATACTCTTGCTAAATCCTGTACCTCTGGAGCAAACGCCATGAAGAAATTCCTTGCAAGGGCCACTTGCCTTTTATTTGTTATGTCCTTGACAGATGTCAGCTCCTTTGAGCTGCAGGCCCAATCAACTGACAAAAATACCTTCAGAGTGGTTCATTACAATACCAAAGAACTTACCTCAGAGAAAATCGCCGCCTATCCTGAGAATCCTCAATTAGATAAAATCGCCAAGATCGTGAATATCTTGTCGCCAAATCTCCTTTCTTTAAACGAAATTCAATATGACACCAAAGGCGTCCCAAGTCCTAAGTTCCATACCACAGGTAAAAATGCCGACTTTCTCGCAACTATTTTCGAATTTCCGGTCGATGGATCCTACGCGAATTTTGTCATGGCAAACACCGGAGCCAATAGCATCCCCTGGGCAGGACAAAACTATCTCACCGACCCCAACAGCCCCGAAGCCGATCACGTCCATGACCGTGAGAATTTTGGCGTCTTTCCAGGGCAATATTCCACCTTAATGCTGAGCAAATATCCAGTTCTGCATAGATGGAACCAGACAGACTTGGAACTCCTGCAAGTTTTCCCTGATTTTCCCCTGGCCAAGTACCGAGATTTTGATGGAAAGCCATATTCACAAAACGTGAAGCTCTTTGACAAATCTCTCTCTATCGTCGATGTCAAAATCGGAGACAAAATCCTTAAGGTCATCCTTTTGCACGCCGTGCCTATTAATGATTTCGGCGTGAAAGACAGCATAAATTTAGCGCGAAATATCTACCAGGGTGCCTTTTTAGAATGGCTTATCACCGGCAAAACCAATTTCCCCATGGATACGACGGATTTGGATATAGAACCACTGCAGGCAGATCAGCCTTTTATCGTCATCGGTGACCTTAATTTTGACATCGATTCAGCGGAATTGGCTGAGATCGATCATCCGCTGAGACGCTTAAGCCGCAACCCTATATTGTGGATGAATCGTGGCATGATCACTTATGAGTCCAGTGACTTGACCTTCCAACGATACCGAAATCAACTGGACTATATGATTGCCGGTGGCGGAGTGCAGGTTAAAGAGGCGGGCGTTTATCGACCTGAGCCGGATTTCAAAGACCTGGGCTGTCACGACAAGCAGCCTAAAAACCAGAATAAGGATACAGTCATCGTCGTTTACAAAACGGAAAAGAAAAAGAAGAAATGCTACGGAGCCTTCAACCAAGCTTATGTCGAAGCAAAACAAGCCTCAGATCATTTTGCTATCTGGGCCGATATTCAGCTTCTCTAATCGGGCCGCGATTGCCTTTGCTTGGAAGGCGCTTTAGGGTTCATCCGGGGCATTTTGCCGCGCCCAGCAGAGCAACTTTAGCCCGAAAA
>JBIKVD010000013.1:0-26569 GCA_044357055.1 Oligoflexales bacterium | reverse complement strand
TGGAAAAGGTCATCAGCACCATCATCGAACCGGCTCTTGCCTCCCAGAACACCTTTGTCCTGAACTTGATCGGCGAGCTAGGGGCGGGCAAGACTTCCTTTGTGCGACTGTTACTCCGCCGCATGGGACTTCCGCCTAAGATTCCTGTTACATCACCTACTTTTAGCTACCTCAATGAGTATGAAATCGAGGGCATGGATTATGCCCATATCGATGCCTATCGCGTCGAGCCTGGGTTCCACCTAGATGTGTCTTACAAGGCTTTTTTAGGAGTCTTTCTGGAATGGCCGCAGAAGCTCCCAGCTGGGAGCTTCTATGGGATGAATCGGTATTTTCTGGAGATATCTTACCCTGAGGAAGGAAGTGACCGTCGAATCTACCGACTCACTCAAGAACAAGAGACGAACTAATGGGCCACAGTTTGTGCGCCAAAAGTATGAAAAGCTAGATTTTGACCTGCAAAAATGGTGTCAGGATTCTTGATCTGATCTTGGTTTTGCTTCCAAATCACCATCCAGCCAGCCGAGTTGCCAAAATGTTTTTGCGCAATCTTAGCTAGGGTGTCACCTTCCTGCACCACGATTTGAATTTTTGGTTCGGCTTGAACCTGGCTCGCAAAGGACTCAGACTGAGCGTCTTTTGGCAGCATCAGTTCGTCGCCTGGGAAAATGACATTGGGATTGGCAAGGCCGGAAAGACTGGCAATGTCCTGCCAGCGGCCCGAGTTGCCAAAGACCTTGTGGGAGATAGAGCCAAGTGTCTCGCCTGGCTGAACCATATAAACGATACCATCGCCGCGGTCCGAGCTTTGGACCAAGGGGCTGCGGGCAGGAGCGGATGGGCTTGATTTCTTGCTAGCAGCTTTCTGCGCTACGGGCTCGCTGGGACTGGTCGTGGTGCTGGTGCTGACTGGGGTGCTCATGGCTTCATCCAAACTGGGAAGGCTGCTGCCTGTGTCTTCTTCTGGAGCAGCCGCATAGGTGTTTTCAATCACGTCACTGGAAGTATCTGTGGTCGTGGTTTCCAAAGTGTCATCGAGAACTTCGTCCAAGGAGCGATCCAATTCGGAGTCGCTTACCGGGGCAGGTGCCGTTTCGTCATAGGCGACCGCTTGGTAATCATCGCCTTCGGTGCTAGGGCTGTCTAACTGAGAGCTATCATCACCAAGGCTTCCCTCCTCGGGGGCACTTTGCTCCTGGGAGCCTTCAGCGCCCACGGATTGCTCATCGGTGACTTCCATAGGCTCTTCCTGAGTATCTGAGCTGGAACAACCAAACGGCAAAAGCCCTAAGGTAAGGCCTAAAACGTACTTCAATAAATGCGGCTTACTAACGATCATGATGATGCTTCCTTCCTCTAAAAGCTTGTGTTCACGACGTATGGTCTTCGGCAAAGCCCAGACATCCTTTAGGAAGGAAAAGGACAGATCCCTTAACTCATCAATACTATTAGTCACTTTTTGGCGCCGCTAAGGAATTTAAGCAGGATGAAGCATTGTCTTGGGGGTAAATCTTGGCTATTTTAAAGACTCTCCATTTTCCGCATATTCCATGACGAAAGGGCTCTGTCACAATGAATATTCATGAATTTCAGGCGAAAGCTTTATTTCGGGCAAATGGCGTTCCTGTGCCGCGGGGATATTTAGCTCACAATGGCATCGAAGCTGAGTTCGCCATGCGACGTCTTAAGACTCCCGTTGCGGTCGTCAAAGCCCAAGTCCATGCGGGTGGTCGAGGAAAAGCTGGTGGCGTCAAAGTTGTGAAATCGCCAGAAGAGTGTCGCGAAGTGGCCCAAGCCATGATCGGCATGACTTTAGTTACCAAGCAAACGGGGGCAGAAGGTAAGTTGGTGCGCAAAGTCTACATCGAAGAGGGCAGCGCCATCGACAAAGAGTATTACTTGGCGATGCTCGTGGATCGTGCGACGGCCTCCATCTCTGTCATGTTTTCTACGGAAGGCGGTATGGATATTGAAGAGGTGGCAGAAAAATCTCCGGAAAAGATTTTGACCCTCGCCATCGATCCTATGGTGGGGCTGAGGGATTATCACGTTCGTGAGTTCGCTTATAAGTTCAAGTTTTCTAAAGAGTTGACCACAGAATTTCGCAAGGTGTTGAACAACCTGTACACCATGTTTAAGCGCTATGACTACTCGATGTTGGAGATTAATCCCTTGGTTGTGACCAAGGAAGGCAAGCTGTTTGCTCTCGATGGCAAGATGAATTTTGATGAGAATGCTCTGTTTAGACACCCTGAGATCGAGGAACTCCGTGACTTTGATGAAGAAGACCCCAGAGAGGTCGAGGCATCGAAATATGGCCTGAGCTACATCGGTCTTGATGGCAATATCGGTTGCTTGGTAAACGGTGCTGGCTTGGCGATGGCTACCATGGATATCATTAAGCACTACGGCGGTCAGCCTGCCAATTTTCTCGACGTCGGGGGCGGGGCCTCCGAAGAGATGGTAAAGAATGCCTTTCGGATTATCCTGCAAGACAGTCGGGTCAAGGCCATCTTCGTCAATATCTTTGGTGGCATCATGCGCTGCGATGTCATTGCAAATGGTATCGTCTCAGCAGCTAAGATGTTGAGCCTCAAAGTCCCCTTGGTCGTCCGTCTCGAAGGAACCAACGTAGAGCAAGGCAAAGAAATTCTTAAGAAATCTGGGCTGGCAATCATTAGCGCAAACAATATGGCTGAAGGCGGTGAAAAAGTCGTCCAAGCAGCGAAAGGATAGGTTGAAAACATGGCCATACTTATCAACGAAAAAACTCGCGTTATCACTCAAGGGATCACCGGCAAGTCCGGTGAGTTCCATACTCGCCTTTCTCACGAATATGCTCCCCGTTTTGTGGGTGGGGTGACTCCGGGCAAAGGTGGAGACACCGTTGTTGGGCTTCCGGTTTTTGATACCGTGAAGGAAGCGAAAGAGCGGACGGCTTGCAATGCTTCGATGATTTTTGTCCCGCCTCCCTTTGCCGCCGATGCCATTCTGGAAGCCATCGAAGCCGAGATAGAATTGATCGTCTGTATTACGGAAGGCATCCCCGTACAAGATATGATGCCGGTGAAGCGGGCTTTAACCGGTAGCAAATCTCGTTTGATTGGCCCGAATTGTCCGGGAGTTATCACTCCCAATGCTTGCAAGATCGGGATTATGCCCGGCCATGTCCATAAGCGCGGAAAGGTTGGCATTATCTCTAAGTCGGGCACTCTGACCTATGAAGCCGTAGGGCAGACCACGGCGGCTGGTTTGGGACAGACCACCTGTGTTGGTATCGGTGGGGATCCCATCATCGGGACGACCTATATTGATCTGCTGCAGATGTTTGAAGAAGATGATGAGACCAAAGGCATTATCTTAATCGGTGAAATTGGGGGTGACGCGGAGATCATTGCCGCCCGTTTCATCAAAGAGAATATCCGTAAGCCGGTTTGCGCCTTTATTGCTGGACAGACGGCACCCCAAGGCAAGCGTATGGGTCATGCAGGTGCGATCATTTCTGGGGGCGCAGGGACAGCCGCGGAGAAGATGGATGCTCTGCGAGCTGCGGGTGCTGCCGTATCCGTATCCCCAGCTGAGATTGCCGCAACCTTACTTAAGAAGATGAGCAAGTAAGAGGCCATGTTAGGCCTAAGGATCTATAAGGGCATTCAACTCGATGTCTGGCAAGGCGACATCACCCAGTTTGCTTGTGATGCCATGGTCAATGCCGCCGCTACCGATTTACAAGGAGGCGGAGGAGTTGATGGTGCCATGAGGAAAGTGGGGGGCGCTGAGCTAGATGCCGCGATTCGCGCCCATGGCAGCTGCGCCGCAGGGTCCGTGGTGCTTACCCCGGGGTTTGGCTTGCCTTGCCCCTGGGTCATTCACGCGGTCGGACCCATTTGGCAAGGCGGCACTCAAGGTGAGCCAAGCCTTTTGGCATCTTGCTATCGTCAAAGCTTGATGGTGGCAGCAGAGCGAGGAGTGAAACATCTCGTTTTTTCTTCGATCAGCACCGGGGTCTTTGGTTTCCCCTACCCTCTCGCCTCTCGCACGGCCTTAGAGACGGTAAAATCGATATTGGATCAGAATCGCCCTGAATTGGGACAAATACAACGAATCACCTTTGTTTCTTTCTTGCCGGAACATTACGCCATCAAGCAGGGAATCCTATTGACCTTGTTTGACGAGGAAACATGAGACTAGCCACGATTCTCAATTATCAGACCGGAGGCGAAGCTCCTCAGTTTGCCGAGCCTGGCAATGTCACAGAGTTATGTGAGGTCTTAAAGGGATGGAAAGGGCAGGCCTTTACCATGCTGGGCGATGGGACGAATTCCCTCGCCAGTGATCAGCCTTTTTCTGCCCCAGTGCTTTCCTTGCGCAAGATGACGGAACTCAGTCTCAAGTCAGCAAATCAGGTGCGGATGGGAGCAGGGCTTAGCAATACAGCTCTGGCTCTCTTTGCAAGGGAGCGAGGACTCGGAGCTGCCGCTTGGATGTATCGCTTGCCGGGCCAAATCGGAGCGACCGTGCGAATGAATGCCCGGTGTTTCGGCGGCGAGATTAGTCAGATCGTGACCGAAGTGCTAGCCGTGGATGCAGAGGGTAAGCCCCATGTTTTTCGCGATCCGCAGATGTTTCGGGGCTATAAAGACACCATTTTTATGGAGAATGGTCTGGTTATTGCCGAAGTTACCACGCAGCTAATGCCTGCTTCCTACGAAGAAATAGAGCAAAAGATGCTCTTTTGTGAGAACTACCGCATTCAAGCCGGTCATTTCACCTACCCCAGTTGCGGCTGTGTCTTTAAAAATGATCACAAATTGGGTGTATCCAGCGGTTTACTCTTGGATCTGGCTGCATGTGCTGGGAGGAGACAAGGTGCAGCCGAAGTGAGTCGCAAGCACTGTAATTTTGTCTATAATACTGGCGGTGCCAGTGCCGATGATATCTTGCGTTTGACTCTAGATATGCGCGAGGCGGTGTGGCAGGAGTTCGGGGCTTGGCTCGAATATGAAATGGAACTGCTTGGAACTTTTTCCGAGGATTTAATGCAGCGCGTGCGGGAGCGCCGTACTCCTGTTTTAAAGAATGGGCGACTAGCAGAGGCGAAAGAGATCTTTCGCCAGCGTCAGCTTCGGCAGGCTTACTAAAATCTTCTCCTGGTGAAGCGCTTACTTGTCATAGCTTTCGTTAGCTCCTCCTCCTTGCATTGCCAGGCCCCTCATTCCTTATAAGAAGTTCCCATAGTAGAGTATAACGCTGGCGGATGGATTCAGGCCAAAGGGGATTATTAATGAGTTTTGCTCCAAAGTGTAGCGTGTACCTAACTCTGACAACTTTGGCTTTGCTCCACTGCAAATCCCCCGAAAGTGTGCCCAGCACAGCCGAAGTGAAAGAAATTCGCTATTCTTCCTGCAATCAAGAACCCAAAGGGGTCGCTTTTCTTGAAATCGGCTCCAGTAAAACCAAAATAGTGTTGAAGAATGTCAATGACGGGATGATTAGCGCCTGTCCTAATGGCAAAGGGGAAGTGAAGTTTTCATCACTAGATCCTCAATTAGTGGCTTCTCCTGGGACCTACATGTTGGATGTCAAGACAACGCTTGCGGGATTACTCTCGGCTTGTGGGATCGGCGAGAATAGCAAAATTATGGTGCGCGGGATAGCGACGCAGGGCCTTCGTACAGTCCGACAGAGTCAATCTGCTGTTGTCGACACTTTTATCAGCGATCTTTTCGCTCAAATTAGCACTATGGAAGCGCAAAACAACTGTTTTGAAGTCGTGGACCTTCGCGTTATCGAGCAAGAGGAAGAAGGCACCTTAGCTTCGCGGGCAGCGCTAGCGAAAGCAGAGGCCGCAGGAGTGGACCCGGGCAACGCAGCAACCTGGGACCTGGGAGGAGCATCGACCCAAATCCGCATTTACAATGACTCTGGCAATCTATCAAAAAGCCTCGATTGTCAAATTGGTGCCGAGGTCTACAAAAGAGAATATGCAAACGGGAAAAAATTTTTCGACGACATTGAATGCACCTTCAAAAGGAAGGCTAGTGCGCCTTTGGAACAGGTGAGCATCGCAGAATTGCGGGAAGAGCTCGATGGGAGTAACAAATTAATCACTTTGGGTGGGGTGTGGAATTTTCAGATGCATCCCTACCTGAAAAAGGCTGCCAAGCAAGACGTTAAGACTTTGCATCAGCTATTGGCAGGATTTACCGCATTAAATGCATCCGAATTCCTTAACAGGCTGGTCAACGATTTTGGCATACAAAAGCCAGATAACAGCGGTCCTTTAGATCAGGCTGGCTTGGAGGCAAATTCATGGCATGAAAACACCCGCCTCATAAAAAAGCTGCTGGAACAGTTCTATGCCAACCCAGCTGGAAAAAGGTCGATGATCATCAAAGGCGAGGCCAGTATCGCCGATCACTACACAGCCGATTTGAATACTTTCACGGCTCCACCACAATAGCACCGATCCCATGATCATTGGCAAAGACATCGAGGGCTATTTCTTCTGAAAGGTCGTATCGCGATCTTGAATTTGTACCCTTTGCTCCGGTGTCCTCGCGTTGTAGAGATCCCAAGTCCCATACCTCAATGTCTGACCCGAGACCTCATATTGGGTATAAACCTTGGTCTGAGGCTGAATCCATTTTGAGAATTCATCGCAGCCGGTTGTGATATAGTCCACTCCTGATTGCCAATCGGAGACCCCACAAAAGACCTCCTTAGAGTGGCGCTTGAGTACGGACTTCTTGTAGCTGCGAGTCATCGTTTGCAGGAAGATGAGATCAAGATTCCCGGATTGGTCAGCGGCCGCAATCTTATAGATTGACCGCCAAACCATAGCGATCGATGGACTAGGAGGCAAATTCAAGGCGTTTTGTACGCAGAGCAGATCCCCCTCAATCAAGAGCGCCCGATTAGGACTCTCCCATATTCCCTGAATTTGAGTGAAACCCGGACTAACTTGTGGAGTATGGCCCTTAATACAGTCAGAAACACTGACATAGTCCGGACCCGTCTCACTTTGGTCACTTCCT
Organism: Oligoflexales bacterium; assembly: GCA_044357055.1. Taxonomy (GTDB): domain Bacteria; phylum Bdellovibrionota_B; class Oligoflexia; order Oligoflexales; family JBIKVD01; genus JBIKVD01. Next base: position 19,532 of record JBIKVD010000013.1, on the reverse strand, counting down.
ATCGATGGAACAACCTTTTTTGAAACGCAGTTCAAGAGAAGGAGAGAAATGACGTAGAGAACGGAAGGAGTTCTTAACATGATAGCTACTCCGAGTTAGTTTGCTTTGCAATTTTCCGAAATTTTAACAGAGATTCCTAGACAATGCTCCTGAGTAAGAGATCATTCCAGGCCGCTGAGACGTCCCCCCTATGGCACATAGGCATCTGCTTCGATTTCAATAAGCATCCGCGAATCTATATGGCCCTTTATCTCTAGCATCGAAGTTGCAGGAGGGTAGTTGCCGAAGAACTCTGCATGAGCACGACCGAATTCCTGCTATTGAGAAATGTCTGTTACGAAAAGGCGAGTTCTTACGACAGCGGAAAGGGGGCAGCCTAGTTTGAGCATGGCCTTTGCGATGATTTCAAGGCAGCGTTTAGCTTGCAAATAGGGATCACCAATGCCATGAACGCTGCCATCGTCGTTGAGAGGGGCTGTCCCACTGACGAAGACCTGATTGGCCACTCTGATCGCCCGGCAATAGCCAACTTCGCTCTCCCAGGGATCGCCACTGAACACCCTTGTTCTTTCCACTGTTACTTCCCGTGCCTGCAGAGCCTATGCCTACAGCTGAACCTGGGGAACTTCTTTCACGACAAGCACGGAGTTCTTGCCTCCGTAGGGATCCGGTTCGAATTCTGGCTGCTTAGGATCTGGCAACCAATCCTTGCCATTGACGAGAAATTTGTAGAGGTAGCGGCCAGCCTTCAAAGGCACGGTGATCTGCCATTGTCCGCTTTTCTGGTCTAAAGTCATGGGGTGGGCGTCTGGTTTCCAGGCATTGAAATCGCCTACGAGGCTCACTGTGCTTGGAGCTGGCGCGGCCGCAGCGTAAGAGAATTTGGTCTTCACAAAATCTGCGGTCAGGTATTCCGTTGCAGCAACCGCCGGATCGGCCTTGGCATCGAGAGCAAAACCCGCAGGCAGGGGTGCCTCCAACACAGAGGAAGAATAGGGTGCCAGCACGAGGCGTAGTTTGTCACCTTGTACGGCAGAGGCTGGCGCTTGGCCTAGAAGGGTTTTAAACGGGGTTTTGTCGTTAAATAATTGATAGCGGGAGGGGACTTCCACCGTGCGGGTTTCGACGCTGGCATTGATGGCCACGAGCGAGAGATCCTTAGTGCCAGCCTTTGCATAGACGTAAGTGGTGGCATCTTTGTAAAGCTCGATCAATCTACCTTTGCCGTACTGGTCCTTGCCTTTTCGTAGATTCGTCAGGGCCTTAATATGGGCGATAATACCCTCGGGATTGCTTTCTTGGGCTTTGACTTCGGGCCAAGGCATCATCCGGCGGTTCATATAGTCCAAGCCTTCACCAGTGGTGGGGTCCTTGTCAGGAGCTCCAGCCAGAGCGACTTCGGTGCCATAATAAAGCACAGGGATCCCGTTGAGAGTGTGGATCAAGGTCAAAGCTAGTTTGATCCGCTCCGCCACCCGATCCGGAGCCATATGGCTAAAGCGGACCAAATCGTGGTTGTCTATGAGGAGGGCTGGCTGAAAGGCGTTGCCATATAGGGTTTGGTTTTTGAGAATCTGCTCGCTTAGGACTAACAGGGAGCTACCTTGGCCCACGGTTTGGCGGATCGTGTAATACAAAGGAATGTCGAATAAACCATCAAAACCCAGGTCCTTATACTTGGCAAGGTAGTTGGCGTCGCCAGAAAACACCTCTCCTAGAAGAAAGAAATCAGCACCAGCCCATTTCTTCATATCCTTGGAAAACTTCTGCCAAAAGGAAGGCGCCACATGTTTAACCGCGTCAAGCCGAAAGGCGTCTGCACCCGTTTCCATGACCCAGTATTTTGAAATATCCAGCAGCCACTCATAGGCATAGGGATTATCTTGGTCGAGATCGGGAAGGCCCATGACCTCGAGATTCTCAAGCTCTTTCTGATCCTCCCAATTTTTGATCGAGGTGCTATCGTCCTTGCCAGAATGGGGATGGAACCATTTTGCAAAACCCTGGTCCTTCCATTTACTTTGATCCATAACAAAAGCATGCTCAGGACCGACATGATTATAGATCATGTCCAGCATGACTTTCATGCCCCGCTCGTGGGCAGCATCCACTAATTTGCGCATCAGAGCTAAGTCACCGAAGTGATCTTCTACCTGATAGAAATTAACGGGATGATAGCCGTGATAGGGCCACCAGCCGGAAAAATCCTTGGCGGCGTTATCATAGACCGGAGACAACCAAAGAGCGGTCACCCCTAGTCCCTTAAGGTAGTCCAGCTTTTCGATGACGCCAGCCAAGTCTCCGCCCTGGTAGGTTTTCAGGTGCTGGCGCGTCTGCTCTTTGCCATCCCAAAGGACGTGGGAGTTCGGATTGCCGCTCTTGTTGTTACTGGGGTCACCATCATGGAAGCGATCAATTAATAGAAAATAGATAACCTCGTTGCTCCAATCCTGATGGGTGGTTCTCAACGGGTGTGATCTACGAACAGCGCTTGGACTGACTCGAGCTTCGACTCGCGGACCAAATTTTGGATCCGTGGCGATCGTTTTGATGCTGGCATCGGGTGCAGTGCTAGCTAAGGCCTGGTGGCTCCAACCGGAGCAGAGTAAAACCATGACCGCGAACGAGGAGAAAAACCTTAACATTCCTAACATGGGATTTATCCTTATTTTCCAGGTAATTATCCGGATTTGTCCTATGGGCAACACAATCACCCTTTCACCAGCGATTTGGATTGGGTAACCTAGCTTTTCTGCTTCTTTCTCTCCACTTGATTTTAAACAGAAGCAGTTCTGACAGAAGCCTTGTTTCATGGGGTTTGCGGGTATGGCCAACTTGACTATTTTAATCATAGGACTGCACTGTCTTGCGGGGTTTTGGAGTCAAAGTTCCCAGGGGCAGGACAGAGCCGCTGAGGGAAAGACACAGCTCTGGTCCCCACCCAATGCAGGGGATTATCCCATCCTGTCCAAGGCCTTGGAAGAGACCTCAAGCCCACAGGAATTTCTTTTATGGCTCAAAATGCAAGGACAGGTGCCCTTTGAAGAGGGTGGAAGCCACTGGATTTTCAGCAGTCAATACCATCTCGTTGCAGGGGAATTTAGCCAATGGCAAGCCGTGGCCATGACTTTGCTGCGGGAGGATGCGCTTTCAGGGCAAAAACTCTATGGTTTTCGCCTAACTGGCAAGCTAACACCCTCGTCCAGCCTTGACGGATATAAGTTTGTTGATGGGAAAGGCGATTTTCATGCGGATCCACTGGCGACCTGGTTTGTCCGTGATGGCTTTGGAGAATTAAGCCTCCTGCAAGATCCTAGGCCTGCTGCAGCAATGGTAAATAGGAACCTGGATACTTACTTTCGGCGTGCTTGGTCCGTGCCAGGAGATGGGAGGTTAAAGCCCAGATGGCTCGTGGTTGCCGTTCCCACTGGCCAAGGTCCCTGGCCCATTCTCGTAATGCAAGACGGGCAGAATCTTTTCGCGCCCGAGGCACCTTTTGGTGGGTGGAAAGTAGACCAAGCGCTAAGAATGTTGGGTGCTAAAGTGTTGGTGGTTGGGATCGACAATACGGATCAGCGTATGGCTGAATACACCCATACCGATGACTTAGATTTTGGTACAGCAACCAATCCATCGAGCCTCGGTGATGCCTATGCTGATTATGTTACGACGGAAGTTTTGGCTATGGCAGAGGCTTTGTTTCCTGTCACACCTAAGATTGGGATCATGGGCTCCTCTTTGGGCGGCTTGATCAGTTTATGGACTGCTGGGCGGCATCCAGGGGTTTATGCTTGGGCGGGGTCGCTTTCAGGCACTTTAGGGTGGGGGCGGCTGAAGAAGAATCAAAAAACCATCTTAGAACATTGGTTCGAAGCACCCCCAAACTCTGGGTTCTACTATGTTGATAGCGGCGGCGCCTTAAAATCCGGGTCCTGCCCAGAGCTAGGGTCTAAGGGTTGGAGCAGTCCCTCCTATCAAGATGCGGACAATTACTGCGCTAACTATGAATTTAGGCGCAAAATGCAGCCCGTGCTGGCCCAAGGTCTGCAGTATCACTGGCAAGAAAATGCTTCACATAATGAGGCGGCTTGGGCAGCCAGGTTGCCTTTAGCTTTAAAGAGTTTTCTGGCAACCCAGCCTTAGGCCTGTGCTTCCCTTTTTTATAAAGGGCGGCGAAATTACCGCTATCCTAAAATAACAATGCGTATTTTTTGTGAAATTTAGGAAAGATTGGCATTAAGACTTAATATATGACATTGTGGCCGACTTAGAAAGCTGATCTCAAAGGAGTCACCGCCATGAAATACTTTCCAAATCTATTTTCGCTCAGTACTTCCTTGGCATTTACGATGTTCATGCCGTCCTGTTCTATAGCGCCCCTGGATGTGGGTACGCAAAGGGATGCCGATGCCAGCGTATCTTCGGCTTGTTTCGTTGGCCAGCCCGTGATTCAGACAGCTACGGCCCGCCTAGTGAAGGGCGAGACCCTTTCTTGCGCTGGGTTGTGCGCAAATTCCTGGCATTTAGAAGTCAACGCCGTAGTGGATGATTTGGCGTCTTTTGCCGGAGCTACCTATCACAAAGAGCTGAACGTGACTTGGGCCCCTCGGACCAAAGGTCCAGCCCAGCTGATAAAAGGCTGTGCTCTACGTTGGCAGGCGGCTGAAACTCAGGACGGTGTAAGTTTATGGTCAACCCTACCCCAACAAGGCTCCATCGTGGGCGTTTGCGAAGTAGCCAGAGATGCGGTCCCACCCGTTCTGACAGGCCTTACCCTGCGTCTGGAATTGCCAAACATGCCTTGTTTTAAGGGTGAGTCACAGACCTTTGGAGGTCAGGTTTTGAGCAGCCCAGAGCAGGCGCTAGAGTTACAAGAGCCAAATTTCAATCAGCCGTGACTCTAATCACGGAGTTGCCCCCACCAAAACCGTCACTTTTTTGCTCTGCGGCCAAGGGATCTTGGATCCATTCATTGTCGTTAATAACCAGCTTATATTCGTAGACATTAGGTTTTAGCTGCACGGTCACGCTCCAAGAGCCTGGCGCCACTTGGGTAAACATGTTGGTGGTCTTGGACCAGCCGTTGAAAGATCCAGCCAAGGCAAGAGAGCCGATGTCAGATCTCTCGGTTTGGAAGGTGAACACCACATCCACGGCACCAGGAGCGGTGAAGATGGACTCCGTGGTGGTAAAATCATACCCCTCTGGTAGCACAGCATCTTGCTCGTGTAAGAGCCCGTGTACATCTGCGGAGCTGGCCTTCAAGGTGATCTTGAGTACGCCAGGCTCTAAACGCAGCGCGCTATAGGACAAGAGCCCCTCAGAATCCATGGTTTCTGCCTCGGTCAGGGTTTTTTGCAGCATCTCAAATCTCAGGGGGATTTCGAGGTATCGTTCTTCGCTTGAGGCATTCAGGCTCACGAGAACAAAATTGCTGTCCGTGACTTTCGCAAAGATATAGGTCTGGGCATCTTTATAGAGTTCCACCATTTGACCGACCGCTAGGGCGTCGTAATCCTTGCGTGCCTTATTAAGGTTCTTGAGGAAACTAATCATGCCGTCCCACTCGGATTCTCGAGCGACGCCATCAAAACTCATCATGCGGCGGTTGAGGTAGTCGCTGCCTTCATTGGTCAAAGGATCGGTTTTTGGCCCGCCTTCCAGCAGGACTTCTGTCCCGTAGTACACCTGAGGGATGCCGCCCGCGGCAAATAAGTAAGCCAGGGCCAGTTTGGTCCGCGAGCGGATTTGGGTCTGATCTTTGACCATATAGCTAAAACGGGACAAATCATGATTATCCAGAAAGAGTCCTGCAAGTTTACCTTCAGCAAATAATTCCTGGGATTTTTGCAGTGATTTTGTCAGTTCGGTTAGCGGGGCGTCCTGGCCAAAAATCTTGACCAGGGCAGATTGGGTCGGGAAATCGAAAAAACTATCAAAAGACGCATCGCGGTAGGGGCGGTAGATCAAGGGATCTTCGGAAAAAATTTCGCCAATCAGCAGGAAGTTCTCCCCGGCGTAGGCTTTGATCCTTTGATTGAACTGTTTCCAGAACCCCTCATCTCCATGGCGAACGGCATCCAGGCGCAAACCATCCACACCAAGTTCTTGAATCCAGTATTTCGAAACATCGACTAAATAGTCAACGACGTACGGGTTGCTAAGGTCAAAATCGGGCAATCCCGCTAGTTCTTTGTTGCGAATCTCTTCTTGGGAGCCCCAATTAAAGATCGAAGTGGCATTTGACTCGTGTGCATGAGTGTTAAACCAATTGTGATAGCCCCCCTCGCGCCACAAGTTTAGATCATTCACAAAAGGATGTTTTTTGCCAGTGTGGTTGTTGACCACATCGAGGATAACCTTAAGCCCAAGAGCGTGGGCCTCAGTCACGGTTTCTTTGAGCAGCGCGAGATCACCAAAACGTCTTTCAACCCCATAAAAATCGACAGGATGATAGCCATGATAGGAGTGATAGCTGTAATCGGGAGCGTCGCTGTTCTCGTAGATCGGCGACAGCCAAAGAGCGGTAAAACCGAGATCCTTGATGTAGGGCAGTTTTTCTTTGAGGCCGGCGAGATCGCCACCTTGGTATTTTTTCAGAACCGCCGTCTCGCTTTGCCCTTCGGTATAAACGGAATAAGCTTCATAGCTCGCTTCGTCGCTGCTGGGTTCATTGTTGCTAGCGTCGCCGTCGACAAAGCGGTCAATCATGACTTGGTAAATCACTTCTTTGCGCCAATCGATGGACTCATCGCTTAGTTTGCGACCTAGGTCCAAACCACCACTGCCAGCCACGCGCAGCTCAGGGGCGGGTCCCAGGGGCCGAGTTTTGTTGGCGCCGTCGTTGAGTTTGCGGCAGGAACTCAGAAAACCAACAATTCCTAGGATAGCCATAGTCTGTGCGGTCAGGTTTTTTGCGCGGAGGTTTGGCGTTTTGCATCGTGGCATCATAGATTCTTTCCTCTCAAGGCTGGAAGTAAAGTAGTTTTAGTCCAGCTAAGTCAATTCGATTGCGACTTCCTGCTTGGCCACCACTGCCATAGTAGGAAGTAAAATGCTCTAGATAAGACATATTCCAAAAATCGCTCAAAACTAGGCGATAAGTAAGCCCTGCTTGTAAACGGATGGGTGACAAAGCTGAGGTGGCGAAGCCCCCTTGCCCGCGATGCGGCATCACTAGGATCGTTGAGGTTACAGGCGGAAGGCTCGCAGATGAGAATATCTCGAGCTTTTTAACCCCGGCGGTCACACCGGTGGAGATAGGCCCCGGATGGGCATAACTGCTTTGCGCTAGGTAAATCCCACTGCGACTAGGCGTAAAGGTCTGCACGGCGAGTTGTTGTCCTGACCAGCCCCAATCGCCAAAATAAGCTCGACTGCCTTCATAGGAAAGTGCGGGGAATTCATTCACGCCCCGCAGTAAGTCACCGCTATAGAAATCCGTGATGGCACCGGGTTGCCAGAGGCACTGAGCCTGACTGCGGTGGGAGCGATGACCCGAGCCGGAATATTCCGCTTCTAAGCTATAACATAGGGCTTGGTCCGTGGGAGGCGTGATGTCCGTCCAGGTGGTCTGGTTCAGCTGCGGGGACACTAAGGCTCCGTTGCGCCAGACGCGAAAGCTAACATCGGATTCACCGTCACTGGTCCATGCTAGTTGAACGGAGCCCTGGTCGGGCTTAGATTCCAAGCGCGTTAGCCGAGGTTCTTTAGGGGCCCAAAGCTGCTTCACTTCGCTAAAACTGAGCTTGTCAGGATGAGCGACACGGATGATCTTTAGCTTGGGGGGGACGGGTCCCGCTGAGGCGCCCGGGTTGAGTTTCGGGCTCGGAGCCAGTTCCACCTTGAGAATTTCATGTTGGCCAAGTGCTGATAAGGGAATCTTGCTTAGGTTCGGGAAAACCTGGCCGTCTGCTGTGCTTAGGCTTTTGACGATAAGTTCAGGTAGAACTCCGCCACTCGAACTCGGCCAAGTCAAATGAAGATCGATGGACTTAGACCCGGAAAGGGGGAGATTCACAAGCCGCAAAAAACCGTCTTGTAGCACATTTTCCCGGAGCCAAGGCGTGAGGGTTGGTTGAATCGTCAAGTAGCTGCCGCTTTCGTCCAATTCGATGCCGACAATCCCCTTGATAACCAGAGCAAGGTATCCAGCGACGGACCACAGCTGCCGGCGGGAATTCACCACGGGGCCGCTGTAGGCGCCATCATCTAGCCAATTTTTTTGGGTTAGGAACTCGAAGTTTTCCATATTACTGAGGTTAAGGGCTGCCCCTCGCATGAGCGAAGCCGCTGTATGGTCAAAGGCCTCCTGATGCAGGACTTTCTTGGCCGCAAGGGCCCAATAGGCCGACGCGAAAGGCCAGATAGCACGGTTGTGATAAATGGGAGTAAACGGCTGCTGCGGCCACATGACGGGCACTCCAGCAGTGGTGGCGGGATAGTTGCTAATGGCCCGGCGGCCTTGTTCTGGATCTGCCACTTCCATAATAATCGCCAGTGCGGTACCTAATTGATCGAGGCGATCAATAGGGCCGCGGTCTAACTCGGGTCCGACTAGGGCGAGATAGCGGCCGGGATTCTCCTGCCAGAAGGCGGCATTGATACTGGTCTTCAGCGCCCTGGCCCACTCTGAAAACTTGTCTGACTCTGTACTTTCGCCGGCACCGGCCGCCAGCTGCGCTGCGAAGCGGAGCATGGCGAAATGCAACACATTGGTTGATAGCGCCTTCATTTCATAGATGGCGGTGACATCTTGTGCGGTCCAACTGGGGTAACTCTGCTGGCGCCAATCTAAAAAGGACTGTTCTCCGCGATAGAGCCCATCCCGGGTGTCAAAAATCCATCCACGATCCTGATAGATCACGTTTTTTAAGACGTCCAGGACCCGGCGGCGCCACTTCTCTTGATCGGCGGGAGCCATATGTTTCAGGACTTCTTCCATGCCCAAAGCCCAAACCACGCGGTCGCTGCTTACAGGGTAGGAGCCACCGCTGCCGGTGTCCTGGACGATAAATTGACTGTTAGATCCTCCATGTTCGCTGCGAAAAGAAGAGAGCTTAAAGAGCAAGGATTGCAGGGCTCGATCCAAGTCCAGTTGACCTAGACCTAAGTCCACACTGTAAGAAATGTCCCTGGTCCAAACGTATTTCCATAGTTCCCCGGTCTCAAAGCAGGAGCATTGGGTTGTCTCAAAAGACCAATCAGAAATTTGGGAGACACTGTTTTGGCGAAGTTCTTCCGTGGCTAGAGCATAGAGGCCGTCGAAAAGTGGGCTGTCGCTGTAGAGACGAGAGCTCTGGGCTTGTTCCACCACAATTCTTTGGCCGTTAGCGGGAGTTTGATCTCGTAAAGGGAAATCGCTGCTTAAGGTAAAAGTTCGCAGGGCCGTGGTATCTGGCTGGGGTTTTGCGTTGGAGACGGCGATATCGGCTGTGTAGGATTCGTCGGAACTGAGTTGCCAAACGATCTGGTCTGTAGACAAACGAGACTGGGCGGAAGAGGCATCCGATAATAGCAGACCAAAAAGCGCAGAAAGCCCAATCTGGACGATAAAGCTTGGGCGTCTGCTTAGGTTCCAGCCGTTTAGCATGGGGATCATCCTTTCGTGGCTCCACCCGTCAAACCACTGATGATCAGGGGTTGTAGTTTCAAGAACACCACCAGCACGGGCAGAGTGATTAAGAGCCCAGACGCGGCCATTAGATGCCACTCTGTATTGTATTCGTGAACGAAGGTCTGGATGCCAATGGGCAGGGTATAGAGGCTCTCTTGATTTAGAAAGGTCATGGCGATCATAAACTCGTTCCAAGCGGTAATAAAGGCAAAGAACAAAGTCACCGCGAATCCAGGGAGTGCTAAAGGCACCATGATGCGGGTGTAGATCCCGAAAGCGGATAGGCCGTCCATTCTAGCGGCTTCTTCCAGGGATTTGGGAATCGTGTCGAGGAATCCTTTGAGCATCCACACGCAAAATGGCAAGGCGGAAGCGGTGTAGGCTAAAATCAGACCGATATAGGAGTTAAGCAGGCCTAGGTCGCGAATCAAGTAGTACAGTGGAATCACCAAAATGACTCCAGGGAACATCTGCACCAGCATAAAGAGAAACAAGCCCAGGTTCTTGCCGCGAAAACGGAAACGAGAAAAGCCGTAGGCAGCACTTGAAGCAAAAAACACGCAAACTAGTGCGGTTAGCAAAGAAATCAGCAGGCTATTCGTCAACCACTGCCAGAAGATCCCATCATTGCGGGTCATAACATAGGAAAAATTTTCTAAGGTGGGGTTGCTGGGCCAGAGGTCCAGCGTGCCGGATAGAACCTGATCCTTGGGTTTTAGGGCAGTCACTAAAATCCAATAAACTGGAAACAAGGCGAATACCGAGAATAAGCTGAGAATCAAGTAGGAAAGACCCTTCAGCAGGTGCGATTTACCAGTATTATTGTGAAAAGTGATGAGGTTGGTCCCTTTTGCCTTCGCTATCGTTGCATGGCTCATAAACTTGCCTCGTCAGTTTTCAAGTGGTTTGGTCATGCGGATATAGACCGCAGAAAAGACGAGCAACATGCTCAAGATCATCACACCGTAGGTGGAAGCCATGCCGAATTCCCAGCGCTGAAAAGCTTCGAAATATGTGTAGGTCGGCAAAATATCTGTCGCGCCAAAGGGGCCTCCGCCGGTGACCAAATAGATGACATGGAACAAATTAAAAGTCCAAATAATGCCCAAAAGCGTGGCGGCAAAAGTTACGGGCTTGAGCATCGGTAAGGTGATTTTGGTGAATTGCTTAAAACGTGAAGCGCCGTCCATGGTTGCAGCTTCATACAATGAGCTTGGGATGCTCTGGAGCCCACCCAAAAAGGTAATCATCATAAAAGGAAAACCCAACCAGATATTGGTTAAGATAACGGCGAACATGGCCCAAAAGGGGTCAGAGAGCCAGGTAATGGAATTCATGCCCATAGCTTGGAGAAGCTGATTAAAAAAGCCGTACTCACCATTAAACAGCCAGCGCCAGCCAAAGGCAGAAACAAAGGAAGGCACGGCCCAAGGTACGAGTAACATGGTACGAAAGAGCAAACGGCCTTTGAGTTTCTGATTTAGGAGGACGGCTAAACCCATGCCGATGAGGATGTGGGCCACGACGCTGCTGAGCGTGAAAGTAATGGACTGCAGCAGTACGCGGTAGAACGAAGTGTCTGGGGCAAAGAGAGCCTTGGCATAATTATCAAGACCGATGAACTTCCAACTCGGCTCAGCAAAAATGCTGCCCATGTTAAATTGGTTCATGTCGGTAAAACTAAACGTGATCCCTTGGACAAGGGGGTACACGACCAAGAGCATGGTAATAGCTAGCGCGGGGGTCACAAAAACCCAGGCTATCGATATACGCGCGTGCCAAGGTCTTTTGTATGGGATGTGCGAGGCGCGAATAGGTGCATTGCTGGGCAGGTGCTTGCCCTCGCGAGGCAAAATTCCGGGCTTCGACGGAGAGTCCTTCCCGGGGTGCACATCATTGGTAGTTTCACCTGTCATTCTTTCGCTTTCATCCCGCACGATCTGGACTGGAGACAAGTTAATCTTGTCGGCTCTCTAACTCAGTATTATCAAAGGGGCTGTTTAAGGAGTTGACGCCATGCCTTTGCCACGTCTTTGGAGGCCTGTTCTGGGGTTTTCTTACCCGAGAGGCTTCCTTGCAGATTGATATCCAAATCCTTGAAAAGTAGGCCGCTTTCGGGGATTACCGGCCGATTGCGAGCGACTTGCAGCTGCTGGCGAAAACCTTGAAAGATGTAATTATCCTTTAAGGCAGGATCATCATAGGTGGATTTGCGTGTGGGTAACAGGGAGCGTTCTTTCGCTAAGGTCAGCTGATGTTCAGGGCGACTGAGAAAACTCATCAGTTTCCAGGCGCTGTCTTTGACTTTGGAGCCTTTGTACATGACCCATCCGTGGCCGCCAACCGGGGAACCTTGATCTCCACCCGGACCTTTGGGTATCAAAGCAATCCCAAGATTGCTGGCGTCTTTGAAGGCGCTTCCGCTCAGGATATCGGAGATGGCCCATGGTCCATTCATCATCATGGCATAGCGGCCATCTTTAAAACCGGTCAAGGCATTGGTGTAGCCATTCACAAAATCCAGACCTTCGCCGGTGACCTTATGCTTGAGCGCCAAATCGGTAAAGGCCTGCCAGCCAGCCAGGGTTTCTGCTGAGTCGATCATTACTTTGCGATCGGATTCTCTGACCAGGTCTCCGCCGTAGCTCCATAAGAAGGGTTGCATAAAATAACCCTGAGGGATCAAGGCAAAGCCGTAGTGTTGGGTCTTAAGGTCGGTCAAAGCCAAGGATGTTTTAATAAGCTCGTCCATGGTGGTGGGGACTGCGACTTTTTTGTCCTTAAACCACTTCTTGTTATAAAGCAGAGCAAGGGTGTCTGTGACTTGAGGAATGCCCCAGTATTGGTCCTTGTACGTAAAATAGCGCAGGGCCACGTCGAGAAAATCGGCACGATCTTGTGGGCTAAAGCGTTCTTGCACCGGCTCGAGGACGCCCATTTGCGCTAACTCTGGAACCCAGGCGATCTCGCTGCGAAACACGTCGGGTCCGTCCCCTGACATGGCCGCGATCTTGAATTTATTTAGGGCCTCGGAGAAAGCAAGATATTGGACCTCGAGCTGCAGGTCCGGATGCTGTTGGCGAAAAGATTCCAAGATAGCGCTCATGGATTTCATTTCTTCGTTATTCATGGTGTGCCAAAGGGTGACTTTTTCTTTGGCTTGGGCCGGCAAAGAGGGAATCAGACAACAAAGGATGATTGTGGTGATGAAGCGTTTCATGTGTGGTCCTTATTTAAACACGCTACGGCGCTTTTGCTCACTTGACGGAGATCCAGACGTGGAGATCCTTCGCGGCTATTCCCGCTCAGGATACGCTAAGGGCGCTAAAAGCGACCTTAGCTAATTAAACTGCGAGCGGGGTTTCAAACGTTCCCCTTTTTGGTCTCCCGCGAACCAATGAATTTTATCTCCTCGGCAACCCAATCGAATCGTATCGCCAATGCGGCAGCGACTGAAATAGCCCATAGTTTCGTGATTTTGTGCTCTTACCGTAAGAAGCCGGTTATCCAGCTTGGCAATCAGCTGCACTTCGTGACCGTGCATTTCCACATGTGTCACTGTTGGCTGAATGACGAGTGTCATTTCCTCTGGATAGCCTTGGCGCCATTCTTCGGAAACCGAACCTCGACTTGATTCCGAAGATCCCATCAAATGCAAATCCTCTGGCCTTAGGCCGATTTGCAAGGGACCATCAAAATCAGGAATCGGCAGTGCTGGAGGCAGTTCAAGGGTCGTCTCTTTCATCGCAAAGTAGTGCAGCCTGCCTGTGGGTCCGATGCCCGTGGATGCTGTTAGGACCCCATCAAATAGATTCATCGAGGGGCTGCCAATAAAGGTGCCCACGAGACGATTGCAGGGCTGATGATACAGCTCCAAAGGAGAGCCAATCTGCTGAATTTTCCCTTGATCCAAGACCACGATGCGATCGGCCAAGGTCATGGCCTCTTGTTGGTCATGGGTGACGTATATAGACGTGCGCCCACTGCGCCGATGCATTTCTGCAATTTCGATCCGCATCTGAGCGCGAAGCTGTGCATCCAAGTTAGATAGAGGTTCATCGAAAAGATAAAATTGGGGACTGCGTATCATCGCCCGTCCTATCGCCACTCTCTGTCTTTGCCCTCCTGAGAGCAAAGCAGGTCGTCGCTTTAGAAGTGGCTCAATTTTAAGCAGCGCCGCCGTGTGGAGAACTTGTTTTTTGATTTCCGCTTTCGGGAATTTTCTCATTTTTAGGCCAAAACCCAGGTTTTCCTCCACGGTCATGTGGGGGTACAGGGCATAGTCCTGAAAAACCATGGCGATGTCCCTTTGCACGGGCGGCCAATGGTTGATGAGTTGATCGTCAAAGAAGATGGAGCCAGCAGTAGGTTCTTCCAGACCGGCAATGAGCCTTAATAAGGTAGACTTGCCACAACCTGACGGACCAACCAAAACCAGAAACTCACCTTCGGCGATGGTCAAATCAATTCCAGACAACACCCATTGCTGGCCGTTGTAGGACTTTTTTAAACCTGAAAGAGACAAACCCGCCAATAGGAAACCCTCATGGTGTTCATTAGCATCAGAAGAAGCTATGTTATTTTGACATGGTGACTATTGTAACCGTCGGGAGGTTTTATCGACTTTTAACACTTTCGACAATCGTGAATGCGTACGCGTTAGTGCCAATATGGCTATTTAGAGCCATATTGGCGTCACTATTGCGGGCATTTCAGTAAGGTTGATACCATCCATCCGCTTGAGCCGCCTCGGACTCATTGGAACCCCAGAAGGTCTGCGTTAAAGGCGAAGAAAAAGCCGCCGGAATGCTCGTTAATTCGATGCGCTGTGTACTGTCAACGGATAGGACCATGCTGCCAGAACCCGTGTAAGCAATTTCAAGCTGATGAAACTGATCAGGCTGCATTGTTGCTCCGGTATTCCAAGTAGAATTGGCAGAGACACCGTTCATCGTATAGCTTAACTTTAATTGTGAAGGTCCTGACCATGATAGTGAGATTTGATTGTTTGCATCACCATACCATTTTGCCACATAGGTCTCGCTGACCTGGCTCAAGGTGGTCTGTAGTGAAGATGCAAAGCGCGGTTTGTAGCTGAATCTAATAAGCCCGTCGTTGAGATCAATATTGGTCGCGGGTTGGATGAAGGCATCTCTGCCATCTACCAAGGTAGCGTTGTTATAAGAGGAATGAGCTACCGTTGCTGGTGCTATAGTCACAGCCACGTTTTCTAATACGATCATGGAGAGATCGTCTATTAATGATGTCGTAATATATTGTGCTCCAGTAAAACCACTCACTGAAAATCCAATCGGGTGGTTTGCGTCTGACGAGCTAGCGTAAGATACTGCGGAATAGCGGCGCCAGTTGGTGATAGACGGATCTGCATAAAATTTAGGGTAAGTGCAGCAAGGATTTACGATTTCATTTTGCTCGTTCATTCTGGAATCAGTGGCGTTAAAAAAGCCAAAATTCATGGAACCGGCGGCTGTAATCGTCTTGTACCACCCGCTCAGGGCATAATATTGACCTGCAGTCATAGATACCCATTGATAAAAACTATCTTGATTGTCTGCATCGATCAACTTAACTGCATTGCCCGTGTGTCCGTCGATGGTTTCTTGCACGGTTTTGCCAGCCTCTAGATTATTGGTGGCGAAACCGGTCGGTATAAAGGGATCGCCGGACCCATTGTTCAAATCTGGACGATTTATCTTGTTGGCATAAACTTCTGCGGAGTGCCAGGTTACGGTGCTGGTAGCGGCATCGCTGTTTAGTAGTTTCAAACGAAGAAGGCTGCAACCTGTAGGCACCTCAGACGTAAATTCAAAGACGTCTGGAGTATCTCGAGCAGAGGAGGTTGTCCCCGTGAGATTTACCAGGATAGCTGCATTGGTCTGATCATAAAGGACCACTTTTGGCGCTCCAGTACCGCTGCCATGGCCGATGACGCGAATCGTCAGGTCTTGTCCTGCTGTCACTGGAATGTCGTGGGCGATTCCCTCGTCGGCGCTATTGGTAGCCACCGTCACCCCCCGGGAGAAAATGGTTGCATCAGCTGCGGCTGATACAACGGAAATCGGCGTCCCGTCCTCAATCCATTGATCATCTGCCGGAGTGGTTCCCTGAAAAAATCCTTCCCCCGCATTGTTCGATGCTATTTTATTTTGGCTAAAAGGGTGCGCCCAAGCTTGAATGCTGCCATTGCTTAGGGTTCCGAGGACTTGGTTTAGAGGAACAGATAGCACAACATCCCAGGAACTGGTGACTTCACTAGGATCAGCATTAGGGCTGTTATTGTAAATTTGTGAAAGCTCGTCCCCTTGGCCTAGATTGATCCCTCCAACGTTGTCAAATAAGACCCGGCGGTAAATGGTCAGGCCGGAAATCAGGAATTCAGGGTTTTCCCCGCCTATCACGAGAGTGCTGCCGATTTGCGGCGACCCATTGGCAACCTCTAGATAGTTGTGAACGTTATTAACAGAAATGCGAACATTATTGCTGGCACCCTCGATGGCATGACGGCTGTTCCAGCTGATGGCAATCAAGTAACTAGTTCCTGCTTGCCAGGAACTAGCATCCAATTCTGCCTCGTTTGAGTTGCTGAATTTGAAGGACAGCATATTGGCGGCGGATTTTGCAATCTGCATGTCGCCAGAGCTGATGATTTGATGATTGAGTCCATCGTTGCCAGAAAAATACGGTGTGATCCAAAAAAGTATGGTGCCTTGATTTTGATCGAAATAACGGTAAAAACCATTGCCAATGGCGGCTCCCACGGGTACTTCGATTTTGTCACCCAGGGCATTTTCAGGTACCCCGCCCAAGGACAGGCCCACATCAAAGGCATTGGGAGCGGGTCTTGCGTTTAATCGGCCCGTGAAAGCAGAATCCTGTAGCGAAAAATTCAGATATTTCCGGTTTATCGTCAGGCTAGCTGTTGCCGCATTCGATAATTGACCGTTAGCCGTAATCGTAAATTCGAACGAGGCGCTACCGTAGAAATCTGCAGTACCTGTGACGCCGACGGTGCAGACGCCATCGCCATCGCAGATGCAAGCAGTTGTGACGGATACGTTCAACGGATTGCTAATCGCACATGCCGTAGCCAGATCGTTGTCCAAGTCCACATAATTTAAGGTGACCAGGGATTCGGCATCCTCGGTCAGAGCGTTGGGAGCGAAGTTCGCAACTGTCGGAACATCATCCATATTGGCTACGGTGACGATAAAATTCGTGGAGGCGCTAAGACTACCATCACTGACGCTGAGGGTAACAATGGCGGTGCCATTTTTATCGGAAGCCGGGTTGAGCGTAACCGTGCAATCGGGCGATGTCCCCGCCAAGACTATAGCGGCAAGGGGTACCAAAGTTAGGTTGGAGCTTTGGACTGACACGCTGGAAGTGCAGTCCAGTGCATCCAAATCTTGTATCGAAAAATTGATCGGGCCAAGAGTTTGGTCTTCATTGACGGTTTGATTGGCTATCGCGGAAATAACCGGGGCGCTATTGCTGAAAATGACCGTTCGAGAACTTGTAACATCCAGCGTGGTATTTTCACGGTCAAGCAGGCTGAGGTTTACTGTCTCCGCAATATTATTGTTCAAGGCGATACTGCCTTGCCCATTGATGATATCAACCAATCCGCAGCCCGTAGCAGAGCCAGAGCAGACGAGAGCCACATCGAGTTGGAAATTGGCGTCGACAACGCTGTCGGCGTCCAAGGCTTGAACCTTCACTGTCGTTGGGACACCAACGAAGGAGTCTGGCACTGCCGCAATCGCGAATTTGATGGCGCCTTGCGGGTCTGCGCCGACTTCGGGATCGTCTTCGACGTCCGAAACATCAACCGGAGCATCCGAGTTTTGCGCTTCTGAAGGATCCGACGGAGATTCTTCGGTCAGCTCGTTTGCTTTACTTGAAACGGCCACATCAGATGGGCTGCACTTAAGATTAAAGAGAAAGAGTAAGAGTAAGAGGGAAGGTCGCAAATATTTTTGCGGCCTTAAATCATCAGATTTAACTAGGTTGCTGTTACCTAGATTTCTGTGATCCCCAAATCTCATCCAGATCCGCTTTAGTCACAGGGAGATTAAGATTCCTTCTAGCTACTTAAGTTGGCTTCGGTACTCTTGGATCCCAACTTAAATGGGGTTGGCAGAAAATTTCGGCATGGTAGTAAATCACTGAATTTGCGAATATTATTGGCAAGTTGGTGTTGGGGTAGAAAGACGATGACTCTCGCGGATCATCCCTAGAAGCCAGGGCATGGGCTGAAAGTCCTGGGCGTGGGCTCGATAACGCCATTGGCCCTGGGCGGTGCCAGGTACATTCATACGTGCTGAGGACCCGAGCCCAAGCACGTCTTGCCATGGCAGTATCACGAGATTGGCGGCACTGTTTAAGGCTTTGCTTAGACATTCTCGATGTTGCTCTGGCGTGTAGGGGCCCAAGTTCTGCATTTCCTGCCAGGTTCCAGCCAAGGTATCGGTGTCATGAGTCGAGGTATAGAATGCCATGTTAGGTTCCATGTTCTGCTCAGCGTGCAATTCGTCCCCACCCAAGGCAAAGACCATGACTCCCATACCAGGTATGTCAATGTTCCGACGAAGCTCATGGACATCCTCATCGACGGCACCTAAATCCTCGGCAATAAAAGGAAGTGGGCTACCAAGATATTCCGTTAAATAGTCAAACAGGTCTTGTCCTGGTCCTTTCAGCCACGCGCCTTGGGACGCATGGGCGCCATACGGAATAGAGAAATACCGGCAAAAACCAATAAAATGATCCAAGCGCACTTGATGAAAGAATCTCAGGCAGCGGGAAATTCTCTGCCCCCAGTATTCTTTCAATTCCTCACCGCGATCATCCCAACGGTAGAGAGGGTGATTCCATATTTGTCCATCAGCGCACATGGCGTCTGGCGGTACCCCGCTGACTCCGATGCGGCGGCCTTGTTCGTCTAGTTGGAACAAATCTTGATGGGCCCAAACATCAGCGCTTTCGTAGCTGACATAGATGGGGACATCGCCAACGAGTTTTATTTGGTTTTCCTCAGCTGCGGCTCTTAGGGCAAGAAAGCTCTTTTGCGCCAAGAATTGCCCGAGTGAGGCGACCATCATTTCTTGGTGATACTTCTGTCGGAGGGCATTTAACGTGCTTTTTTCACGCTTTCTCACAGGTTCGGGCCAAGCGCTAAAGTCTCGAGATTGGTAGACTAGGCTTAGTTGCTGATAAAGGGTCCAGTCGTCCAACCAGGATTGTTCGTCCACGAGAAATTGTGCAAAATCTTTGGCCAATGGGGAGTCTGGCTTTTGTTTCAATTGCGCCCAAGCCTTCTTCAAAAAGGTCTCTGTCGCTTGTCGGGCCTGGCCATAATCTATGGCCCCGTCCATTCCGCCGGCGAAGTGGGATATTGCCTCGATGCCTAGATCCTTTACGAGGCTTGCATCAAGATACAATGGGTCGATGGCAAAGGAGCTGGAGGAATCGTAGGGGCAATCGTTTTGGCCCAAAGGGCTAATGGGTAAAACCTGCCAATAGCCAAATTGATGCTCTTTAAGCCAAGCCAAAAAAAGCCCAGCCTGAGCGCCACAAGCCCCGACAGCAAACGGGGTTGGCAAGCTCGATATGGCCAAGAGGATGCCGGTGCTTCTGGGGTGGGTGTTCTGTGTTTTCTTCGGGGCCATCGTTAATCTTTCATTGTAGCAAGGGTTTATAAGGCTACGTCCATAGGTCTACCCCACCGTGAGGGTACAGTCAAAAACCTTTAGGATTTCTTTGGTAGCTTTCAAGGAGGCATTCATATGTCCTTGCTCTAAGTCGCGAATAACCCGCAGCGAAAGATGATATTTTTGGGCTAGTTCCTTTTGCGTCAAAGAAAGTCGCAATCGTTCACGCCGGATCACTTCGCCAA